>JBJERW010000076.1:0-7502 GCA_051882475.1 Huintestinicola sp. | reverse complement strand
AAGAATGAAATTACTTTTCCTCAAAAACGTTCCTGTGGAACGTTTTTGACGCAGTAACACCTATATATTACAGCTTTTTGACAAGATGACAGTGCGGAAAAACTTTCGCACTGTTTTCTATTTTCCGAAGTAATAATCCTCCCCTGCCAATGTGACAACAATGCCGTCACCCTTTTCATGGACGGCAAAAAGCTCTATCTTGTCGCTGTACATGGAGTTATGGCAGTTCACGCTGACAATACAGCCCCCTGCCGCCACGGCAAAAGCGGACATAATAAAAACCGACGCTATTTTCAGAAAATATACGGCTCTCGACGAATGTCTGCGGCTATTCAAATATTAACACCCTTTCCGAAAAAATATTCCGTAAAAAGTTTTCCCCGTTCTTCGGCAGTTAATCGTTAAAAGTACAATTTCTGCGCAATATTATATGCATATAATATATACATGCAAAATTCAGCTGAAAACCCTTGCTTTTTCACAAAAGAAATGGTATAATTAAATTCAATATGTTTTATTATCGGAAAACACAGAAAAACATGATATTTTTTGAATGGAGGAAAAAGTAAAATGCCAATCAAGTACATTTTCGTAACAGGCGGCGTTGTTTCGGGTCTGGGCAAGGGTATTACGGCAGCGTCACTGGGCAGACTGCTCAAGCAGAGAGGATACAGAGTTACTATTCAGAAATTTGATCCATATATAAACGTTGACCCCGGCACAATGTCACCTTATCAGCACGGCGAGGTATTCGTTACCGACGACGGTGCGGAAACCGACCTTGACCTTGGTCATTACGAGCGTTTCGTAGACGAAAATCTCTCCGTCAACTCAAACGTTACCACGGGAAAGATCTACTGGACCGTACTCAACAAGGAAAGAAGAGGAGATTACCTCGGCGGAACTGTTCAGGTCATTCCCCACATCACCAACGAGATAAAGGACAAGGTATACCGTGTGGGAAAGGAAACGGGCACGGACATTGTTATAACCGAAATAGGCGGAACGGTGGGCGATATCGAATCCACACCCTTCCTTGAAGCCATAAGACAGGTCGTTACCGAGGTCGGACGTGAAAACGCAATATATATCCATGTTACCCTCGTTCCCTATATCGCAGGCTCCGAGGAGCTGAAATCCAAGCCTACACAGCATTCTACAAAGGAGCTGCTTTCCATCGGCATTCAGCCGAACATCATCGTCTGCCGAAGCGAAAAGGAAATCCCCGAGGATATGCGCAAAAAGATCGCCCTCTTCTGCAATATCAGAAGCGAGGACGTTATTCAGAATCTCACCGCTCCTTCACTTTACGAAGTACCCCTGTGGCTTGAAAAGGAAGGCCTTGCAAAGGCTGTCTGCCACCACCTTGGTCTTGAAGACAGAAAGCCCGATCTTACCGAATGGATAGAAATGGTCAACCGCACAAAGGCTGCCACCAAAAAGGTCACCATAGGTCTTGTGGGAAAATATGTAATGCTTCATGACGCTTACCTTTCCGTAGCGGAAGCACTTCGTCACGGCGGAATCGTAAACGACGCAGAGGTGGATATCCGCTGGATAAATTCCGAGGAGATCACCGAGAAGACCGCTCCCGAGATCCTCGGCGAATGTGACGGAATCATCGTTCCCGGCGGCTTCGGCGACCGTGGAATCGAAGGAATGATCGAATCTATCAGATATGCAAGAGAGAACAAGGTGCCTCTGTTCGGTATCTGTCTTGGAATGCAGATGGCAGTTATCGAGTATGCAAGAAACGTTCTGGGATATGCGGGAGCAAATTCCACCGAGTTCGGCGAAACTCCCTACCCTGTTATTGATATCATGGAGGATCAGAAGAACGTTACCGAAAAGGGCGGTACAATGCGTTTGGGACTTTACCCCTGCAAGCTTGCGGAAAATTCCAAATGCCGAAAGATATACGGCGAAGAGCTTATCTACGAGCGTCACCGTCACCGCTGGGAGTTCAACAACGCTTACCGCAACGAGCTTGCCGCAAAGGGTCTGCTTATCGCAGGCATCTCTCCCGACGAAAGGCTGGTTGAAATAGTGGAGGTTCCCGATCACCCATGGTTCGTGGGCGTTCAGTTCCACCCCGAATTCAAGTCAAGACCAAACAAGCCTCAGAAGCTGTTTGCGGATTTCATTAGAGCATCTCTCGAAAACGGCGAAAAGAAAAAGTAATTTTAGAATAAAACTAACGGGCGGCGTACTCAAAAAGTATGCCGCCCGTTTTTCATGCAAAAAACACAGCGCTGTCGGAAAAACCGACAGCGCTGTGTTTGTATGTAAAGATTATAAAGAAATTGTTTTTATCAGCCGAGAATGTAAATAGTTACATTCTTTCTGCCCCACTCAATGCAGTCGTCATACTCATTCATGAACAGGTCAACTACAATATGACCTGCACGAACGGAATATCCTGTATCAGCAGCAATGGCATAACCGTAAACGCTGCCGTCATCGGCAACAATATAAAGCCTTGAACCGTAGGGAATGATATCGGGGTCTACGGCAACATATCCCTGAAATACCTCCTTGCCCGTTGACATCAAAGCTCCGGGCTCTGCGGTATATGCACAGGATTCGCCTGTGACTGTGCCGATATAGTTAAGCGGAATACCGTTTTCGTCAAATTCAATGTCCGAGGGAACTTCCAAAAGGGATACTGCTTCGGGAGCGGCGCTGTTTACATCATCGTCGTCCATTGTAATATCCTCTATGTAATCATCATCGGAGCTCTGCTCAGGCTCAGCCGTTTCAACGGTCCTTGCGGAAGGCTCAGTGCTTTCTGCCGCAGCAGTCTGAGACTCCTCCATCGTTCCCGTAAGGATAACACGGTCAATGGCATGCTTTGTAACATTTTTTGCAACTACTTCGGTCGAATCGGCAACGCCGTCAACATATCTGACTAACGTTTCAATAACAGCTTCGCCCTCACGTCCGTCAACCAGAACCTCGGTTGTTCCCACGGGAAGGTTTTCGTCGTCACGGTACTCGGTTTCGTAGTCCATTGTAACTGTTTCCATTTCGGTAACATACTCAACTCTGCTTACAACGATACTGTCATCGGCAGACACGATCTCGTCGGTATCCATGCTTACAAGGTCGTCCCTGTCAAGCTCAACGCCTGCCTTGCCGAGAATATCGTCAACGGTGCTTTCGCTGTCTACAGTTACCTTTACGGTCTTTCCGTCAGCCTTGACATAAACGCAGTATGGCTCGTCGCTGTCCGCAGCTGCTGCGGAATTTACCGCAACGTCCGCAACCTCGGAAGAGTCGTCCTCCTCTTCGGGCTCCTCGTCCTCGGGGATATCTGCGGCTGTATCCGATACATATACATACTCTGAATTATCCTCATCAGCTTCTGCAGCCTCGTTTACAGCAGCCGATGCATCAACCTCCGCTGCTACCGAGTCGGTAACTTCAGCCATGTCGGAAACAGCAGGCTCAACGGCACGGGACGCAGATATGGATATCACCGCAGCTGCAAGCAGTACCCCTGCTCCTGCGGCACATTTTCCGAGAGCGCTCACGCCGAGTCGGCCAAGCTTTTTCAGAATATTTTTGCGCCGAGAAGTGCTGTTCTTCTCGGTATGTATATGCTGAAAATTGTCATTCATAAAACTTACTCCTTGGTTTGGGTATTTGCCATGTACCCGAAAATTACCACCTTTATAATATTACAGGTTATTATAGTTTATCTGCTTTGACCGCAGATTTACAAATAGTTTAACCAAAATGTTCTGTTCGACCCAACCGAGCCCACCGTTCGGCAAATTATTGCAAAACGGTTACAACGGCAGAATATATTGTAATTATAACGTAATTTTATGCTTATGTCAAAGTTTTTTTGAAGGGCGTTTTTGTTGATTTTTCACAATAAATGTAAACTTATAGCTTTTACGCAGGAAATATATACCATTAATTCAGCATTTTCCAAAGAAAACCCGCCAATTTTTTGTCAAATCTCATAAATCACAAAAAACAAAGGTTTTACCCTGTTTTTTACGCTTAGTATAAAGCTGTGACAACTTTTCTGCATGACTTTGAAACATCTGATAAATTGTTTTTTAACATTTGTTCCTTTTGACCGAAAATCTCACTGTCTGACTGTCCATTTCATCAATTTTGATTTTTTGTATAATATACCGAATTTGACTGTTTTATTATTTCATCAAAAAAATTTTGCCGAAAACGCTCATTCGTCCCTTTATGCCCTTGCAATATTTTCAAATGCAGTATATAATAGTATCAAGCCTGCAAAGATACGGGCAAGGAATACCTTATTATATAGTATACACCCGAAAGGAATGGTCATATGAAAAAGACGATATCACCAAGCCGCCGTGAAGCAAGAAAGCTGTTTCTTACAGCAGCACCTATAATCGGTGCGCTATTTCTCTTCCTCGCTTCGGCAGGCTACATCGCTTACAGAATGATAAGCAACTACAACTACAACGAACGCTGGAAGGATTACGACGAATGCGGCCTTGGATAATGCCGCTGTTCGGAAGCAGGAATTTGCTCTATGATAATATATAACGCTGAGATACACCCTGTCTGCGGAAAGGTCATCCCCTGCGGATACGCTGTCATTTCCGACAAGGGCAGGATAACCGCCGTAAAAAGCGGCTCACCCGACAGCATATCATCTGAGGATATTGACGCAAAGGGACTGAGAATGTACCCCGGATTTATCGACATTCACACCCACATGGGTTTTATCGGCGACGGCGCAGGGGAAGAGGGCATTGACGTAAACGAGGGCAGCGACCCTGTTATGCCTCATCTCCGCTCGATAGACGGTATTAACTTCCGTGACGGATATTTTGCCGACGCAGTAATGTCGGGCGTTACTTCTGTTGTGACGGGAGTAGGCTCTCTCAACCCCATAGGCGGCGATATGATTGCTCTGAAAACCGCAGGCAGATGTCTTGAGGACGCATTTATCCGTGTATGCGGCATAAAATTTGCTTTGGGAGAGAACCCCAAGTCATGGTACAACGACCGTGAGGAGGCTCCTCAGACGAGAATGGCTACCGCCGCTCTTATTCGTGAGGCACTTTACAAGGCGAAAAGATATATGTCCGACCTTGAAGCCGCCGAAAAAGACGTGGATATTGATCCCCCCGATTACGATATCAAAAGCGAGGCGCTTATCCCTCTGCTCAAAGGGGAGATAAAGGCACATTTCCACTGCCACCGTGCGGACGATATTATGACCGCACTCAGGCTTTGCGAGGAGTTCGGGCTTGACCCTCTTCTTGTGCACTGCACGGAGGGACATCTCATAGCCGACCTTATTTCCGAGAAGAAATGCTCGGGCGCAGCTGTGGGTCCGATCATATGCGACAGAGGAAAGCCTGAGCTTGCAAACGCTTCGCCGAAAAACGCTGCAATTCTTGCCGCAAACGGGATAAAAACAGCTATCTGCACCGACCACCCCGAAAACCCCATAAACTATCTGACAACAGGCGCTGCGGTATGCATAAAGAACGGTCTTCCCGAAGAAGAAGCGCTGAAAGCCGTAACCCAATATGCAGCCGAGCTTGCGGGAATATCCCACAGGACAGGCACTATTGCGGAAGGCAAGGACGCAGACATAATTCTCCTTGACGGAAGTCCCTTTGATATAATGACAAATGTTAAGCTGACGGTCATTGACGGAAAGATCGTATACAGAAATGAAATTTGAAAGGAAACCCAATGAACAGAAAACTGAAAAAAAGCATAGCAATAATATCGGCAGCAGCTTTATCCGTTTCCATGCTTGCCGCCTGCAAGGGAAGCGAGGGCGGTTCGGCTGATACGGGGGAAGCTCCCTCCGAAACACAGTCCGAAACCGAAGCAGACACAACACAGAACGCAGGCGGACTGAACGCCGTTTACGGCGATATCCGCACCGAGTTCAACGAAAATCTCGACCTGAGCGACTATCCTCTCACAAAATCGGAAGTTCCCTCCGATTACACCCTCACCATTGAAGCGGAATCGGGTGCATTTTCGGGAAACGTTAAGGCAAACGACAACTCCGACGCTTCGGGCGGAGGATATGTATCGGGGCTTAACGTTGAAGGGGACGAGCTGAAGCTTAACGCCGACATCGAATATTCGGGATTTTACAAGCTTAATTTTCTTACAAAGGGCAGCAGCGGCGGACGTGTGAACAACGTTCTCGTGGACGGCATGAAGGTGGGCGACATCACCACTCCCGAAGGGGGACTTTTCAGCGACACCGAGCTTGATTACATCTATCTTTCCGCAGGTCAGCACGTTATCTCACTTACGCCGAGCTGGGGATATATTGATATCGACTGCCTGACTATAACTCCTTCAAATACCGTTTCAGAAGAGGATTACATCGTCACAAAGCCACTTTCAAATCCCAATGCGGACGATAATACCAAGCGCATGTACAAGTTCCTCTGCGATATCTTCGGCAAATATTCTCTTGCAGGACAGTACGCAGATGAGGGCAGAGCTTCTTCGGAATATGAAAAGATAACCGCCGCCACAGGCAAGACCTTTGCCGTGCTGGGTCTTGATATGATGAACTACGACCTTACGGCGCAGGCGCATGATGCGGAAAGCAACTCCGTAAACTACGCTTATGACTGGTACAAGAACGCAGGTGGCATAGTTCAGATGTGCTGGCACTGGCATTCCCCCGGGGATTATGCTCTCAACAACAAGAACAACCCGTGGTACAGCTCATTCTACAAGGAAGGCTCCGCTCTTGAACTGGACAAGATAATGAACGGTGAAGACGAGGAAGGCTATCAGCTGCTCATGGACGATATCGACAACATGGCTGAAAAGCTGAAACCGCTCTCCGACGCAAATGTACCCATACTCTGGCGTCCCCTCCACGAGGCTTCGGGCGGCTGGTTCTGGTGGGGCGACTGCGAGGCGGAAAGCTACATCAAGCTCTGGAACGTGATGAATGATAAAATGACCAACGAGCACGGTCTGAACAACCTTATCTGGATATGGAACGGTCAGGATCCCGAATGGTATCCGGGAGATGAAACGGTGGATATCGTCGGCTGGGACATCTATGCGGGAAATCTTGTGGATTCCTCTCAGAGCGGACGTTTTGCCGACATGACGAAGAATTACGGCGAGGAAACAAAGCTTATCGCCCTGACGGAAAACGGCTGTGTAATGGACCCCGACAAGGTATTCAACGACAATGCAAGATGGCTTTTCTGGGGCACATGGAGCGACCCGTTCACCATGAAGCTGGGAGTAGTTCTCAACGAGGAATACACCACAAAGGACCTGCTTATAAAGGCATATAACTCCGAAAGAGTGCTGACTCTTGACGAGCTGCCCGATTTGCAGAATTATCCTTTAGACTGATGCGACAATAAAAACGAACCGCCGTTCTCCGAAAGCTTGGAGAACGGCGGTTTCTGTTTTAAGAAAAAAGTTTGATAATGAAATGAACTATAGTTCCTAATCGGAGCAAAAGTTTCGCTCAAGCCTTTTCCAAAGGCTTG
>JBJERW010000075.1:0-7556 GCA_051882475.1 Huintestinicola sp. | reverse complement strand
TCATGACAGGTCATGGTTATCATGACCAAAAACACTGTGAACGGGTACAGTAAGCGCCGTCAGGCTATGGCATATTCAGAGATGGAGAAAATACTGCGTTTTGCGGTATGCTGCGATTTCTCCTTTGCCCTGCGGAAGCTGAATTTCACTCGGGAGTGGTCGTGCTGAAAATGATTTTATCAAAAAGTAGGCATGAACGTAAACGCCTCGTTACGGCTGCGAAGATGACGGTCTTCATTTTATGTACAGGTGGTTATGTGCAGCCTTTGGTCTGCGCTGAAAGCAGGAATAATATATTATCCTGTCCTGTCATAATGTGTCAAGGTATTTTGACACCGTGAGAGGGCAGGATTTTTTCTTTGCCCCGAAGCAGCGGGCGGAACCGATATAATCAGAGGCGTTATATTTTGCCTCGTAAAGAAAGGACGAGAAATCAATGAAAGAACAGTTGGAACAGATTTTGAAAAATGCGGAAGAAGAGCTTTCCGGCTGCGGCGACCTCAAGGTCATGGAGGAGCTGAGAGTTAAGTTCCTCGGCAAAAAGGGTGCTCTTACGGGTATCCTCAAGCAGATGGGCGGACTTTCCGCAGAGGAAAGACCCGTGATCGGTCAGCTTGCAAACAAGGTGCGCTCTTCAATCGAGGAGAAGATCGCTGCAAGAACGGCGGCTCTCAAAAGCGAGTATGCGGAAAAAATGCTCAGAGAGGAAACCCTTGATGTTACTCTCCCCGGCAAGGCTCCCGATGTGGGCAGACTTCACCCCCTTACCGCTACTCTTGAGGAGGTAAAGGAAACCTTCCTCGGAATGGGATTTGAGGTTGTTGACGGTCCCGAGGTCGAAACAGACCACTACTGCTTTGAAGCCCTCAATATGCCCAAGCACCACCCTGCAAGAGATACTCAGGATACCTTTTACATCAACGATAACGTTGTTCTCCGTACTCAGACCTCAAGCGTTCAGATACGTACAATGGAGCAGAGAAAGCCCCCTATCAGGATCATCTCTCCCGGACGTGTTTACCGCTCCGACGCTGTGGACGCAACACATTCTCCTCTTTTCCACCAGATAGAGGGTCTTGTTATCGACAAGGGAGTTACCCTCGGCGACCTTTACGGAACCCTTGACCTGCTGATGAAAAGACTTTACGGCGATGAATGCAAAATACGCCTTCGTCCCCATCACTTCCCCTACACCGAGCCTTCCGCCGAGGTAGATATCATGTGCTTCAACTGCGGAGGAAAGGGCTGCTCCATGTGCAAGAACGAGGGCTATGTTGAGCTTCTCGGCGCAGGAATGGTCCACCCCAAGGTTCTTGAAGGCTGCGGCATCGACCCCGAGGTTTATTCGGGCTTTGCTTTCGGTATCGGTCTTGAAAGAATCACTATGGGAAGATATAATATCAACGATATGCGTCTGCTTTATGAGAATGATATGAGATTTTTGGGACAGTTCTGATAATATGGAAACTGCCGGCAAGAATAACCTGTTTCTGCTTTATAAAAAGTGCTTCAAGAAAAAGCAGCGGATATGGAATGTGCTGAGCATAACATACACCATTATTCTGATACCGCTGATAAGATTTGTTGACGGCACGGATTACAGCACCCTATGGAGAATAATCTCCATAACAACGGCTGTACTGCTTTATACAATGAACTTTATTCAGAGCAGGAAAATGAAAAAACAGCTTGAAGCTATATCCGACAATACTGCCGGAAAGATATCCGCAGAGCTTGAAAGCTGCGAAAAGTTCAGATGCTTTGCATTTACTTCGGAATACTTTTTCTCATCCGAGGGACTTATTCTTCCCTATTACGAGATAGAAGAAGCAGTAACAAACACATATGTCGGTTCGCCTTCCGCTACCAATATTGTTTTTAAAACAAGAAGCTATGGAAAATGCCGCATTCCTGTGGGACTGGGATATATGAGCGAAAGCTTTTATGATATGCTTTCGGAAAGGTGTCCCAATGCGGAAATAAAGTTCAGCGTTAATTATCAGAAGGCGGATATGAACGAGTATTTTAATACTGTTAGGGCAGGAAGCCTTAATGTTATCAGAAAAAAACAAGGAGGAAAACAGTAAATGGATCTGTCAATGAGATGGCTCTCCGATTATGTTGATATCGGAGATATGAGTATAAAGGATTTCTGCGCAGGACTTACCATGAGCGGCTCAAAGGTCGAATGCTACGAAACCGAGGGCAGCGAGATATCAAAGGTGGTTGTGGGAAAGGTGCTTGACGTAAAGCCCCACGAAAATTCCGACCACATGGTAATTTGTCAGGTAGACGTCGGCGAGAGCGAGCCTGTTCAGATAGTTACGGGCGCACCGAACATTCACGGCGGCGAAACCGTTCCTGCGGCGCTTAACGGCTCTACTCTGCCGAACGGCGTCAAGATAAAGAAGGGCAAGCTGAGAGGCGTTGAGTCAAACGGTATGCTCTGTTCACTGGGTGAGCTGGGACTTACAACACATGATTTCCCCTATGCTATTTCCGACGGTATTTTCGTCCTTGAGCATGAGGAGGGCGAGCCTGAGTTCACAACGGGCATGGATATCAAGGAGGCTGTCGGATACAACGATACAAAGGTCGAGTTCGAGATAACCTCAAACCGTCCCGACTGCCTTTCAGTTCTGGGTCTTGCAAGAGAAACTGCGGCTACCTTCGACCTGCCCCTTAACATAAAAGAACCTGAGTTCAAGGGCATCGGCGGCAGCGCAGAGGAATATCTTAAGGTAAATATCGACAACAAGGAGCTTTGTTCAAGATATATCGCAGCGGTCGTAAAGAACGTAAAGATCGGTCCTTCCCCTCTTTGGATGAGAGAAAGACTTCGTGCAAGCGGCGTTCGTCCCATAAACAACTTTGTCGATATCACAAACTATGTTATGCTTGAATACGGTCATCCTATGCACGCATTCGATATCCGCTATATAAACGGCGGCGCTATTAACATCAGAAACGCTTCCGAGGGCGAGAAGATAACTACTCTTGACGGAACGGAACGCACCCTTTCTTCAAAGATGCTGGTTATCGCAGACGCAGAAAAGCCTGTTGCCGTTGCAGGCGTTATGGGCGGCGAGTACAGCGGTATCATGGACGACACAACGGACGTTGTATTTGAATCGGCTTGCTTCGACGGTGCTTCCGTCCGCACAACGGCAAAGGCTCTCGGCATGAGAACGGACGCTTCCGCACGTTTTGAAAAGGGGCTTGACCCGAGAATGTGTATGCCTGCCATCAAGCGTGCTCTGGAGCTTGTTGAGGAGCTTGGCTGCGGCGAGGTGGTAACGGGTCTTATCGACTGCGACACCCATGCAGACACTCAGAAAACCGCTCCCTTCGACCCCGAATGGATAAACAAATTCCTCGGCACGGATATCCCCGAGGCTGACATGATAAAGTATCTTGAAAAGCTTGACTTTACCGTAAAGGACGGCAGAGCATATGCTCCCGCATATCGTATAGATATTGAGGTCAAGGCGGATATTGCCGAGGAGATAGCCCGTCTTTACGGCTACAACAATATCCCTCAGACTATTATCCACGGCGTTGCAAGCGCAAGAAAAACTCCTGCTCAGAAGTTCTCTTCAAAGCTTATGAACGCCTGCACGGCTCTCGGTTCAAACGAGATAGTTACCTATTCCTTCATCTCTCCCAAGTATTTCGACAAGATAAGACTTCCTCAGGACAGCGCCCTCAGAAATACTGTTGTTATCACAAATCCTCTCGGAGAGGATACAAGCGTTATGAGAACCACAATGATCCCCTCAATGCTTGAAGTTCTTGCGAGAAACTACAGCAACAGAAATGCATCTGCAAATCTCTTTGAGCTTGCAAACGAGTATATCCCCAATGGCGGCGAGCTGCCCGATGAGCCTGTACGTCTTACAATAGGTATGTACGGAGCGCAGTATGATTTCTATTCTCTCAAGGGAATGATAGAAAAGCTTCTGGACATTCTCGGAATTTACGGCTGCGAATACGAGCCTTGCAAGGACGGAGAAATGTTCGGTGAATATACCGCATTCCACCCCGGAAGATGTGCTGTTGTAACAAAGGACGGCAAGCCTGTGGGTATTTTCGGAGAGCTTCACCCTGCCGTTCTTGAAAATTACGAGATCGGCGTAAGAGCATATGCAGCAAAGCTCAATGTTCCCGAAATGATGGAGGCTGCGGTTGCAAACAAGGTTTACAAGCCTATCCCCAAGTATCCGGCAACAACACGTGACCTTGCGGTTGTGTGCGATGACAGTATCCCTGTGGCTCACCTTGAAAAGGCTATCAAGGAGGGTGTTGGCGAGAAGATACTCGAAAGCATTACCCTTTTCGACGTTTACAAGGGCAAGCAGATCGCCGACGGAAAGAAATCCGTTGCATTCAGCATAGTTATGCGCTCCCACGACGGAACGCTCACCGACGAGCAGGCGGATTCCGCTGTAAAGAAAGCGCTTAAAAAGCTTTCTGAGCTTGGCGCTGAGCTGAGAGCTTAATTTATAAGGGTTAGAACAAAAGCGGACGGTCAAAAGGCTGTCCGCTTCTTTATTAATCAACACAGTGTCCGATAAAGGGCATAACAGATTTGTAATGATTTCCGTAATTAATAAAAATTTGCATAAAATATTGTGCATTATGCAGTTTATATAAATCTCGGGTTGCAGAAAACGTTTTTATGTGCTATAATGTATATAATTTGCAAAAGGAAAGGAATTTTAAAACATGTCAAATTCTCCCGAATGGATCAAAAGATCCGCTGTATACCATATCTATCCCTTAGGCTTCTGCGGCTGCGAAAGGACCCGTGCCGAGGCTTCGGACACTCCCGTTAACCGCATAAAAAAGGTCATCGAGTGGATACCTCACCTTAAAAAGATGCATATAAACGCCGTTTACTTCGGCCCTGTTTTTGAGTCGGCGGCTCACGGCTACGATACTACGGATTACAAGAAGATAGACGCAAGACTCGGCACAAACGAGGATTTTTCCGAGGTATGCAAGGCACTTCACGATAACGGCATACGTGTTATCCTTGACGGGGTTTTCAACCATGTGGGACGTGACCATTTTGCCTTCAAGGACGTTAAGGCAAACCGTGAGCGCTCCCCTTACACAAGCTGGTTCTGCAACCTGAATTTCGGCGGAAACACAGGCTACAACGACGGCTTCTGGTACGAGGGCTGGAACAACTGCTACGATCTTGTAAAGCTCAATCTGCGCAACAATGATGTTGTGGAATACCTGCTTTCCGCAGTCAAGATGTGGATAGACGAATGGGACATCGACGGCATACGCTTTGACGCTGCCGACTGCCTTGACAATGATTTCATCAAGAGGATACACTCCTTTACACGCAGCATGAAGCCCGATTTCTGGCTCATGGGCGAGATAATCCACGGCGATTACCGCCGCTGGGCAAATCCCGAAATGTTCGACTGCGTAACGAATTATCAGTGCTACAAGGGCATTTATTCCTCCCATAACGACCGCAATTACTTTGAGATAGCTCATTCCATCGAATATCAGCTCGGTCAGTACGGCGATATTTACATGTACAACTTTGTGGATAACCACGATGTAGCAAGGCTTGCAAGCCTGCTGAAAAATCCCGACCACATCTGCTGCTGCTACACGCTGCTGTACACCATGTACGGCGTTCCCTCCGTTTACTACGGAAGCGAATTCGGTATAAAGGGCGAAAAGGGCAGAGGCAGCGACGCAGACCTTGCTATCCGTCCCTGCCTTGAGCTTGACGATATCCCCGGAAGAAACGATATTCTGTTCAATCACATCTGCGAGCTGGGCGCTGTAAGAAGCGAGCTGCCTGCTTTGCAGTCGGGAAAATACAGCAAGCTTGACCTGAAAAATCAGACCTTCCTCTATCAGAGAGAGCTTGACGGTCAGGTGGTTTACATCGCCCTCAATATCAGCGACGGCGATTACACCTTTAACTTCCGCACATCAAGCGCACGTCTTGCGGACAGACTTTCGGGCAAATGCTTTGATGTATCAAACGGAAACGCAAGCATTACCGTTCCTCAGAATCATTCCATGATACTTGTGGACGCAGGTCTTGTTTCCTCAGCTCCGAAGGCAGAGGAAAATTCAGCTGCCGAAAAAACGGTATCTGCTCCCGCCCCCACACCCACACCAACACCCGCACCTACACCTGCACCTGCTACTGTACCTGCACCTGCTCCAAAGGAAGAACCCAAGCAGGAAGCTCCCAAGGGCACTCCGTCAGCAGGTATACCCGATGGCAGAAAGATAGTTATCGGCGGTCATTACAAGCATTTCAAGGGCGGAGATTATGTTGTTCTGAACGTTGCTCTCGACCACGAAACCCTTGAAGAGCAGGTAGTTTATATGCAGATATACGACAAGCCGAGAGTATGGGTACGTCCGCTGAAAATGTTCCTTGAGGACGTAAACGATAACGGCAATATCAGACCGAGATTTGAATTCAAGGGCAATACCTACGAGAAATAAGATCCTTTTCAATGCACTCATACAGCGGCTTTTTATGCCTCTGTATGAGTGAAATTTTTGGGAATAATGGAGTAAAAATGCAGAACAGCGAAAATATGTCAGCAGGTCTGACAAAGGACGATATATTAAAACAGTTTTTCGGATATGACAGCTTCCGCCCCGGTCAGGCAGAGATAGTGGATAATATCCTCTCCGGACGGGACGTTCTGGGGGTAATGCCTACGGGAGCGGGAAAATCCGTATGCTTTCAGGTCCCTGCCCTCATGTTTGACGGCATAACAATCGTAATTTCGCCCCTCATATCCCTTATGGCGGATCAGGTTTCCTCTCTTGTTCAGGCAGGCATAAGAGCCGCTTATATAAACAGCTCCCTTACTCAGGCGCAGATGCATGCCGTTATCTCAAACGCCTACAAGGGAATGTACAAGATAATCTATATCGCTCCCGAACGCCTTGAAACGGACGGATTTTTAAACCTTGCACGGAGCATGAAAATATCCATGATAACGGTGGACGAGGCGCACTGCATATCCCACTGGGGACAGGATTTTCGCCCGAGCTATCTGAAAATAACCGAATTTACGGAAAAGCTCCCTTACAGACCTGTGATATCCGCATTTACCGCAACCGCAACAAAGATAGTCCGTGAGGATATCGCAAAGATACTCAGGCTTAACGCCCCCTTTGAGATAGTAACGGGCTTTGACAGGAAAAATCTCTATTTCGGCGTGGAGAATCCGTCGGACAAATACGCCGCACTTCTGAAACATATCAAGGAATACACTCTTGAAAACGACCGCAGCGGAATAGTTTACTGCTCCACAAGAAAAAATGTGGAGCTTGTATGCGATAAGCTGAATGCAGACGGGATAGGCGCAACGAGATATCATGCAGGACTGAGCGAGGAGGAGCGGCGGCTCAATCAGGAGGACTTCATCTGCGACAACAAAAAGGTCATGGTCGCAACAAATGCCTTCGGCATGGGTATTGACAAATCGAATGTGACCTATGTTATCCACTACAATATGCCGAAGGACGTGGAGAGCTATTATCAGGAGGCGGGC
>JBJERW010000074.1:0-81340 GCA_051882475.1 Huintestinicola sp. | reverse complement strand
TATACTTTTTAACCCCTAATCCGCAAGCGGATTAGGGGTTATTCGACAGACTGAGTCACTGCAGATAACTCTGCAGTGACTTTGAATTAGATTAGCTTGATTCGCTTGTGTGATTTATCAGTTCTTTTTCTTCTTAAGAACAACAACTACAACTGCTGCAACGATAACTACAGCAACAACTACAATAACGATAGGAAGTGCGCTTGAAGATGAGCTTGCTTCTTCAGTTGAAACGGGAGCTGCAGCTGCTTCTGTTTCTTCAGCGGGAGCTTCTTCCTCAGCTGCTTCTGTTTCCTCGGCAGCTGTTTCTTCTTCAACAACTTCTTCGTCAACTTCTTCATCAATTACTTCTGCTTCGGTTTCGGCAGCTGTTTCTTCAACTGTTGTTTCCTCAGCAGCGGTTGTTTCTTCTGCTGCTGCGTTTTCGTTGTCATAATTGAAGCCTGAAACTGTGAACTGGAGCTCAATGGAGCTTGAAGGCATGATATAACCAAACATACCCTCCTGTCCGCCGAGATCGGGGTTCCAGATGTTGATTGCAAGCCACTTCATGTATGTAGCAGCGTCAGGATCCATGAAAGCTTCATCAAAGGTGTACTTTGTGTTTCCGTCCATCTTGACCTTTACGTCTGTGATAGAGATCTGATCGTTAAGAGGGATATCTGTTGAAACGAACAGAAGGTTGAGTGTTTCATCGCCTGCAAAATCGAAATCGTTTACAGCTACAGAATAAGTTCCGTTTCCTGCGATCTCACAATCGGTAAATGTACCTTCACGAGTTAATGCTGTAGGTCCGTCCCAACCTGTGAGCTGATCAAACCATACTGTTCCGTCGTCTGCAACAACGCCGTAGCCATATGCTGTATCATCATATGCGTTTCTGAAAGTGTAGCTTGCGGACTGAATACCGATGTAAGCATGGTATGTACCGTCAAGGTCAACGTCTTCAGCGCTTACTGTAAGAGATGTAAGGCTGAGTGCAGCAAGAGCTGCAGAAGTGAGTGCTGCGAGTAATTTTGTTTTCTTCATAATTCATTTTCTCCCTTGATTTTTTAAGGCAAAAGCAATTCAGTATCTGATAAACAGCCTGTCACAGTTTTGCCATTATATATAATTTATCATACATTTATGTAATAGTCAATAATATTTTTTGATTAATTTTTTAAGTATTTTTACAAATGTAGGACAATCGCATAAATTGCGGTTATGTGGAGCAAAACTATCAAAATCGACAAGTACATCACTGTTTCGGCGTTCTCCGAAAAGAACATGTAGCGTATTCTTTTCGGGAACTTGCCAAAATCGGAGCAGTATCAGTCGAACTCATGCATTACCATATCTGCACAGCTGTGAAGGTCGTCCTCACTGTTTATGCTGTCCGCATGAAGCATTACTCCGCCCTGAATGTAATCGGGAAGAGAACCGAAAAACTGCTTTGCTTTTTCGCTTGATGCAAGCACCGAATCAAGTCCATTTATTTTTTTATCCATGAAAACCGTTCCTTTCAACGTACTTGTATAATATCGCCCGAAAAAACGGGAGCAATATTATTATAAGCCTGCTTTCATGAATTAAACTTGTGCAAAATCACGGATTTTTTCGATATTTTCCGTCGCCGTATCGTAACCCATACGCCAGTAGCGTTCAAGCTCCGACGTATCGCTCTGGAAGCTGTCGAGCTTTTCCGAGGGACGGAAAATCAGGGCACGTCCTCTCTTTTCAAGCTCCTCGCAGAAATGCACCTGATCGTTGTAAAGCTTGTGTCTTGCAAGGAGAGCCATTTCCAGCTTCGGATACTTTGCCTTTATCATCTGGCTCATGAAAATATTACCCTTGCCGCATTTTTTTACAAAGCCTTTCGGCTGGGTAAGGATAATAACATTTTTCTCACAGCCGTCACGAATAGCGTGCTTTACGCATATGGGCGAGGCGAGTCCTCCGTCGTAATACGGCTGACCGTTTATCATTATTGGGGGAAAATAGCCGGGTATCGCACATGAAGCACGCAGATAATTCCACTTGTCCGTGTCCGTAAGTCCGTCCACATATTCACACCGCCCCGTATTTGCATTTGTTATTCCCACAACAAATTTTCCCTTGTATGCATGAAATGTTTCGTAATCAAAGGGAATAAGCTCGTTCGGAATGCTGTCGTATACAAAATCCAGACCGAAAAGGCTCTTGCAGCGGCGGTAATTGCCTACGCCCATATAGCGCTTATCGTTCCGATACTGCTGCATGATCTCCAGATTTCTTCTGCTTTGCTTTGAAATATACGAAGCTGCGTTGGAAATTCCTGCGGAAACTCCGATAACATAGGGAAATTCAATTTTATTGTCGATAAGGGCGTCCATAAATCCGGCTGAAAATATTCCTCTGAATGTGCCGCCCTCAAGTACAAGTCCTGTCAAAATATATCCTTCCTTTCTTATTTCTATTGAAATTATATAATTTATCTGTTATAATATATGATGTACATTAATATCCGAAAGGACTCATTTGTCAATGAAAAATTTTCTGCTGTGTGCGATTCTCGGCATAGCCGTGCTTTTATGCACGGTGGTCATAGATTATGTGTACACAGATTCTCTTTATGAAGCACGGCTTGAAAACAAGGCGGTATATGCCTCTCTCGACGCCGACCCTCACAGAAAATACAGCGGTTACACTGTTGAGGAAATGTGCGAAGGTTATGAGTTGCCCACGGAAAGCCACGGCAAGAAGCTCATCAATGTGCCTATAGTCAATCAGTATCCCGAAATGCCCGTAGGCTGCGAGATAGCCTGCACAGCTGCCCTTCTCGGCTATCTTGGTTACGAGGACGCAGACAAGGATATTCTTGCGGAAAAATACATAACGGCAAGCACAGCATCGTTCTACGAGTCGGACGGCATTCTTTACGGTCCCGACCCCAATGAATTCTTTGTCGGCGACCCTTACGGAAAAGGCTTCGGCTGCTATGCAGATGTTGTGGCAGAAGGGATAAATCATTTCTTCCGAAATCATTCCTCGAAAAACATTGCCATTGTTTTAAACAACACCAATTCCGCCGACCTTGAACGGCTTATTGACGGAGGAGTTCCCGTCATAGTCTGGGCATCAATCGACATGAAGCCTTACCGTTACAATGCGTCCTCGGAATGGATATCCGACAGCACGGGCGAAACGATATCATGGCTTGCTGGCTCACATACCCTTGTTCTTGTAGGTTACGACGATAATTTTTATTATTTTATGGACTGCAACGACAAGGACGAGATACAGGCATACATCAAGGAAACATTCCTTCAAAGATGGGAAGAAAACGGCTGCCGAAGCGTAGCTGTCAAGCTGACCGAGTAAGATCAGTTCTCACGGAAAACATTCAGCAGGAAGGTAAACAGCAGCAAATACATTCCATCTGCAAAAATGGTATATACCACAGCTAACAGGGCTTTTTTCAGACGTTTTTTCAGGACGACCTTTTTCTTAGACTCCGTATATGGCTTGCTTTTTATAAACAGGAACACGCTTGCCGCCGTATGAACAGCCGCCGCAAGCACAACCCAGTAAATTGCAGTATATCTGAATATTGAATATGTGTATATAAAGGTTAGCATACACACTGCGTTTACCACAAGGCTCAGAGGCATATTCACATCATTTGATATGAACTTTGAAAAGAGCCAGTTGCAGGGAATGGTTATCATGACCGAAAGCAAAACAAGCACAATATTGCTGCCGACCGAGGAAGCAAAGAACAGCGAATAAAACTCCATCGGGAACACATACCACAATATAAGCCAAAGCACCGCAAAGCCAAGACAGCAGAGCGAAGCTATCCCCTTTCTTTTTTCAGTAAAGAAAGGGCTTTTTTTTATCTGTGTTTCCTTGTTTCCCATATACGAAGAATTCCTTTCAAAATCGACGAAGCCGTTCTGAGAATAATCCCAAAACAGCTTCTTTACTTTAAATATTACCACATCTTTTATAATATGTCAAGGGTTTTATGAACCACTTTTCAGCCCGTAACATATAATAATCCAAGGGAAGCAGTTCCGCATCGGCGGAACATTTTCTTCCCGTGAAAGGAATGTATGCCATGTCACACAAATATATTGTTGCAGGCGGTGACATGAGATTTGCCGCACTTGCCGAACAGCTTGCGGAAAACGACAGTGTATATGCGCTGGGCTTTGACCGCAACATTTTTTCTTCCGAAAAAAACGATAAAGCGCTTCCCGTGCTTTCCGAAAATATCCTGTCCATATCCGAAAGGGCGGACTATCTCATTCTTCCTCTTCCCGCTTCAAATGACGGAGTAACACTGAATGCCCCTTTTTTCAGAGGGACTGTAACTCTCGAATCGCTGGTCACAGCTGTCAAGGAGGACGGAATAGTGTTTGGCGGAAAGCTAAGCTCCGCCGTAAAGGAAATTTTCACATCACGTGGACTTGAGGTCATAGATTATCTCGACCGTGAGGAATTTGCCATAATGAACGCTGTAGCCACTGCCGAAGGAGCTGTACAGATAGCTCTTGAGGAGCAGCCTGTTATCATATCGGGTCAGAAAATACTGATACTCGGCATGGGCAGGATAGCAAAGGCTCTTATTCGTCTGCTCAGCGGCTTCGGAGCCGATATTACCGCAGCGGCACGAAAATATCCCGACCTTGCATGGGCAGAGGTTTTCGGCTGCAGATCGGTACATATTTCCGAGCTTTCCGAATGCAGTGCGCTGAAAGAGGCGGATATTATTTTTAACACTGTCCCCTGTCAGATCATACAGCGTGAACAGCTTGAAAAGGTAAAAAAAGACTGTCTGATAATAGACCTTGCCTCAAAACCGGGCGGACTTGACTTCAATGCGGCAAGTCAGCTTGGGATAAGAGCTATCTGGGCGCTGTCCCTGCCGGGAAAAACCGCTCCCGTAAGCTCGGGAAGGATAATAGGCCGAACGATCGCCAACATACTCTGCGAACGCTGCAAATGCTGCGGAAAGGAGTGAAACATATTATATGTCCGATGAGGAATACGCATCAAGGCTTGAAAACAAGCGGATAGGAGTTGCAATTACAGGCTCGTTCTGCACCTTTTCAAAGGTATTTGAGCAGATGAAAGCACTGAAAAATATGAACGCCGACCTTACTCCCATAATGTCATACAATGCATCGGCTCTCGACACACGCTTCGGGACTGCCCATGAGAACATATGCGCCGCAGAAGAGATATGCGGCAAGGGAATTATCAACACTATACCACTTGCTGAACCGATAGGCCCGAAAAAAATGTTTGATATCCTGCTGATAGCTCCCTGCACCGGAAACACGCTGGCAAAGCTTGCTCTCGGCATTACAGATACACCTGTCACCATGGCTGCAAAATCCCACCTGAGAAACGGCAGACCTGTTCTTATCGCCGTTTCATCAAACGATGCACTGTCCGCCTCAGCTAAAAATATCGGTCTGCTGCTCAATACGAGGAATTACTTCTTTGTCCCCTTTTCCCAGGACGACAGCAGCAAAAAGCCTACCTCGCTTATTGCCGATTTTACGAAAATACCCGATGCTGTCATCGCTGCCCTTGAAGCCAGACAGCTTCAGCCGATAATACTATAATCAAAAAAGGCGGCAAGCAGGTCAATACCCCTCTTGCCGCCAAATAATTTAGAACTTGTCTTCATAAGATATGTGTGCGGATTTTCGAACATAATTTTGTTGCAGACAAGGAAAAAATGCGCAGGCATACTTTCGTATGGCAAGCATTTTTAACGCAGTCTGCGGCAAAATTTGCCGAAAAGACGTGCGCATGCTCTTGTGAAGACGAGTTCTTATACTCTTTCGGAAATAAGACTGCCCATTTCGCTGCATGAAACAAGCTTCATGCCCTCGGACATGATATCGCCCGTTCTGTAACCGTCCTTGAGGACCTTGTCAACCGCCGCTTCAACAGCGTCCGCTTCCTTGTCCATGTCAAAGGAATAGCGGAGCATCATTGCTGCGGAAAGGATTGTTGCGATAGGATTAGCCTTGTTCTGTCCTGCGATATCGGGAGCTGAACCGCCGCTTGGCTCGTAAAGACCGAACTTGGTTTCATTAAGGCTTGCCGATGAAAGCATACCTATAGAACCTGTTATCATTGAAGCTTCGTCGGAAAGGATATCTCCGAACATATTTTCCGTAAGGACAACGTCAAACTGAGCAGGGTCCTTTACAAGCTGCATTGCGCAGTTATCAACAAGCATATGCTCGTATTTTACCTCGGGATAATCCTTTGCTACCTCCTCAACAATCTTTCTCCAAAGACGTGAGGAGTCGAGAACGTTTGCCTTATCAACGCTCGTTACCTTTTTGCGGCGCTTCATGGCAATATCAAAAGCCTTAACGGTAATTCTTCTGATCTCGTTTTCGTTGTAGGTAAGAGTATCGGTAGCGGTAATTACGCCGTCTACTTCTTCGGTCTTTCTTGCGCCGAAGTAAAGTCCGCCCGTAAGCTCTCTCATCATCATCATGTCAAATCCACGCTCGGCGATCTCAGCCTTGAGAGGACAAGCATCTTTAAGCTCGCTGTAAAGCACTGCGGGACGAAGATTTGCAAACAGATTGAGGGATTTTCTCAGTTTAAGCAGTCCTGCTTCGGGACGAAGCTCGGGAGGAAGCTTATACCACGGAGATGTAGCTGTGTTTCCGCCGATAGAACCCATGAGAACTGCATCGGAAGCCTTTGCCTTTTCAATGGTTTCATCGGTAAGAGGAACGCCGTTTGCGTCGATGGAACAGCCGCCCATAAGGAGCTGCTCATAGCTGAAAGTATGACCAAACTTTTCAGCCACCTTGTCCAGAACCTTCATTACCTCCGTTACGACCTCGGGACCGATGCCGTCGCCTTTGATAACTGCGATGTTTTTATTCATTGTACATAGCCTGCCTTTTATTAAATATACCGCCGAGTAAAATTACTTTTTGAGAGAATTAAGCAGTCCGCCCGCACTGATTATCTCCTTAATAAACTCGGGGAAGGGCTGTGCCTGATAGGTGTGACCCTTTGTTTTGTTAGTAATAACGCCTGTGTCAAAGTCGATTTCGACTTCGTCACCCTTGTCAATGTCCTTTGCCGCTTCGTCGCACTCCATAATGGGAAGACCGATATTGATAGCGTTTCTGTAGAAAATTCTTGCAAAGGTTGAAGCAATAACGCAGGAGATTCCGCTTGCCTTGATAGCGATGGGAGCGTGCTCACGGGAAGAGCCGCAGCCGAAGTTCTGCTCGGCAACCATGATATCGCCCTGCTTTACGTTCTTTACGAAATCTATGTCGATATCCTCCATACAGTGAGCGGCAAGCTCGCTGTGATTTGCCGTGTTAAGATAACGTGCAGGGATAATTACGTCTGTATCGACATTATCGCCGTATTTATGTACTGTTCCGCAAACTTTCATTTGTATATGACCGTCCTTTCAGAATATATGGATATCAGTTACATTATTTCCTTCGGATCGGAAATTTTTCCTGTAACTGCGGAGGCAGCCGCAACGGCAGGAGAAGCAAGATATACCTCCGACTCGGGGTGACCCATTCTTCCTACAAAGTTACGGTTGGTTGTTGCAACGGCTCTCTCGCCCTTTGCAAGTATACCCATATGACCGCCGAGGCAAGGACCGCAGGTAGGTGTGGAAACAACACAGCCTGCTTCGATAAAGGTTTCAAAATATCCTCTCTTCATGGATTCAAGATATATCTTCTGGGTTGCAGGGATAATAATGCATCTTACTCCCTTGGCGATATGCTTGCCCTTGAGTATCCTTGCAGCCATTTCCATATCCTCAAGACGTCCGTTTGTGCATGAACCGATAACTACCTGGTCGATCTTTACCTCGCCGCATTCATCGGTCGTCTTTGTATTTTCGGGGAGATGAGGGAATGAAACTGTGGGCTTGATCTGTGAAAGATCAATGTCGTAAACTGCCTCGTATTCGGCGTCAGGGTCAGCCTCGTAGATCTTGTATTCACGGTCTACCCTGCCCTTCTGATACTCAACGGTAATATCGTCCACAGCAAAGATTCCGTTCTTAGCGCCTGCTTCAATAGCCATGTTAGCCATTGAAAGACGGTCGTCCATCGAGAGGGAAGCAAGACCCTCACCCGAAAATTCCATGGACTTGTAAAGAGCGCCGTCAACGCCTATCATTCCGATAATGTGAAGGATAACGTCCTTACCCATTACATATTCATTGAGCTTGCCCGTAAGATTGAACTTGATTGCAGAGGGAACCTTGAACCAAGCTTCTCCCGTAGCCATTCCTGCACACATATCCGTAGAGCCGACGCCTGTTGAAAATGCGCCAAGAGCGCCGTATGTACAGGTGTGGCTGTCTGCGCCGATAATACATTCGCCCGAAGCCACAAGTCCTTTTTCGGGGAGGAGCGCATGTTCAATGCCCATATCGCCAACATCATAGTAGTTGAGGATATCGTATTTTCCCGCAAATGTTCTGCACTGAAGAGTGTTTGCTGCGGATTTGATATCCTTGTTCGGTGTAAAGTGGTCCATTACCATTGAGATCTTTGTTTTATCAAAAACCTGTGAAAATCCTGCCTTTTCAAATTCATTGATGGCAACGGGAGTAGTTACATCGTTTCCGAGAACCATATCCAGCTTGCATTTAATGAGCTGTCCCGCTTCCACCTTATCCAGTCCTGCATGAGCTGCAAGGATCTTCTGAGTCATAGTCATACCCATATCTGTTTTCTCCGTTCCCGACGGTTTTTTGGTATCAAGGACACGCCCGCCGTACCTGTCCTCTATATAACGACCGTATTCCCTTTAATAGGGAATACAACCATCAGCCGAAATATCAGCTGTTCATCTTGCTCTTGTAATCTTCCTTGAGCTTTTCGAGGCGCTTGCTGTCCTCTATGCGCTTTGCCCTTGCCTCGGCCTGAAGCTGCTTTGTTTCTTCGATACCCGTAACGATAGTCTGCCATGTCTTTTCGAGGGTTTCGACCTGAATGGAGCTACCGTTTGCAAGCATAGTAGTCATCTTTGTCTGCTTGACTGTGTTCTGGGCATTTTTCAGAAGCAGTTCGTTTGTCTTGTCGTCAAGAGCCTTCATTGCGTCTGCCTGAATGCGCTGCCTTTTAAGCATTACTGCCTGTGCAAGTGACTGCTTGAAGATAGGCATTGTTATAATAAATGCGGAATTTATCTTTCTGATAAGGTTGATATTTGAAAATTCCATTGATTTGAGCATAGGAACAGTCTGCATTGCCACGTTCTCGGCAATTTTGAGATCCATTACACGCTGTTCCATAATGGAACGTGTCTGCTCAAGGGTCTGGAGATCCATTGCAGTCGTTCCCGAATCGGGATTTGCCTCAACCTTTTTCTTGAAGTCTTCAATGTATGCGTCAAGCTCGGTGCACGCCTGCTCGCCTGCCATGATATACTTGACAAGCTGCTTGTAGTATTCGATGTTTGCATTGTACATTGTCTGGAGCTTTTCGTTGGACTGCTGTATCTCCACTTCATACTTTTTCAGCTGAACGTATATCTTGTCAACGTCCTCGCCCATAGTATGGTACTTTGCAAGTATCTTGTCAAGCTGCTTTCTGAGATTTGCAAAAAGACCCTTCTTTTCGTCGGCAGTAAGCTCCTTGGCATCAAACTGCTCCATAATATTTGCAAGAGCATTGAGCAGTACGCTTGAATCATCAAGCTGAGCCATATTAATAGAATTGAGCACCTGGTCGGACGCCTTGGAGATCTCCTCAGCTACCTCATTACCGAAGGTGATGATTGAATTGGGGTCGTTTGCATTGATGGTGCTGACAAGCTTGTTTATTTCGTCGCTTGCCACAAGTTCTTCCTTGATCTTGTTGGACGTTTCCGTCATTGAATAGGTCTGGGGTTCCGTTATCTGCAGATTAAGGGGCTGTGAAGCCTCCTCAACTACAACCTCCGCAACCTCCGCAGCAGCAGTTTCAGGCTTTCTCTCTTCCGATGGTGTAAACTGTAATGCCATAGCTTTTAACGCCCTTTCTTAAATATATTTTTAAATATGCCGCCGCTTTGCTTTTTCTGCCTTGGAGCAGTCGGTATCTTAAAGCGTGGAACGGCTAAATTATAAACGAACTCACCGTGAGTATGGTTCTCGAACGCCTCCGGCGATACACAGGTTTCAATATCACGATAACCCGACGGAGTGAATATCAGCACGTCAAAGCCAAGATATGAAAACAGCAGCAGCTGGGTACATTCAAGCTTTGAAAAAGGGTCCTGTATCGCATCGACGACAACAAACTTGGGAACGTCTTTAGTAAAATCATATTTCTGCAGCATATGCAGAATGCTCTTATCAAGATTCAGCGCCGTATACATGGCATATTCCACAAGCTCGTTTTCGCTGTCCATTATAAGCTGACCGTCATTTATCAGCGCCTGCATTTTCTCGAAAATGAGATCCTGCAGCTCTATGGAAAGGAATCCGAATTTATTCAGAGGGGATTTTTTCAGTGCGTCTATAAAAACTGTCTTGCCGTTGTGGTATGGCGCAAACAAACGTGAACAGCCCAAGTCGGGACGTTTGTACGCAGGAGATTTTATAGCATACACCGACTGAGGAGTAAGACAGTTTTCAACGTAGTTCCAATATTCCTTGACATCGCCGTCGGGAACGCCGTTTATCTTTGCGAAAATAGTGGGGACTACTACCCTGTCCCCTCTTACCGCAAATCCCGAACGGTATTTTGCAGGCTGATCCCACAGTATCTCTATCTCCTCAAAGGTAGTTTTAAGAACCACGGAATCAAGCTTTGTGAACTGGAAGTCACGGAACATAGTATCTCCGCCGTAAAGCATTGTGTCAAGCTCACGTTCGGCGTTATATGCAACCGTTGCCACCTTTGCCTTGACCATTCTTGTGGGGAAAGGCATCACAGGCTTTGAGTTCGGGAACTCCTCCTTCTGGAGCTTATCGGCAAACTGACAGCTGCACACTGCACTGACAACAGCCTTGTCGGGAGATGCTATAACAACATCGAAGCCGCATCTCTGAGCATAGCACAAGAAGAGAACGTCCGACCTGTTGGGTATGCCGTAGTACATGATAGCCGGTATTTCCTTGGAATTTGCAGCGGATATCCCGTTTGCAACAAGGTTGAACTTTGTTACAAGGGAAACGCCTATCTTCATAACATCTCCGCCGCAGTAGGAAAGCATATCTCCAAGCGCTCGCTGAGCTATCGCCGTTCTTGCGCTGTCGCCGTTTACGGCAATATGGCTGCAAAGTCCCGATATCTCCGCTGACGGCGATGAAGTATCCACGTCCGCAAACATATTCATGACCTCGGGCACAGGCTCGTCAAGGGGTGTATCAATAAAAGCAAAGGGTTTCTGTGAATGCTTCAATTCTTCACGAAGACCGTAAAGCAGATTATTATAGCTGTCGTTGTCCGCATATCCCGCAAGCAGCAGAAAATATACGGGTATCATCTGATCCGCCGAAAAATGTCCTCCCCTTGAGTACAGCCTGTTGCTGTGAAACTCAAGCAGGTCTTCCGACAGCTTGGATATATCTGCATTGATAACTTCAACAATTGTATTCATACCAATAGACATATTTCTTTTCGCCACCAACTTTGTATAGAAATATTTTACAAGTAACTTTATTATACAATATACAAAGCTTCATTGTCAAGCAGATGTGAATAAATTACTGAAAAATCTAATACATTTTTAATCCTCGCAGGGCAGCCGGTACAATGCACTCGCCTGCCCTGCCAAGGAGATAATTATCACTTTACAAGTCCGCTGTTATTTATTGCCGAAACCAGCGCCGACACGGAAGCGTCGATAATATCGGTATGGATACCTGCGCCCCAGTAGGTAACGCCGTCAGCTTCGATAGCAACATATGTGACAGCCTTGGACTTTGAACCGTTTTCCAGAGCGTGCTCCTGATAGGTGGTCAGAGTATAATTTATGCCGAGAGCGTCCTTTATAGCATTTGAAACCGAGTCAAGACGTCCGTTGCCCGAAGCCTCACGGGTAATGATAGTTCCGTTCTTATTTACGGTAACGGAAGCTATGATGCCGTTTTTCTGAACAAAGTGCGCTTCATCTACCTTGAACGAGGTTTCGATATTCACATACTTATCGTAGAAGATATCCTTGATCTCCGAGGGCATCAGCTCCTTATGAGCATGGTCGGAAACGCTCTTGACGGAGTAGCCGAAGTGCTCACGCATCTTAGGCGGCATATCGAAGCCGAACTGCTGCTCCATGATATAACCGATCCCGCCCTTGCCCGACTGAGAGTTTATTCTGATAACATCGCCCTCGTATTCTCTGCCCACGTCCTTTGGGTCGATAGGCAGATAAGGAACGTTCCAGTGGTCGGGATCCTTTTCGTCACGCCACTTCATGCCCTTTGCGATAGCGTCCTGATGAGAGCCTGAGAAAGCTGCGAAAACAAGACGTCCCGCATAGGGGCTTCTTTCGTTGACCTTCATTCTCGTAACCCTCTCATACAGTTCAACCAGCGAAGGCAGGTCGGAGAAGTCCAGCTGAGGGTCAACGCCCTGAGAATACATATTCATTGCCAGAGTAACGATATCAACATTTCCCGTTCTTTCACCGTTTCCGAAGCAGGTTCCCTCGATACGGTCGCCGCCTGCCAGCAGACCCATTTCCGAATCCGCAACAGCGCAGCCTCTGTCATTGTGGGGGTGAAGAGAAATAATTACGTTCTCTCTGCATTTCAGATTATCGTTCATGTACTCAACCTGAGAAGCATAAACGTGGGGCATGGAATGCTGAACGGTTACGGGGAGATTAATGATGACCTTATTGTCGGGAGTCGGCTTCCAGACATCGATAACGGCGTTGCATATCTCAAGTGCAAACTCAGGCTCCGTTCCCGTAAAGCTTTCGGGAGAATACTCAAAAATAAAGTTTCCGGGAGTCTTTTCACGGTATTCATTGAGCATTTTCGCACCCGAAACGGCTATCTCAATTATCTCCTCCTTGGATTTTCTGAAAACCTGCTCTCTCTGAGCAACGGAAGTGGAGTTGTAGAGATGTACTACCGCATTTTTGCAGCCCGAGAGCGCCTCAAATGTTTTTTTGATGATATGCTCTCTCGCCTGAGTGAGCACCTGTATCCTTACATCGTCGGGAATCATGTTCCTCTCAATCAGCGTGCGGCAGAACTCATATTCCGTTTCGCTTGCGGCGGGAAAACCGATCTCGATCTCCTTGAAGCCGATATCCACAAGCTTTGTAAAGAATTCCAGCTTTTCCTCCAAGCTCATGGGGATTATCAGCGCCTGATTTCCGTCACGGAGATCCACTGAGCACCACATGGGAGCATGGTCCACATACTCCTTCTTTGTCCATTTCAAGGACTCGACGGGGGGCATAAAATACTGTCTTTTGTACTTGGATACGTTTTTCATAGTTGTTGATTCCTCCATATAAAATACTAAAAATTGTTCGGTTACCGTTTTATACTAATCTTTGACCGTTCTATAGACAAAGGTGGCAGATAGAATGAAGTCAATCTAGGAAAGCAACCGCAGCAAGGCTTGCCGCCTTGCAAGGGAGCTTGACGACGAGTGACTTCGTTATAGCTGACAGATTTGTCTATAGGTTGGTTAAAGATTAGTATTAGTCAACTGCACATACGAATTTTTCGTCTGTACTCTTCTTTGATATATGTATTAGGTCACATAGCATACAGACCGCCTCCTTCAAAACAAAAAAGCCCGCCTCTTAAACTAAGAGACGAGCGAAAATTACCCGTGTTACCACTCCGATTCATGTACAGCTTTCACTGCACACCTCATGCACATCCGACAATGCGCTTCTCTGTAACGGGAGATACCGTTCTTACCTACTTGCAAAGGCTTTCAGCAGACTGCTCAAGGATGAGTTATTACCGTAAAGCACTGCCGCATTCCACCAAACTGCGGCTCTCTGAAAGTGATATACAGCTTTTATTCCTGTCATCGCATTTGAATCGTTATTTGAATTTATTGTATTATAACATCTTTTTTCCCTTTTGTCAAGCATTTTACGATATTTTTATCCAAAAAAAGTTTATATGGGACTGAGCCGAAAAAAGCACACGTCAAAAGCTATGCCAAAATAAACCTTTCGACCACCTCGGCAATACCGTCGTGGTCGTTATCGGCAGAGGTGATATAATCGGCGCATTCTCTTATTTTGTCGCAGCCGTTCGCCATTGCCACCCCAAGACCTGCATACTTTACCATTGTGATGTCATTAAAGCCGTCGCCGCAGGCAATGACCTCCTCACGGCTGATGCCGAGCTTTGGGATAAACGCTTCAATTGAAGCCGCCTTGTCTATGCCGCACGGCATGACCTCAACAAAAAACGGTTCGGAACGGAAAATATTGGCATTTTTGCTTCCGATAATGCTGCGTATTTTCTCCTCTGCCTCCGCTGCTTTTTCGGGGTGTCCCGTCAGCAGACATTTTGTGGGGCAGAAATCGATCTCCGAAAGAAGGTTTTCCACTCTGCGGACAGGCATATTGTTTATCCTCGATTCTATAGCAATATATTCGTCCTCCGCTTCGGTGATTATCTCGCCGTTTTTATAGGTTATCATATTTACCCCGAACTGCTTAGAAAGCCTGTAAACCGATTCGGCAACCGATATCGGCAGGCTTTTTTCATACATGACCTCTCCAGTGTCGGCTCTTTTGACTATTCCTCCGTTGAATGGCAGGATATATCCCCCGTTTTGCGCAAGGCAAAGCTCTTTGGCGGCATATTCAAGACCTTTTTCGGGTCTGCCCGAGGCAATGGCAAGTATAACTCCAAGGTCAGCTGCTTTTAGAAGTGCGCTGCGTGTTTTCGGAGTAATAAGCTTTTCGGAATTTGTAAGAGTCCCGTCTATATCGAGAAAAATTATTTTATACTTCACTTGTTTTTTCCTTTCCGAGTTCTCCCCAAAGTCTGTCACAAATAAAAAACAGCCACCTTTTAAAGTGACCGTTTTTTATGGAAAGATTTTAAGAGAGGATAGTGTTTTAATCAAAGGTATGGTAAAAGCTGTATGTAGGTTACAGCTTCCTTTGAGCTTGATTATATTATATACCATGAACAAAAAATAATCAATTCATTTTTTGCATATAATTTTGTACATTTTTTCGTCATTTTGCACACAGGAGTAAATTTGGCAAGAGTTTTTTTGCTGAATAATGACGATAGAAATCAATAACCAAAGCTTTCCGAGGAAATAATCACTTTAACTCTGTCCTTTATGCGCTGATATCCGCTTACAACATAGGAACAGCATATCCTTCCTGCGCCCTTGCAGCCGTCGGTCATTTTTCCGCCTCTTGTCAAGGAAAGGCACTCACCTGTTTCATGGCAGTACGAAGGGCAGGACAGCCTTTCGGTATTTGCCGGAGCAGCAGTTTCCTTTACTCTGAGGACGGCTTCGTCAAGATCACGAACTATCTTGTTTGCACCCACAATTACAATTACAGATTTAGGTCCGTATATCAGAGCAGCCACACGGTTTCCGTTGCCGTCAACGTTGTAAAGCTCGCCGTTTTCCGTAACAGCGTTGCTGCTCATAAGATATGTGTCTGCACCGAAAGCAGCGAGGTAACATTCACGCATTGTTTCGGGAGTGTAGTTTGCCCTGTCGATATAGTTATATTTTCCGCTGCGGAGCAAAGCCATTATTCCCGACTCTTCAAGAGTCATAGAGCCGCCGCTTGCGACTGTTTCTCCCTCGTTCATAAGGGAGCTGACAAGCTCTGTAAGCTCTTCCCTGCTGTAAACGCAGTAAGCCGCCATATTGTTTTGACGGAGAGCCTCGGCGGTTCTTTCCATTCTTTTGCGGATAACGATGTCCTTGCAGCTTTTTGTTTCGATAGCCATAATATCATACTCCTTAATTTTTTCTTTGGGAAAGGTAAATGCTGTCAAGCAGCCTTATTCCCAATTTGGTGCGAAATATTTTCTCCCTGACCGATCTTACCGACTCTTCGGGCATTTCGTCCTCGAAAATATTAACGAGAAAATCCGCTTCGATAAGTATCCTGAGCCGCAGAGAATCTATACCCGTATATGTATGATGCCGTCCCACCATATCGCAGACTGAAAATATCACATTTTCGTCAGTTTCCCCTGCCGCTCTGAGAAGTTCATCAGCCACAGCGGGACCTTCCATCTCCTGATATTTCCCTCCTGACGAGCCATACTTCCGCTCGGCGTTATGTATGCCTATATCATGCAGAACTGCGGCGGCTTCAAGGATATACATATCATTATCATCAAGACCTTCGCCCTCTCCGATAGCCTTTGCATATGCATAGACCTTCATAAAATGATTGACCCGTCGTGGGTCGCCGCAGTCGTATTCGGCAGCCTTTTCAATAAGCTCGGATATCTTCATAAGTTATCCTCCAATAAATTTTTTTCAAACAAACAAACCTGCAAACAAAAAGTTTTGTCATACGACGTTTTTTCAGCATAATATGTGTTATGCGCTGCATTTTATTACCGATAATGCAGCAGTAAAAATCATTTTGGAAAGGCGGTCATACAATGGCAAATGAAAAAGCTCCGAAGAATACATATTTTCTCGGCACTTCCACTCCCAAATGCTTTGTCACTCCCATAAATGAAATAATACAGGACACCGAAAACACAGTTTATATCCTGAAAGGCACTGCAGGCAGCGGAAAATCAACTCTAATGAAAAAGATAAGTCAGGCATTCCCTCACAAGCCGCAGGAAATATTCCGATGCTCGGCTGACCCGTATTCAATGGACGCAGTTTACTTTACCGACATAAAGCTGATGATAATAGACGGCACTGCCCCCCACTGCATAGACCCTGTTTATCCCAAAGCCGTTGAATCTATAATCGACCTTGGCGCATATATCGACTCTGCTCCATTAAAAGCGGCAAAGAATGAGATAATCGGAATAACCAAGGAATACAGCGAATTTCACAAAAGATGCAGGCTGTGCCTTTCTGCCATATCCTCTGTAGCCGAAGATATCCGCTCTGCCGCAGGGGGACTTGTGATAAAAGATAAGCTGGACGGCTTCACCTCAAGGACAGCAAAGCGTCTTCTGCCGAAAAAAGCTGATACCCACGGCAGAAGCGGTAAACTCATATCCCGTCAGCTTTCCGCCATGACAATGAACGGCTATTATACCTATATTCCCGAAAACTGCGATATCTATCTTCTCAGCGATGACCGAATTGCCGCTTCGGAAGCATTCCTCCGTGAATTTACCGATACCGCTCTGAAAAAGGGCTATGACGTAATTGTCAGCCGCTGCCTTATCTGCTCCGAGCCGTTTATCGAGCATATTGTTATCCCCGAACTGAACCTTGCTCTGATAACCTCCGACTGCATCAACAGCATTAAGCTCACCGCCCCCAAAAAGATAATTTCATTCCGCAGATTTTACGAAAAGACGGCACTGAAATACGATACTGCACTGAAACAGCGGCTGAGCTTCGGCAAAAAGGCGGTGGTCGAGCTTATCGGCGAGGCAGCCTCTGCTATGCGCTCAGCAAAGGCAAAGCATGACCTTATCGAGAAATATTACATTTCCGCCGCCGATTTTGACGGTCTGAACAGGCTGAGCTACAAGCTTATCTCGGAAATCAAGGGCATGGAAGGTTAAAGCTCTTCCTTGTTCCCGTTTCCCGACTGTTCCTTTACTCCCTCGGTACTCTCGGGGATAAAAAGTATCTTTACGGTCATAAGAATGAGCTTTATATCAAGCAGAAAGGAATACTGCTCAATATACATCAGATCAAGCCTTAGCTTGTCGTAAGGGGTAGTGTTGTATTTTCCGAGGACCTGAGCATAACCCGTAAGCCCTGCCTTAACTTTTAGGCGGTAGCTGAATTCGGGCATTGTTTCCTCATTCTTCCGTGCAAGCTCGGGTCGTTCGGGACGGGGACCCACTATGGACATATCCCCCTTGATAATATTCAGCAGCTGGGGAAGCTCGTCTATGCGGCATTTGCGGATAATTTTTCCCACGGGAGTTATTCTGTCGTCGTTTTCCCCTGCAAGACGGGCAACTCCGTCCTTTTCTGCATCGGTTTTCATGCTGCGGAACTTGTACACCTTGAACACCTTACCGTCCCTGGTAAGGCGTTCCTGTGTGTAGAACACGGGACCTCCGTCGCACAGCTTGATGCATACGGCGGTCACAAGCATTACGGGCGAGGCTATTATAAAGCCGATCAGGGACAGGACAAGGTCAAAGGTACGTTTAAGTATCCTCTGCTCCGCAGTAAGTCCCGTATTTTTGCAGACAAGCAGGGGCGTATCAAACAGATGCACCTGATCCGCTCCCCTTACGATTATATCGGAAAGCTTGGGTGTCATATATGTACGCTTGGAATATTTAAAGCACAGCTTAAGGATATCGTTTTTGGTTTTGCTCGGAACATCGCAGATGATAACAGCGTCATAGGCTTCGATCATCTCCTCGATAACGCTCAGTTTCTCATCGCTGCGAACCGCCTTGCATATCATGAATCTGTCCGCTCTGGCGCTCATTTTCTCAACAAGGGGAACTGCCTGCCTGCTGCCGTAGATGATGACCATTTTCCTCGGCGCATAGAGAGCCGAATACGCCCTGTTGCCGTAATATGCCCAGAAAACGGTAAACACGATATCTGCAAGGGTCAGCAGCAGAAGCGGCACGGGATTAACGATAAAACGGCTGATAAGACATATCTGGACATATGTTATGCAGTTAATAAACAGCATGGACAGGGACTGGGAAAAGATAATATCCGACACCCGAAGATAGCCTATCCTGAAGCCGTTATAAATCCTTGCAAAAATAAGGATAAGCACCAGATAGACAAGGCACATGAGCACATTGCCCTTCCAGCCGAAATTGTAGGCTGTTATCCTGTATTCATTGAGATTCAGATTATAGAAGAAGTGCCATACGTACATATATGCCCCTGCCAGAAAGGTTATAAGCACCATGGAAATACAGCCCATTATGAAATTTTTATATTTATCTCGCTTTTTCATCAAAACACCTTTATCACATTACTTCGGCACAGAAAACCGAAGTGTATTTTTCAGATAAATCATATTATAACACATATTGTCGATAAAAGCAAGAAAATACGGATAATCCGATACGAAAAATTATTTCCGCAAAAACATCACCGCCGTGATATGTGGCACAAGCCTTTTATATCACGGCGGTGATAATCATATTTGAACAGGAATTTATACCTTTTCCCCTATCTTGAAATGATACCCCTCTTCATCGGCGGTAAGCTCTGCGAAGTCACCCTTCACTATCTCACCGCTTATTATCTTTTCACTCAGCAGGTTTTCGACCTTTTCGGTTATCACATGACGGAGATTACGTGCTCCCGTGTCGCTGCTTCCCGCAAAGCCTTCCTTTGTCAGCATTTCAACTGCGCTGTCGGAGAATTCCACCGATATATCCATCTGCTCCGCTCTCTGCCTCAGCATGTCAAGCATCTTTCTCGTAAGGGCAGGCATTTCCTCCTTGTCAAGCCTGCGGAAAACAATTATCTCGTCGGTTCGGTTAAGAAGTTCGGGACGGAAATGCTGCTTCATTTCACGGATAATATCCTTTTTCATCTGCGCATTGCTTTTCTCCTTGTCATTATCCGACACAAATCCAAGATTATGGGAGTCGGTTATCAGCTTTGCGCCGATATTTGAGGTCAGTATCATTACCGTGCTTGAAAAGCTTACACGTCTGCCCTGACTGTCGGTAAGAATACCGTCCTCGAATATCTGCAAAAGTATATTTGCAACATCGGGGTGCGCCTTTTCTATTTCGTCGAAAAGTATTACCGAATAGGGGTGGCGGCGCACCTGCTCGGTTAGCTGTCCTCCCTCGTCAAAGCCCACATATCCCGGAGGAGAACCGATAAGCCTCGATACGCTGTGTTTTTCCATATATTCGGACATATCAAAACGTATTAGGGCGTTTTCATCATCGAACAGGCACTCGGCAAGAGCTTTAGCAAGCTCAGTCTTTCCCACTCCCGACGGTCCCGAAAATATAAACGAACCGACAGGTCTTTTGGGATCTCTCAGTCCTGCTCTGCTTCTTCTTACAGCCGACGCAACCGCATGAACTGCCTCGTCCTGACCGATGACCCTTTTATGAAGCTCCTCTTCAAGCTTCATAAGACGGGTGCCCTCGTCGGCGGTAAGCCTTTTAACGGGGATACCCGTCGCTCCCGACAGAACCTCGGCAATATCCTCCGCCGTTACAACGGGAATATCCTTCTGCTCCGAAGACATTTCCTCCGAGCCAAGCTCCTCGGCAAGGGAGCGTTTTCCTTTCCCCGACGCAGAAATACGGCTCTTCGGAGAGGGGTCGGTCATACCCTGTCTGTCTATCATTCTTGTAAGCTCGTCGGCAAGCTCGTTCAGCCTTGTTGGCTTTCGTGCGGAGCGGATATGCACCGTTGACGCCGCCTCGTCAACAAGGTCGATAGCCTTATCGGGCAGGCAGCGGTCATTTACGTATCTTGCGGAAAGGTTAACAGCTGCTCTGATAGCCTCGTCCGATATCCTTACCTTGTGATAATCCTCGTAGCAGGACGACAGACCTTTCAGAATATTGAACGCCCCCTCTCTTGAAGGCTCGTTTACGATGACCTGCTGAAAACGTCTTTCAAGAGCGGCGTCCTTACCGATGAACTTGCCGTATTCCTCAAAGGTCGTAGCGCCTATTATACGAAGCTCCCCTCTTGCAAGCTGTGGCTTTAATATGTTTGCGGCGTCGATAGCTCCCTCAGCCGCCCCTGCGCCCACAATGGTATGAAGCTCGTCAATGAAAAGAATAATGTTTCCGCTTTCGACAACCTCGTCGATGCACTGCTTTATCCTCTCCTCAAAATCTCCCCTGTATTTTGCTCCCGCAAGCATGGAGGTCAGACTGAGGGCGAAAATATGCTTGTTTTTCAGCGTATCGGGGACGTTCCCCTTTGCTACTGCAAGAGCCACTCCCTCGGCGACCGCAGTTTTTCCCACTCCCGCTTCGCCCACAAGACAGGGATTGTTTTTCGTGCGGCGTGAAAGTATCCTGATAACTCTCCCGATCTCGCTTTCACGGCAGAACACAGGGTCACATTTACCTTCCGCCGCAAGCTGGGTCAGGTCCTTTCCGTATTTTATCAGCGTAGGCGCTTTTGTTATTGGCGGATAGTATTTCATGTCAAGCTTTCCAAGCCCACGGCAGGTGCTTATGATGCCGCTTATGCTGCCGCCTATATCGGTTATTATGTTAAGTGCGGTGCAGCCGTCCTCCTTCATAAGCGCCGCAAGAAGATGCTCCGTTCCCGCAGGCTTTTCGGGAGTGGCGTTTGCAGTCTTGCAGGCAGAAGCGATTATTCTTGTTACCGCAGGCGTAACTGCGTCAGTATCCACCGCAGAAGGCTCTCCCCTGCCGATAAGACGGATTATTCTTCCCAGGACCTTTTCCTCGGTTACTCCGCAGGATTTGAGGATACTCGCCGATGTACTGCCGGGCTCTGCCGACAGGGCAAGGAGAAGATGCTCGCTGCCCACATAGGTATGTCCAAGCTTTCCTGCCTGCAGATAGGCTTTATTTATAACCGTATTCGCTTTTTTGGTAAACATTTCAGAACTATACATTGCTTAAATCTCCCTTATGCCGAACTGTTTGCTGAAAATGACCTATACATTTCAATCAGTACATAACTTATTATTGCACTGTTTTGATAGATTTATTTGTCAAACCTGAGCAGGACGCTTAATTTTTTCCTGCAAAATGCGACCGAAAATCCCCTCAATTAAGAAATTCCGCAAAAATATCCCATGTACCGAAAAGTTTATCAAAAGACAACTTTTCGGTAACAAATGTCTTAAAAGATTAATCAAATATAACAAATAATTACAAAATAAAAAATACTATGGTAAAATTGATAGTCATATGCTATAATACGTTTTGTCAGAGGATTCTGTTCTTTTTTTATACGCATTTTGCGCCGTTATCGTATAGATACGGTAATACGCAGTCAAAACGGCGGGTATATCATGACAGAAAGGAAAGATTTTTATGAATTCAAATTACAAGAAAAAGTCCGCAGTCAATTCAAGCAGCAGACTGAAAAAGACAGCCTGCGTTCTTACGGCAGGAATGATGATGTTCTCCGCAGCTGCAATGACCGCCTGCGGAAATAAGGACAACTCATCTCAGCCGAACAGCGCCAATACCGTTTCGGAGGAGCAGCTCAAGGCGCTTTCCTACGAGCTGAAGGATATTGTCTTGCAAGGAGATGAAAACACCAACTTCGGCAATATCGTTTATAAAAACGACAAGCTTTACACAACATCATATATCTACAATTATGACGAAGCCACCGAAACCTATTCTTCGACCGTAAACATCGTTATTGCTAACATGGAAGGCAATATCGAAACTACTATCCCTGTTTTCATACAGACAGACGATTATACCTACGGCGGAGTGCAGGGCGACCTGAGCATCGGCGACGACGGCTCTATAAGCTACATTTACTACGAATCCACATACAATGACACCACGGGAGAAAGCTCCGATTCCATGCTGCTGAAAAAGCTTTCCGCAACGGGAGAGGAACTGAGCAGCAGTCCTCTCGACTACATAGTTACCGATGAAGAACAGCAGAACGGAATGTGGCTCAACAACATTCTTATTACCTCCGACGGAACTCTTTACTGCAACCTCGGCACCTGTGTACGTGTTATCGGAGCGGACGGCACAGTTCTCTTCACTACCGAACCCTTCGACAACGGCGACACATGGATAAATTCATTCATCTTCACAAACGAAGGTATCCCTGCGGTAAGCGTTTACACTTATGACAGCACCACTGATACTTCGGAAAATATTCTCCGTGAAATTGACACTGCAGCTAAGGGCTACGGCAAGGAATACAAGATCGACAACAGCTACTCTCTTTACAACGGAGGCGGAGATTACCTCGCATATACTCAGGGCGACACAGGTCTGAAGGGCATGAAATATGACCCTGCCACCGACACCGTTACAACGGAAAATGTTATCAATCTCCTCAGCATAGGCGTTGATACAAGCAACATGAACAGCTGCGCCGTTGCTGCGGACGGTACTGTTATCATTTCAAGCTGGAATTACGGCGGCGGCGGAACAACCGTTACTCTTGCAACACCCGTTGAATCCACAGCAGCTGCAGAAAAACAAGTTATCAATCTCGGCTGCTTCTACATCGACTGGCAGATACGTTCGGATATCGCAAGTTTCAACCGTGAGAGCGACAAATATATCCTTCAGTGCGAAAGCTTCAGCGACACTAACGACACCTCCGATTGGGAAGCTGCACTTACAAAGTTCAATAACGAGATTCTTGCGGGCAACGTCCCCGATATTCTCCTTCTGAACAACCAGATGCCTGTTGACAGCTACATCTCCAAGGGAATGTTTACAGACCTTTACGAATATATCGACAAAGACGATACCATCAACCGTGAAAATCTCGCTCCGAACGTCCTCTCCGCCCTTGAAAGGGACGGCAAGCTTTACTCTATCACACCGTCCTTTGCAGTTCAGACATATGCTGCCAAGACATCTCTTGTAGGCACAGATACCCACATTACAATTGAAAAGGCAAAGGAAGTCCTTTCGGGTATGGCTGAGGGTGCAACAATGTTCGGCATGACCACTTCCCTCGATATCCTTAATTCGGGCATTACATACGGCGATTTTGTTGACTACAAGAATGCCGACTGCCATTTCGATTCCGACGAATTCAAGGCTCTTCTTGAGCTTGCAAACGAATATCCTGCGGAGATCGACTACGACGCTCTGTACGAGCAGAACCCCAATTACTGGGAGGACGAACAGCTTGCTTACTCCCAGAACAAGACCCTTTTCTACAGCCAGTATCTTTCTTCCTTCGATTCAAGATACGTTGAAGCTACAATGGGTGAAGATGTGACCTTTACAGGCTTCCCCTGCAGCTCCGAGGACGGCGGTTCTGTCATCAGTTTCAGCACCGAGCTTGCAATCTCATCAAAATCTCAGTGCAAGGACGGCGCATGGGAGTTCATCAAACAGGTTATGAGCGACACATCTCAGGACAACGGTTACTACTACAACTTCCCCACATACCTGCCCGAGCTTGATAAGATGGCTGCAAAGGCTCTTGCAGACGCACAGCCTCAGGTGAACGAGGACGGAACTACCAGTGAATATTACAATTCCTATTGGATCGGAAATGAAGAAGTTAAGCTTGAACCAATAGACCAGGCATATATTGACAAAATAAAGAATTATGTTTTATCCGTCAAGAAGACATACAGATATGACCGGAGCCTTATGGACATTGTAAACGAAGAGGCAAACAGCTACTTTAACGGAACAAAGTCCATCGACGAAACCGTTTCTATCATTCAGTCCAGAGCAAAGATCTATCTCAGCGAACAGAGCTGATAAATCTTTTTCCCCTTCGGGACTGCCGTTCGTTTCATGCAGCGGCAGTCCCGTTTTTTTATTTTTACGAAAACAAGCGCAATTTTTAAGAAAAATCTTGCAATTTGTATCAAATCCTGTTATAATGTTTTTATATGCAAACTTTATTTGAAACGGAGTTTTAATTTTGATACAGAAATTTTTAATGGGCAACGAGGCTATTGCCCTCGGAGCAGTACACGCAGGAGTTGATCTTGTTGCGGGATATCCGGGCACTCCCTCCACCGAGGTTCTGGAAACTGTTGCCAAGCAGAACGACGGCAGCATTTATGTTGAATGGTCGGTAAACGAAAAGGCTGCCCTTGAGGTTGCCGCAGGAGCTTCCTATGCAGGAGCAAGGACCCTTGTTACAATGAAGCAGGTAGGACTGAACGTTGCCTCCGACCCTCTCATGAGCCTTGCTTATGTAGGCGTAAAGGGCGGAATGGTAATTCTCAGCGCTGACGACCCGGGTCCTATATCTTCTCAGACGGAGCAGGACACAAGGCGGTTTGCGCAGTTCTCCAAGCTGCCCGTTTTCGACCCGTCCTCCCCCGAAGAAGCCTACGAAATGATAATCGACGCATTTGAATGCTCGGAAAAATGGGGCACTCCCGTACTTTTCCGACCGACAACAAGAGTCTGTCACGGCTGCGCTTCGGTCATGGTTCGTGAAAGCTATGAAAAGCATACTCCCGACGGCTTCAAAAAGGACACAATGCGCTGGGTCATCTTCCCACGGACATCATTCCTGAACCACGAAAAGATAGAAAAGCGCAATCCACAGATCGGCGAAGAATTCTCCTCATACCGCTTCAATACCCTTACGGGAAGCGGCAGAAAGGGTATCTGCACTTCGGGCATCAGCTATGCTTACACCTGCGAGGCGCTGGAAAATCATGCGGCGGAGGAACACAAGCTGCTGAAAATAGCTACGGCTCACCCGTTCCCTGAAAAGCTTGCTCTTGAATTCCTTGAAGGTCTTGACGAGGTCATGTGCATTGAGGAGCTTGACCCTGTTCTTGAAAAAGAGCTTACATATATAATAGGAAAGTATCATCTGCCTGCCGTTGTTCACGGAAAGCTTGACGGAAGAGTTCAGCCTGCGGGAGAAAACACCGTTGAATCCGTATCGGCTGTTCTGAAGGATTTCATTGGTCTTGAGGTCAGTGAAAATGAATATCCTGCTTCCCCCGAGCTTCCCGTCCGTCCTCCCGTACTGTGCGCAGGCTGCCCTCACAGGGCTTCGTTCTATGCAGTAAAACAGGCAATGAAGGGAAGAAAAGCAGTATTCAGCGGCGATATCGGCTGCTACACTCTCGGAAATGCCGCCCCTCTCGACATGGTTGACACCTGCCTCTGCATGGGCGCAGACGTTACTATGGCGCAGGGTCTGCACCGCATTGAGCCTGATGCCGTGAACTTCTCCTTTATCGGAGATTCCACCTTCTTCGCTTCGGGTATCACAGGAGTTGTAAACGCCGTTTACAACCGAACGGACATTATCCTGATAGTTCTTGACAACAGCACAACCGCTATGACAGGTCATCAGCCTCACCCCGGAACTGGCGTTACGATGATGAGCTTTGCAAAGAATGCCGCTCATGAGGATATCTGTTCAAAGATAAGCATAGAAAATATTCTTCGTGCCATCGGTCTTGACATGGTGGAAACGGTTGACCCTCTCGACCTTAACGCCGCAGTTGACGCAGTTAAGAGAGCTGCGGATATCAAGGGCGTAAAGGCTATTATTTTCAAATCCCCCTGCATTGCTGTTACAAAGCCTGCCGCACTTTATCATGTGAACGACAAGTGCATCAACTGCAAAAAATGCGTCCGTGAGCTTGGCTGTCCTGCCATCGTCCTCGAAAACGGAAAGCCTGCTGTTGAAAAAAGCCTTTGCTTCGGCTGTTCGGTATGCGCTCAGGTCTGCCCCTGCGGTGCAATCGAAAAGGTCTGAAAGGAGGACGATATTATGGAAAACAAAAATTGTCTTTTATGCGGCGTTGGCGGTCAGGGAACCGTTCTCGCTTCAAAGCTCATCGCCTTTGCCGCCATGGAAAAGGGTATGCAGGTCCGCAGCGCAGAAACAATCGGCATGGCGCAGAGAGGCGGATGCGTTGTCAGCCATGTAAGAATAGGCGAAAATATCAATTCTCCCCTGCTGCCGAAAGGTTCTGCGGATATAATAATCGCCTTTGAGCCTGCCGAGGCTGTCAGATGCATTTCCTATCTGAAAAAAGGCGGAACGGTCATTGTAAACCAAAAGGCAGTCAAGCCTGTTTCCGCTTCGCTCAGCGGATCTTATTCCGACGGAACGGAAATGATAGAGTATCTTAAAGCAAACGCTGCTCATGTTGATGTTATCGACGGGGACAAGGTATGCGCCGAATGCGGCTCTCCGAAGGTTTTGAACATTGTCCTCCTTGCCGCCGCCGCAAAATCGGGAGCGCTGGGAATTTCAACAGATGAACTTAAATCTGCCATAACAAAAAGGATACCGCCGAAATTCCATGAACTGAACCTTAAAGCGGTGGACATCGTCTGCGGTTAAACAGCATTACACATTATATATATTTTGCAAAGGAGAATAGCCATGAAAATGACCGAAACCCAGTTTCAGCTGATAAAGGAGCAGCTGAAAAAGCTTACATCTCAGGAGTGCTTCTACAAGAAAAAGCTTGAAGGAGTAGACATTGATTCCATTCAGTCACAGGAGGACTTTGAAAAGCTTCCCTTTACATGGAAGGGCGACCTCAGGGATGCATACCCTCTCGGACTCCAGGCAGTTCCCGACGAGGAGATCGTCAGAATACACTCGTCCTCGGGAACAACAGGCACACCTGTAATTATCCCCTACACACAGCAGGACGTAACAGACTGGGCAATAATGTTCGAGCGCTGCTACCGCATGGCAGGCATCACCGAAAAAGACCGTCTGCACATAACTCCCGGCTACGGTCTGTGGACTGCGGGCATCGGTTTCCAGCTCGGCTGTGAGCGTCTTGGCGCTATGGCTATCCCTATGGGTCCCGGCAACACCGACAAGCAGCTGCGCATGATGATGGATCTGAAATCAACGGTTCTCTGCGCAACCTCGTCCTATGCGCTCCTTCTTGCGGAGGAGATCGCAAAGAGAGGTATCGGCGATAAGATTCACCTCAAAAAGGGAGTTATCGGCTCCGAGCGCTGGGGTGAAAAAATGAGAAAGAGAATAGCTGCCGAGCTTGGCGTTAAGCTTTACGACATCTACGGACTTACGGAGGTTTACGGCCCCGGAATCGGTATCAGCTGCGATTACGAATGCGGCGTGCATATGTGGACGGATTACCTCTACTACGAGATAGTTGATCCCAAGACAGGTAAGAATCTCCCCGACGGCGAGATAGGCGAGCTTGTTATCACCACACTGAAAAAGCAGGGCGCTCCCCTTATCCGTTACCGCACTCACGACCTTACAAGGATCATTCCGGGCGACTGTCCTTGCGGTTCTCCCTTCCCGCGTATCGACACCATTCTCGGCAGAACCGACGATATGGTCAAGGTCAAGGGCGTAAACATCTTCCCAAGCCAGATCGAGGAAATGCTCACGGCAGTCAGCGGAGCTTCAAGCGAATATCAGTTCATGATAGACCATGTTGACGGCAAGGATATCTGCACCCTCTTCGTTGAGGCAAATCCCGGCGCAAATCTTTATGAGCTTGAGCATGAGATAGTTTCAAACTTCAAGGCAAAGATCGGTATCACCGTTAACGCAAAGCCCGTTGAGATCGGCGAGCTTCCGAGAAGTGAAAAGAAATCCACAAGAGTATTTGACAACAGATATTGATCGGACGGGAACGTTCGATAAAAAGTGGCAGACAGTGTTCTGCCATTTTTTTATCCCATTATCAAAAAGCTATTGCATTATTTTCCGAAAGTGATATAATATACTTAACAAGTCTATTATTTGAAAGGGAGAGTAATATGGATATCAACGAAATATTTGCCCGAACCGACGAACTGCTCCATGAATGTAAGCTTGACGAAGCTGAAAGCTATCTGAACAGCTCCCTCGAAGAAGCGGAATCGGGGGGATATAACGACGCAGCAGCCGCAATACTAAACGAGCTTGCAGGCTTTTACCGTGACTGCGGAAAATTTGACAGATCTCTCGAATGCTGTCAAAAGTCGGAAGAGCTTTTTGAGCGAATGGGAGCAAAGGACACTCCTCAGTATGCCGCCGCCATGCTCAACTCCGCAAACGCATACAGAGCGGCAGGACTTAACGACCTTGCTTACGATTGCTACAACAGGATATATACCCATCTCCAAAAATACGGCTGCGATAACAGCCTTTACGCAAGCTATTACAATAATCTTGCCCTGCTTCATCAGGAAAACTGCCGCTGGGAGGACGCCTGCGAATGTCTTGAAAAAGCGCTGGAGCTTCTTAAAAAGCAGCCCGATTCGGAAACGAGGACTGCAATTTCGCTGACAAATCTGTCAGTATGCCGTCTTCGTCTTGGAATGAAGGCCGAAGCAAAGGAGTCGGCTGAAAAGGCTCTCGGATTCTTCCGAGGACTGTCCCCCTCCGATTTCCATTACAGCGCTGCCCTTGCCTCAATGGGAGATATACTTTTCTCCGAGGGGAGCTTTGAAAAGGCGGCGGAATACTACGAAGCGGCTCTCAGTGAAATTGAGCTTCACATGGGCAGGAACAATTTCTATGACATAGTTTCCGAAAATCTCGGCGCTGCCTATGAAAAAATGGGCGGACGTCCGAAAATCGGCGGTCTGGAGCTTTGCCGAAGATATTTCGAGACTTTCGGCAGACCTATGCTGAAAAAATGCTTCGGGGATATCCTCGGAAAAATCGCCTGCGGACTTTCGGGAGAAGGCTCGGAATGTCTTGGCTTTGATGACGAATTCTCCGCCGACCATGACTACGGTCCCTCTTTCTGCATATGGACCGATGACGAAACCTATGACAAATACGGTGATGCCCTTCGGAAAGCATATGACCTGCTTCCGAAAAGCTTTATGGGAATGTCCCGTCTGGAAACACCTCACGGCACGGGACGGACTGGAGTTATCAGAATAACGGCTCATCTTGAAAAATTTACAGGTTACCGCCACGTTCCCGACAGCGAAGGGGAATGGCTGACAACCGATGACGCACTTCTCTCCTGCGCTGTAAGCGGAGAAATTTTCATGGACTATTCGGGAGAATTTACCGATATAAGACGGCAGCTTAGAGTTTCACAGCCCGAAAGCGTAAGGCTGAAAAAGCTTGCTCAGCAGCTTGGACTTATGGCGCAGAGCGGACAGTACAACTATCCGAGATGCCTAAAAAGAAAGGATACAGTCACCGCAGGATTATATCTTTCCGAGTTCATGCAAAGCACCATGAGGGCGGCGCACATTCTCTGCGGAAGATATGCGCCCTACACAAAATGGCTGTTCCGCAGCACACAGGAGCTTCCGCAGCTTAGCTCTGTCACTAAAAAAATTAGTCTTTTAACTGAGGGAAAATGTGATATTGCTGCGAAGATCGAAGAGATATGCGCAGTAATACTTGCCGAGCTGAAAAAGCAACTGCTTTCGGACAGCGATGAAACATACCTTGGCGTTCAGGCTGAAATAGTCAGCCGATATGCGGACAGGATATCTCTTTCGGAAAAGATCATCGCTTTGGAATGGAAATGCTTCGACAAGGTACAGAACGAGGGCGGCAGAGCCGACTGTCAGGACGACTGGGACACCTTCTCCAAAATGCGCCGAAGTCAGTATTATACATGGCCACTTGAGCTGCTGTCCTCTCTTTATGAGGACTTCACATCAGCCGTTTCAGACGGAAGAAATCCTATCTCCGAAAAATACGGCTTTATGATGCAGTCCACCGCTCCCGACAGATTTGAAGAGGTCAAGGCAATGCTTCCCGAAATTTCCGAGCAGAAAGCAGCTCTGCGTGACGCAATTGTGGAGATACAGGTTGGCATGATGGAAGATTTTGCAAAGAAATATCCCCGTCTTGCAGGGCAGGCAAGGGTCATACGTACAAGCAGCGACACGATTTACCAAACGTCCTACGAAACCTATCTTCGGGGAGAGCTTTCCACATATTCGGATATCACCCTTGAAATGTACGGCAGATTTATCGTTTCGCTGTACAAGGAGGGCAAAAATCTTGCCGAGGAGATCATGAACATATCCGTTCATCTTTACAGATACAGCTCGCTTGATGAAGCGGAACAGGCAAATTAGTTTTTCGTATATAGATTAGTTAACGCCGTACCACAGATTCGTGATACGGCGTTGTTTCCGTCATATTCAAAATTATCTTGTTACCGTAATTCCCGTAACGTCTACAGCAACTCCGTCACCTCTGAGTGAAAGCTCGGTTATCTCTTCGGGAGTTCCCCCTGCAGAAGTTACCGCATCGCATACGGCACTGTACTCAAACACGCAGAGATTTTCCACCGCCGAGGAGGGCGCAAGCTCTACGCTGCCGCTTCCGTAATTGACTATCAGTACAAGAGGATTCTTTCCGAGTGCCAGTTCTGCTGCTATCTGATACTCGACAACGAAAAGCGACTCACTGTTTAAAGTGGTCAGGTCAAGATTATCGGGGTTCAGCAGAGCTGTCTGATATGTAACGCAAACGCTTTTTCCCACAACCTGCCTGTGCTCGAAAACAAGAGCCTCCGTTTCAGGTTCTGTTTCGGACATATCCGACTCTGCAGCTGTTTCTTCCGAAACAGAAATGACAGACTCTTCAATTGTTTCCTCTGCAGTTTCGCTTACGGAAGTTGAAATTTCATCTGACATCTCCGGTTCAGCTTCGCTGACAGTTGTTTCGGCAACTGTCGTTGCGGAAACGGAAGTATCGTCTTCTTCGGACGCTGCTTCATCTGATGCTCCGAGAACAATTACCTCGGTTGTCACTGTTCCCTCGGACTTCGGCCCTCCGATCTTAAGGAAAGAAATTCCAAATGCGCCTGCCGCAAGAACTATCACCACGATAATGCATATAAGAACTGCCTTTCCCGATCTCTTTTTCTCCTTTTCCGCAGGTATCTCTGCGTTTTTGGAATCATCGGGAGCATTCTTTTCAACCGGTTCCGATTTTTGATCGGTTATTTCCGATTCATCATGCTTATCGGCTTTTTCTTCGGCTGCTGCTTCGGTGCTGCTTTCGGTCTGCTCCTCGATCGGCTTATTACCTTCCATCGGCACTATCCGTTCATCGACCGTTTTTACCGTGGGGATATCGTCAAGGATATTCTTTGCCGCCGCTTCAAGCTCCTCTGCCATCGACTCGGTGGGAATGTCGGACGGGATATCGGGGAAAACTATCTCGTCGGCTGTTTTAAGAATAACTCTGTCCGATGAATATTTGTCAAGCGAAGCGCTGTCATTCTCCATGTCTATTGTTTCGCTTTTGATCTCGATATTTTCTTTGCTGAGTGCCACGGGCGTTCCGCATTCGGGACAGAACTTGCTGTTCTCGTTAAGCGTCGCTCCGCATTGGATACATTTGGACATATGCTGAATTTACCTCATCCCATTGTAAAAAATCTTTGTGTGAGAGTATAGCTCTCCTTCGGCGCAAGCTCCTCGTAGCCGCTTTCTTCCGCAGGCATATCAAGGTTAGGCGCATTGACCTGCGCTGTCATCGGTTCGGGGCAGAAATAGTTCATAAAGCCGTTATGATTCCATACTATCCAGAACCTGTACTTTTCGTCGACCTCGTTGCATATCTTCTTGCCTGTCGCTGTATCTGTCATTACCGTGCCTCTGAAATCCTTTCCGTCAAGCTTTACGGTTCCGCCGCTGTACATGTCGTTGCAGATATCCTTTAAAACGGGGCACATTGTTCCCTCAAGATACTGCTTGTCATAATCGCTGAGCTTTGAGCGCTTTCCGTTAGGCAGCCACCTTTTCTTGTTGAAAAGGATATGCTCGCAGGCAGGAACTTGGAGAGTGATATTCTCCTGCTGTCCTCCCGATACAAAAGGAGCATTTATAGTAGTATGGGTCGCAAAGGAAAGGGGCAGCATTTTTTTGGAAAGATTTGTCATCGTTACCGTATGGGTAAGTCCTCTTTCGGAAAGCTCTACCCTTATGCGGACCTTGAATTTAAGAGGAAAGCAGTTGTAGAAGAAATCGTTTTCGTCAAAGGTCAGTTCGTTCTCAACGTATGCCTTTCCGTCCTCCGTACCCATCTCCTTGACCTTGTAGGCACGCTTATGTATAAAGCCGTGGAGATGATTTCCGAAGCGCTCCTCGTTCACGGGAAAGCGGTAAAGCCCGTCGGAGGTACGAAGCAGACCCTTGTCAAGACGGTTGGGAAGATAGAGCGTCGGAAGTCCCCATATTTCGGGAGCGTTCATGATCTCGCTTATTGAAGTTCCGTCACTGTAGCGGAAAACCTCAATATCTCTTGTATTATCTCTGAAACGGAGGATATTTGAACCGAGGGTCGGCGCTACAACAGCGTAATATCCGTGTGCGGCAAGCTCTACCGCTTCAATGCCCTTATGATTGGTCTTTCTTGCAAAAAGTTCCATTTTTACAAACTCCTTTATAAAGTTGATTATGTGTCGTATTTTCTGATCCTGAGGGGAATACCGAGTTTTTCGGATATTTCCCTTGCTTCGTCGATCTCACGCTGTGAAATAACGTCCACAACAGTAAACATTACCTTCGGGACGTATTTTTTGCATTCCTCCGCAAAGGAAAGCATTGCTTCAAAGCTGTCCTCCCACTTCGGACGGGTCACCTTGTTGTAATCCTCTCTTGAGCCTGAATTAAGGCTTATTGAAACAATATCGACCGCCCCTTTGAGAAGCTCCGCCGTGGGTCTGCCGTTTATCTTGTCCCCAAGTCCGTTGGTGTTGAGCCGAATTATCTTGTCGGGGTATCTTTTTTTCAGATCTCTGCCTATCTCAGCCACGTCCTCCGCCCTTTCCATTGGCTCGCCGTAGCCGCAGAAAACGATTTCTGAAAAGCTTGAAATGTCGAATTTCTCAAGCTCTGTCAGCACCTCGCTTACCGTCGGCTCTCTTTCAAGCCAAAGACTGTCGCTGCCGTATGCTCCGTCACCATTGTTTCTGATACAGAAGGTACAGCGGCAGGGGCATCGGTTGGTAAGATTTATATACAGATTATCATGCACTGCATAGACTATAGTCATGCTTTTCATAGGTCAATCATATTCCCAAAAGGAAATATGCACTCCTTTCGGCGTTATTGCGGCAAATGTGTGTTATTTCTTTATTTTAAGGGAAATATCAAACGCCTTTACCGAATGAGTTACTGCGCCGACGGAAATAATATCCACACCTGTCTTTGCAACTGCCGCAATGGTATCTATATTAATATTTCCCGAAGCTTCAAGAACAGCCTTTCCGTCCGTGATCTTAACGCACTCAGCCATCTCCTCAACAGTCATATTATCGAGCATGATAACGTCAACATTGCAGGAAAGCGCTTCGTTAAGCTCCTCCTTGTTTCTGACCTCGACCTCGATCTTTGCCATATGACCGATCTTTTTTCTGAGAGCTGTTACCGCTCCCGTAATGGAGCCGTAAGCGTCAATATGGTTGTCCTTGAGCATTGCGGCGTCGGAGAGATTGAAACGGTGATTTCGTCCGCCGCCTGCGGTAACCGCGTATTTTTCAAGTGCTCTCAGACCAGGAAGAGTCTTTCTCGTATCCACCACAGAAGCCTTTGTGCCCTCACATGCGGCAGCAAGAGCTGCGACCGATGTAGCCACGCCCGACATATGCTGCAAGATGTTCAGAGAAGTTCTCTCCGCTTTAAGTACAGAACGGGTCCTGCCCTTTACCGAGGCTATAACATCGCCCTTTTTGACCTTTTCGCCGTCGGAGATGAACTTTTCACACACAACATCCTTATCGACAAAGGTAAACGTTCTCAGGGCACAGTCTATGCCCGCAAGAGTGCCCTCGGCTTTTGCAACGAACTCTGCCTCGGAAATATCGTCTTCGGGGATAAGCAGGTCTGTCGCAAGGTCGATATAATTTATATCCTCCTCCAAGGCTCTTTTTATTACATCATCAACATAAAAATCAGGTAAAAGCATGGTTCTATCTCCTTTTATATATGTGGCAGCGAAAAATTACACTTCTCCCCTGCCACAGCTTTTTGTACAAGCGGTCATTCCGAAACGCAGTATGCCAGCGTTTCTCCTATGCTTTCGGGGATAAGCAGGTCGGCACGTTCATCAAACGATGTGGCGCTCTTGTTTATCAGTACAAGCTTGCTGCCGTGATAGTAGTTCAGCAGTCCGCTTGCGGGATACACCGAAAGAGATGTTCCGCCGACGATAAGCATATCGCATTTTTCTATGGCATCAATGGCAGCATCGACCGTGTTCTGGTCAAGTCCCTCCTGATACAGCACAACATCGGGCTTCAGAAGCCCTCCGCACTTGCGGCATTCGGGGATAAACAGCGAATTTTTTATATATTCGGCATCATGAAATTCACCGCAGCGCACACAATAATTACGGTGAACCGAGCCGTGAAGCTCGTAGACCGTCTTGCTGCCGGCAGCCTGATGAAGACCGTCAATATTCTGCGTTACGACTGCTTTCAGCTTTCCCCTGCGCTCAAGCTCCGCAAGAGCCAGATGAGCCTTGTTGGGCTTGCAGTCGAGATACAGCATTTTATCCTTATAAAATTCGTAAAAATCGCTTATATGATTGCAGAAAAACTGATGACTGAGTATGGTTTCGGGGGGATATTTGTATTTCATGTTGTAAAGACCGTCCACACTTCTGAAATCGGGTATACCGCTTTCGGTGGAAACGCCTGCCCCTCCGAAGAAAACAATGTTATCGGATCCATCTGTCCATTCTTTCAGCTTGATAACTTCGCCGGATATTGCCATAAAAACTCACCGCACCTTTCAAAGACGGCAGCTCCGCCGTGATATGAGCCGACCGTCAAGTCAAAATGTTATAGTAAATGACATTAAAATTTCTACATTCGGCTCCGCAAAAATTTGCATATATGATTTTTGCGGAAGCCGAATGTCAAGTAATTTATGTCGTTTACTACAAACCTATTCAGTAAAATCTTATACTTAACTTATTTATTATATCACATCATTATCAAAATTACCATAGTTTTTTTAAATTTTTCATTCAATTAACAATTTAATTTTACCTTAACAGCCATAAATGATATTTACAAAGCAGTTTTCGTGTGATATCATATAGATATAGAACTGTTCAGCCACGGCAAATATATGGAGTGTATCGCTATGAAAAATATCAAAATCAAAAAAATATTATCCCTACTGACCGCCTCTGCCCTTGCTTTATCGCTTTTCACCTTCGGAGGCTCGTCCGTTTTCGCCGCAGAAAAAAAGAAAGCCACCCTCACCCAAGAGGATTTTGTTCATGCTGAGGGACGAAATATTATCGGAACGGACGGTGAAAAGCTCATAATCAAGGGAATGGCATTCGGAAATAACGTATGGTCAAATCCACAAACGCCCGATTTAAAGCATCACACGGAATCCTCTTATAAAGAGCTTTCGGAAATGGGCTTTAACTGCGTAAGGTTTTACCTTAATTATCAGCTTTTTGAGGACGATTCAAAGCCATATGAATACAAGGAGTCCGCTTTCAAATGGATAGATAAAAATATCCGCTGGGCAAAAAAATACAACATGGGTATCATTCTGAATATGCACTGCCCTCAGGGAGGCTATCAGTCGCAGGGAAACGGAACTGCTCTCTGGACAGAAAAATCCAATCAGAAACGGCTTATCGCACTTTGGAAAGCCATAGCAAAGCGCTATTCGGACGAACCTACTATATGGGGATACGGACTTATCAACGAGCCGTATGTTCCGAAGCTTGACAATATGGAGGATACGACTGCGCAGTGCAAAGACCTTATGGAGAGGATAACAAAGGCGATACGCAGCGTTTCCCCTTATCAGGCTGTATTTATCGAAAAGCTTGCAAACGCAAAGGACATGACAGGCGATGCCCCCGTGGACTGGACAGAGTTCACCGTTGAAAACACAGCCTTTACCATTGACGATGACAATGCCGTTTACGAATTTCACTTCTATTCCCCTTTTGAATTCACTCATCAGGACGCCGAATGGGCAGGAACTAAGGGACAAACCATGTCTTATCCCTCGGAAGGCGCTATACTCTCGGCGGACTACTCAAGCTACTGGGTAGGCTGTCTTAGGGCGGAGGAAAAGAAAGCTTCAAACGGCTGGGCCTATTTTGAAAGCAACTATGCTTCACAGGAAAAGAGCTATAATGTGGCTTCGGCAGCGGTAAACGCAGCTAACATCGGCAGCGGCACGGTATATTTTGATGATATATCCGTCACCGAAGCCTCTCCCGACGGAAAAAGCAAAAAAATATTCACCTATTCCTTTGACAACGGAACAGAAAGCTTCTCGGGCTGGAGCTCGGACGGTTCGGGCGAGATGTCCTTCTGCGCCGACAAGGGCAGAAAAGGCACAGGCTGCCTTATGATATCGGGCGCTTACGGCGACTACACCGCAGGAGCGGACAAATTCGAGATGAAAAAGGGGTACCGCTACAAGATTTCGGGATACATCAGAACCGAAAAAACCGATTCGGGTTCATTCCCTTGTGTTCGGCTTGATTTTGCAAAAGCCGACAACATCCGGTCAAGCTTTGACAAGGATTATCTTGAATCGGAGCTTATGCCTGTAGTAAAATTCTCACGAAAGAATAACGTTCCTATTTATATAGGCGAGTTCGGTGCAGACAACGCCTGCTTCAAAGACGGCAGAAACGGAGAGCAGTGGGTCGGCGATTTGATCGACATCTTTGTTAAATACGGTTTCAGCTTCAATTACCACACATATCACGAAGGCGCTTTCGGATTATACTCCAACAATTCGGACGAATCCCCCACAAAGCTCAACAAGGCTCTTGCGGAGGTTTTCCGAAAGAAGCTGAAAAAAATATAACGCTCGAAGGTGAAAATATCCTATGACTACAAATTATTATCCTCAGGAAAATAAGTACGCAGATATGGAGCAAAAGCCCGACCAAACGGAAAAGAAACAGCTTAGGCGTTACTATTTCAGGCTGTCCTTTATCATGATAATTTTCATGCTGGTTTTCAGCGGAATAAATATCCTTGTAAAAACATTCTGCGCAGGCATCGCAGGGGGCGGTTTCACAAAGGAGATTATCGCCCAAGGAACTGAAATAATTCGCAGCAATCCCATTATGTCCGCAATCTATTCCTACGCCTTTCCCCTTGCTGCGGATATTGCCGCTTTTGGTACGGGACTTATCATAACAAAAGCAAACATAAAAGAAAAGCTGAAATTTTCGGGCTTTACGGGAGGAGATCTCTGCGGCTTTACCGCTTGCTCCTTTACTGCCGCCGCAATCGGCTCTTTTGTAATGATGATACTCTATGCCATAATTATGCTTATGGCAGGGCGTTCCAATAATCTCGGTTCTGCACAGACTGCTCTTGACGCCGTTTCCGTTGTCAAAAGCGCAAATCCGCTTTGGCTTGAAATACTGATTTATCTGTATGTCTGTCTTATAGGTCCCGTTATGGAGGAGCTTGTTTTCCGTGGTGTTCTCCTTGAGGGACTGAGAAAATACGGAAACAGGTTCGGCATCATCATGTCGTCGGTGCTTTTCGGGCTTATGCATCAGAACTTTGTCCAGTGTATTCCCGCAATATTCCTCGGAATAGTTTTCGCCTCAATGACAGTGCGCACAGGTTCGCTGATACCGTCCATTACGGTGCATATCATAAACAACAGCCTGTCCGCCGTTCTAATGATTTATATGCATTCGGTTGACATGACAAAGCTCACCAATGCTTTGGAAACGGGCGTTAACGGAATGGCTTCCTTCGACCTGTCCTCTTATTCGGGACTGATCGCTATAATGCTTGTATATATGCTGTTCAGGGTGATATGCTGCATAGGAGCGGTCATAGTTACCGTTAAATATTTCGGAAACCGTGGCAAGCTTATCCCTTCGGACAAATACTGCACTCAGAGAACATGGGGATATCTTTTCACATCAGTTCCATGGCTGTTCGTTATCGGTTACCTGCTCGTCTGCACAGTCACATCTGTGCTGTAAATTCATATAATGAAAAAGGGCAAATTTTGCGTTCGCTCCCAAAAGAGCTGTTCTCCCGAATTTTTCGCAAAAGTTTGACGGAAAAATCATTATTCATATGATTATTTCGGATTTTTACGGTAAAACTATATACAGACGATAAAAATTACTCCTTTAAGGAAAGGATGATATGAATATGTCTGTTAAAAGAGGAGAAATTTACTATGCCGACCTCAGTCCCGTTGTCGGCTCCGAACAGGGCGGTATAAGACCTGTTCTCATAGTTCAGAACGATGTCGGCAACAAGCACAGTCCCACTGTTATTGCCGCTGCTATCACAAGTCAGAGAGAAAAAGCAAAGCTGCCCACACACATTGAGCTTCACGCTGACAAGTGCGGTCTGACCAAGGACAGCGTTGTGCTTCTCGAACAGATCCGCACAATTGACAAAAAGCGTCTTAAAGAACGTATGGGAGAGCTTGATCCGCCCTCCATGAACATGGTAAACAATGCGCTGTCAATCAGCTTCGGTCTTGGCACAGGAGGAGCTACATAAGTCCTCCTTCATTCCGGTTTCTTTATCCGCCCCCGTTATCCTGCTTATATGGAACGGGGGCAGATTTTTGAAATCATCGGGATTTGAATGTGGTTTTACAGAAAATGTGTAAGAATTATCTCAGTACGACAAAAAAGCGTTTTCAAAGCTCCTAAAAGCCTTGAAAACGCCCATTTTACGTGGTGCGGATAATGTGACTTGAACACACACGGTATTGCTACCACTAGAACCTGAATCTAGCGCGTCTGCCGATTCCGCCATATCCGCATTACTTTAATATTATACATCAACGAGCACATTTTGTCAAGCGTCAAAACAGATTTTACATTTTGTTAACATCTGTTCGCCATAAAAAGCAGAAAATCCAAAAAAAATTTCAAAAAATGCTTGACAAATCATTTTTGCTGTGATATAATAAAAAAGCTGACTGATGAAGTTGGCTTCATAAAGAAGCGAGTGTGCTGGAATAGGCAGACAGGCACGTTTGAGGGGCGTGTGTCTTTGACGTATGGGTTCAAGTCCCATTACTCGCACCATAAGATCCGCAGATAACGTATATACGTTGTTTGCGGATTTTTTGTTTATAGTCGTTCAATTATGTCTGAGGAAAATCAGTCTGCGATCAGATTCATGTATCCCCCGCATATATCAGCACGGTCACCAATGATCTTTAGATGACCGTAATATATTTCCGTGCCGTCCTCATGCTTTGAAGGATACCTGACCGTTACAGCATTATTTCCTTTTGCTGCGTAATTTACAGCCGATAATATATACTTCTGAGGCAGATCGGTTTCCCGAATGATATTTTTATCACCGCTGCGGCTGATAACAGCATAGTGCTCCCTGCCCTCAACGGAGGTCACAACGATCTCTCCCGATGTAAAAATATCCTTGTACATATACTCCGCCGCCTGCCTGTCCCATATCAGAGCTGAGGGGATTTTTCTTAAATGCTCCTCTCTCAGGCGATAGAATCTTTCAGCATCGCAGACAGAAAAATCAAGCTTATCCGCCGAAGGATCAGAAGTATAAATTTTTTCTTTCAGAGAAAAAGCAGGCTTCATGCCATATTTTTCATAAAGTCCTCCCCTGCCGTCCGCCGCCTTCAGTACAACATACCCCACACCGTTTTTTTCGGCATGATTGAATACATGCTCCAGTATGCGCCCTGCATTCCCTTTGCCCCTGAACTTCTCGGCAGTGGAAACCGCATAGAGGTATATCGTCCTGATCCCTTCAATACTGCCGTAAAAAATGTAAGCAGCCGATTCTATACTGCTTCCGTTTTTGGCAACTACACATCTTTCGGGAGAAAAACCTCCTTCGGCAAAGAAAAAATCACAGTATTCCTCATCATGCTCAAAGCATTGGTTCCATATTTTTTTTAGAGCCTCAGCATCTTTTTTGTCGGCAAATTGAATATGCATGGCAATTTCTCCGTATTGTTTTTTATAATAGTATACCACCGAATATTCATTTTTTCAATATTATGGCATAAAATAAACGTAAATTTCAATAATTTCGCCGAAAAATATATAAGCTTGACATTATCGTCTGTTTGATGTAAAATAATCATGTATTATGAAAAATGGTTTTTAGTATTAACGGAAAGGAACGCAAGAATGATATCACCCGAAGAAAAACGCCGCAGAATGACGGAACAGCCTGTTGAAGCCCTTGTATGCCGCATGGCAGTACCCACGATCATTTCCATGATGATATCGGCACTGTACAATATGGCGGACACTTATTTTGTGGGCAGGCTTGACACCATCTCCACCGCAGCGGTAGGACTGACTCTTCCGCTCATGAATATAATACAGGCAACAGGATTTTTCTTCGGTCACGGCTCGGGAAACTATATCTCCCATAAGCTTGGCGAAAACGATACGGAAGCTGCCGCACGAATGGGCGACACAGGTCTTGTATGCTCGCTGATCGCAGGGATACTGCTTTCTGCGGCAGGATTTTTCAATATCCGCCCCCTTGTTAAGCTTCTTGGCGCTACTCCCCTTCTTATTGAAAACACCGTCAGCTATACACAGATACTGCTTATCGGTATACCTTTTATTATGGCATCCTTTACTCTGAACAATCAGCTAAGATTTCAGGGAAACGCTTTTCAAGGAATGATAGGAATGGCAAGCGGAGCTGTTCTGAATGTTATTCTTGATCCGCTGTTTATTTTTGTAATGGGAATGAAGCTGCAGGGAGCAGCTCTTGCAACGGTTATCAGTCAGATAACAGGCTTTGTTATTCTGATCATAATGGGAAAACGGCTCCCTCTCTCAAAAATACGCCCCGAATTTTCTTCAGAAAAAATCAAATCTATCCTTCAATTCGGTACGCCTTCCCTTTTCAGACAGGGGTTTGCAAGCATATCCGCAATTCTTCTCAACCATGCGGCAGGACTTTACGGAGAAGCGGTCATTGCGGCAGTTTCTGTTGTAAACAAGGTCGTAATGCTCGGTGCATCGGTCGTTATCGGCTTCGGACAAGGTTTCCAGCCTGTATGCGGTTTCAATATGGGTGCAAAAAGATTTGACCGTGTAAAAAAAGTATACATTTTCTGCATACGTACAGCGACCCTTTTCATGCTTGTATTCGGTGCGGCGGTGTTTGTATTCTCCGACGGTATTGTCGGCTTTTTCCGTGACGATCCCGATGTTATATCGGCAGGGACTCCTCTGCTGCGCTATCAGTGCATAACCTTTGCTTTACAGGGTATAATTATTATGACAAACATGCTCATGCAGAACATGGGAAAAACGGTCAAGGCAAGTATTCTTGCAATGTCAAGGCAGGGACTTTTCTTTATTCCCTGCATACTTATTCTGCCGAATGTTCTCGGATATTTCGGATTTGAGATAACTCAGTCGGTTTCGGATATACTGAGCTTTATGCTGACTCTGCCGATTTCAATTTCGGCGGTCAAAGGTCTTTCCGCACAGATAAAAAATCAGACAGACGCCGCTCAGTGCTGAGAACTTTTCTTTTTGTTCAGATTGATCTTGTAAAGTATTACCGAAAGGACCGCAAAAAAGACATCTACGCCTGCCGATATCATAAATTCGGGCGAAAGAGGATCGGTTATTGCGCTGCCCATAACAGTCGTGGCAGCTATTCCGGGAAATATTCCGAGGAACGACCCAAGTATATACTTCTTGTAAGAAAAGCCCATTGAACCGAGCAGCATGCTTACTATATCGCAGGGCAGAACGCTTATTATCCTGAGGAAAAAGGACGAGAAAAGCTGATTATCAGTCCCGAACTGCTTTACCTTTTCCGCCTTGCCGTTCTTTCCCGCAAGCTTGTCCACAAGTTCTTTTTCAGCATATCTACCCACGGCATACGGGATAGATGTAAATATCAATATGCCTATGCAGTTAAGGGGAATGGCTATATATATGGGAAAGATCGCTCCGCAGGCAGCGGCTATGAGCATAAAAGGGAAAAAATACGACAGAGATTTAAGGGCATACAGCAGCAATATGACAGCTGCCGCCGCAACAGGCTCGGACGGTGTGTAATTCAGCATCTGCTCAACCGTCATATTTCGGAAACAGGTGACATAAAGCACTGCCATTACGGCTATCATTATAAAAGGCGATATCTGAATAATTCTTTTTATAACCGAGTTAATACGTTTTTTCATAAAAGTGTCCCTCCTTTCGGTCAAGGAAAGAAAAATACTTGTTTGATTAATAATCATTATACTCCGAACAGCCGATTTTTCAAGCATCTAATATGATAATAAGGTGAAACTTAGCTGAAAATCGTCTATTCTTCTTGTTTTTTACAGTTTTATGTGGTATAATATGTATAATTCGGATAATGATGATAATCCATATAACAATCAGCCCCATTTTAACAGGCTGACGGAAAGGATCTTTTATATGTTTGACTATACGGGATATACCTGCATATCCTGCGGTGAAGCCTTTAAATCGGACGATGATATAGTTGTATGCCCCGACTGCGGCACTCCTTACCACCGTGAATGCTACAAAAAAGAAGGTAAATGCATAAATGGTGAGCTTCATTCATCGGGAATAAGCTGGAAGGCAGAGATAGAAGCAGAGGAAGCACGAAAGGCTGCAAATTCCGCAGTGCGCTGTAAGACCTGCGGAAACGATCTTAAGCCCGATCAGCTTTTCTGCGACCACTGCGGCGCTCCAACCGATTATTTTATCCGCACAAAAGCCGAAAACGGAGAGATCCCCTATTCACAGATATACGGCGGACAGGCAGGCGAAGATCCCTCCAAGCGAAACGATCCCAATATTCCTCAGATGAATCCATTTATGGTCAATTATACCGACCCTCTCTGCGGATTTAATCCTGCGGAAGAATACGGCGACGGAGTAACAGTCAAGGATCTCGGAGATTTTGTCAATACGAACACCCACTATTACCTGCCTAAGTTCAAGCTGATAAAGGAAACAAATTTCAAGATAAGCGTTAATTTTTCCGCAATGCTTTTCCCCGAAATATATTTTGCAAACAGAAAAATGCCACTTATCGCTCTGCTCATTCTGATTATAAAAGCAGCGTTGAATTTTCCGAGCATAATTCTGAGCCTTCAGACCCCTCAGATAATGAACATGATCGGCTCATACCCCGAATTTGCGGAGCTTTTTGACAAGATCGCCGCCTACAATGTTAACAGCAGCGCATTTCAGGCAGCAAGCATAATCACCTCTCTTGCAAGCTGGGCAATGTTCTTTATTTTCGGACTGTTTTCAAATTACATCTATTACAGACACGCACTTAAAAAGACTAAGCAGCTTAAAGCGAACGCTATTGCGTCGGGAACAGATATTACCGCATCGCTTCGTGAATCGGGAGGCACTTCAACGGGAATGCTTATCCTGTTCATTGTGCTGTATTTTGTTTTTCAGTATGCGGCAATAGGTGCGGTACTGCTGATACTGTAACAAAAACAAATTTCTTGGCTGCCCTCAGCAGATATACAAAAATCAAATTAAACTGTAGACAAAAAATCTTCGCATAATCCATAAACGCAAGATCATGCTCGATTTTTGGTACAGCATTTAAATGGTTTTTAGTATTATCTGACGGGGGCGGTTTTATTCGTTTATTAGTGTAATACTATTATAAACAAAATATCGAAAAGGAAAATATATCTATGCAGGGAAAAAATATCAAGGATTCTATAACAAAACAGGCTCATATCGTCATGTCACCCGATGTAAACGGCTACGGACGGCTGTTCGGAGGACGGCTCATCGAATGGATGGACGTTGTTGCAGGTGTTACAGCACGCCGCCACTGCGGCAAAGAGGTCACGACAGCGTGTATTGACGGGATATCTTTCCTTGCCCCAGCTCACTGCAACGATATAGTCGAGGTCGTGGGCAAGGTCGTATGCACAGGCCGCACATCAATGGAGGTAAACGTCCGTGTTTACGCCGAGGACGACGGTGAAAAAGCGCTTATCAATACGGCGCATTTTGTAATGGTAGCTATAGGCAAGGACGAAAAGCCTTCCGAAGTGCCGCCCCTTCTTATCGACCCCGATGACGAAGAATCGCTTAAGGAAAACCGTGAAGCTGCCGAAAGAAGCCGTGCGAGGAAAGAAAGACGCAAGAAATATCTCTGAGGATAGTTACGCTGAATAAAAATCAGTTGGGGGGGGATCGCTTTGGGCAATAAGACAAATTCCTGTAAACTGCTCTACTTCATTCCCGCAGGACTTATCATGATAGTAATATTCTACTTTTCGGCACAGTCCGCCGACGATTCCTCAAAGCTCAGCGACGGATTTATTCTTGCTGCCTTTTCGTCGAAGTCGGATAGCCCTGAGGGGCTTATCGAGCGGTTTACATTTATTGTACGAAAATCCGCACATTTTATCGAGTATGCCGCCCTCGGATTTGCTGCCGCTTTCGGTTTTGCACATTCACTCGGCTGCGGAAAACCGAAAACTGTCGGCATATCCGCAGCAGTGTCGGCTCTCTATGCGGTAACGGATGAACTTCATCAGCTGTTCGTCCCGGGACGTGCCTGCCAGCTGAGAGATATGGTCATTGATTCGCTCGGCTGCCTGACGGGAGCGCTGCTGTATGTGGGTATCATCTCTCTCATTGCCGCATTAAAGAGAAAAAAGCAGCCACAATAATTTTCACCGATTTTTCACTTTAAAGCGCTTGACATTTTAAGACTGATATGGTATATTTATGTATAATGAACATTGTGTCGATTTTGTTCATTATTCCATGCAGAACCCTCCGGAGTTTTGCGGAGGAAAATATATTATAGGAAGAAAGCGATAAAATGGCATGTGAGGATTATATACCTGTAATTGATTCACACACTCACATATTTCCCGACAAAATAGCAGAAAAAGCAACCTTTTCGGTAGGAAAATTCTATGACCTGCCCATGTATACCGAGGGAACTCTTGAGGAGTTGGAGGCTATCAGGAACGGAAAGGGTCATGACGGAAGCGGAGATAGGCTTCCGTGGAAAATCGTAAAGCAGCTTATCTGCTCCCCTGCCACTACTCCCCATCAGACAGAAAGCATCAACACCTTCATTGCCGACTGCTGCAAAAAGGACAGCTCCCTTATCGGCTTCGGCACTCTCCACCGTGACAACGACAATTTCGAGGAAGAGCTTGACAGAATGGTCGCTCTGGGTCTGAAAGGTGTAAAATTCCACTTTGATTTTCAAGGATTTAATCTTGACGACGAAAAAATATACCCTATCTACGGCGCAATATCCGAAATCGGTCTGCCCGTTCTCTTTCATATGGGGGATAAAAAGCTTGATTTTTCAAGTCCCCTGCGGCTTGCAAGGGTGATGAAGGATTTCCCCAAGCTTAAAATAATAGCCGCTCACATGGGTGGGTACGAGCACTGGACGGAGGCGTTCGAGCTTGACCCCGTTCCAAACGTTTTTTTTGACATATCAAGCTCTATGAGCTTTATTTCAAAGGATATGTTCCTCAGAATGATAAACCGCTTCGGAGAGGATAAATTTTTCTTCGGCAGCGATTTTCCCATGTGGAATCCCTACGGAGAGCTAAGAAAGTTTGAGGAGATAGGTCTTCCCGAAAAAACAATGCGCTCCATAGCATACGACAATTTCATGAGCTTTATGAACATGGATCTGCGCTGATCCGATAATTGAATAAAGGCATTTATATCCGCTTGACATATGCTTCAAATAATGTTATAATAAAGAATATTACTTGAAAGGACGATAAAAATGCCTGCAAAATTCCATTTACCCGATTTCTGGATACACGGACAGCTTAATCTTGCTCTTATTGATATGATACAAAGTCACCCCGAACGTTTCTATGACGGTGTGGGTATTGCGTCGGTTTACGGCTGTTTTCCCCCCGCAATATGGAACGGCGGAAGAAATATAAACGGCTGTGCCGATGAAAAGACTATCACTCATGTTTTGAACGAGTTCAATTCAAGAGGTATCCCCTGCCGTTTTACATTTACAAATCCCCTTATTACCGAAGAGCACATAAATGACAAGTTCTGCAATCGTCTGCTTGAGCTTGCCGACAACGGACTGAACGAATGTATCGTAAATACTCCTGTTCTTGAAGAGCATATCCGCAAGAATTTCCCCAATTACAAGCTTACTTCATCTACCTGCAAGCAGATAAGGGAGCTTGACGCACTCAAAGAAGAGATCGCCAAGGATTACAGCCTTGTAGTGCTTGATTACAATTGGAACAATCAGTTTGATGTTCTGGAGCAGCTTCCTTCCAAGGAGCGCCTTGAGATACTCGTTTGCCCCTACTGCTTCCCCAACTGTCAGAGAAGAGGAGAGCATTACCGCTACCTCGGTGAGCAGCAGCTCAGACGTTCCCTCGCCAACTCTTTCGGAGGAGCAATGGGTCTGCATATCGTTAACGAGAAGCCGTTCCCCTGTGAAGCTCCGATGTTTAATTTCCTTGAAACAACTAAGCTTAAAACCCATATTACTGCTGACGATCTCCACAACAAGTATGTTCCTATGGGCTACTCTCAGTTCAAGATAGAGGGCAGAACCATTCATCCGCTGAACGTTATCGAAAGCTATGTTTACTATATGGCAAAGCCCGAATACAAGGATATCGTTCGTCTTGAGCTTGGTCTTGCGGCATTTAAAATGAACTGATTTTTCCGAATTTTTCATTATAAAATAAAAAGGGCGGCCGCTGAACCTTTCTGCAAAAAAGGCATATGTTGCAGACACGTTCGGCGGCCGTTTTTAACTGTACAATGCGGTGAAAAGAATGAGCAATATTAAAATTTTTGTTATCGGACACAAGGAATTTCCCGTCCCCGAATTTGATATGCTTGTACCCGTTCAGGCAGGAGCAAGCCTTGCTGAGCACGGAATAGACGGCTGGCTCAGGGACGACGAAGGAGATAATATTTCCGATCTGAACCGCTCCTACTGCGAGCTTACCGCTCATTACTTCGCATGGAAAAATATTGACGCCGATTATTACGGTTTCTTTCATTACCGCAGATATTTTTCCTTTGATGAAGGCTCAAAAAATCGTCCGTACAAAATCCTGAGGACTCCCGACAGCGCCTTTCTTTCGGGAAACGGGTATAACGACAAGCTTTCATCACTTATTGAACGGTTCGATATTATCGCCCCTATCCCCGAAGAGATGTTTGAATCGGTATATGATTACTATAAAAACTCCCCTCATCAGCGGATAGGCGATCTGGAGCTTGCGGTAAGTATACTTAAGGAAAAATATCCCGAATATTCAAAGTACGCCGACGAATATCTCAGCGGAACGAAGAATTATTTCTGCAATATGTACATTATGAAAAAGGAGCTTTTTCACTGCTATTGCGGCTGGCTTTTTGATATACTTAACGAGTTTGACAAGCGTAAGGACACCACAGGCTATTCTCAGCAGGAGCTTCGGGTCGATGGTTTTATTGCCGAACGGCTTTTCGGTATTTATTTTACTAAGCTGAAAGCTGATAATATATCCTTTCTCGAAGTTCCAAGAGTGGATTTTATTTCGGACAGGAAAGCATATCTCAAAAAAAGGCTGATGTATACCCTTGTCCCCCCCGAAAGCATAAGAAAAAAAACTGTAAAAAAACTTATGCACCGTTCGTAATAAGTCATTTTTTCTTCAAAAAATCTTAGGAAGTGATCACAATTATTTCACCCGTAAGAATAATTCACACGCAGATAAAAAGGATAAAGGAAAACTGGTTTCTGTTCGAGGAACTGGTCAAGCGTGACTTCAAAAAGAAGTACAAGAATACTGTTCTCGGTATGCTTTGGAGCCTGCTCTCCCCTCTTATGATGCTGACGGTCATGGCTCTTGTATTTAAAAACTTTTTCGGACGGAATATCGAGCATTTTATCATCTATCTTTTCTGCGGAAATCTTGTGTATTCGTATTTCAGCGAATCCACCTCATCGGGCATGACATCTCTTGTAGCCAACGCAGGAATTTTTTCAAAGATAAATGTGCCGAAATATATGTTCCTAATGTCCAAAAACGTATCTTCCCTTATTAATTTCGGACTGACCCTTGTTATCTTTTTTGTGTTTGTAATTATTGACAAGGTGCCGATCACCCCTTATTTTTTATTGCTGCTGTTTCCGATCCTTTGCCTAATTGTGTTTAATCTGGGCATGGGACTCATTCTTTCGGCGCTTTATGTTATGTTCAGAGATATGAAATACCTTTATGACATCTTCAAGCAGGCGCTGATGTATTTCTCCGCCATATTCTACAGCACCGCAAGCTTTTCCGACAATGTGCGACCGCTTTTCCGACTGAACCCTATTTATGTGTATATAGAATATTTCCGCACCATCGTGCTTGAAGCGAGAGTTCCCGATCTTCAGCTTCATCTGCTTGCAATAGGATATGCAGCAGTGGTATTTGTTTTGGGAGCGGTCATGTACTACAAAAACAATTACAAATTTCTGTACTATATTTAATTATTTACCCGAGATAAGAAAGGATGTTACCGTTTATGGCGGTCATAGAAGTCAAGGACGTATCCGTTGTATTTAAAACAGGGGATTTCAAACAGATCGGTCTTAAAGATTATGTTATAAAAAAGCTTCAGAGAAATTTTCAGGTCAAAGAATTTCTTGCCGTTGACGGCGTATCCTTTACCGTCGAAAAGGGCGATATGCTTGGTATCATCGGAACAAACGGCGCAGGAAAATCGACCCTGCTCAAGGTCGTAACACAGATAATGCGTCCGTCAAAGGGAACGGTAAAGGTTGACGGAAAGATCGCCGCACTGCTGGAGCTTGCCTCAGGCTTTGACGGCGACATGACCGTCAAGGAAAACGCTTATCTGAGAGGCGCAATGCTCGGCTACACCCGAAAATTCATGGACGAAAAATATGACGAGATCATTGATTTTGCGGAGCTGAGAGATTTTCAGGACCGTGAATTCAAGCATCTTTCTTCGGGAATGAAATCCCGCCTTGCTTTTGCGATAGCTTGTCTTGTAAATCCGGACATTCTTATCCTCGACGAAGTTCTCAGCGTGGGTGACGGAGCTTTCAAGATCAAGAGCGAAAAGAAAATGAAGGAAATCATCAACAGCGGCGTGGCAACAATTCTCGTTTCCCATTCCCTTGACCAGATCAGAAGAATGTGCACCAAAGTCCTGTGGCTCGACCACGGAAAACAGGTAGCTTTAGGCGAAACCAAGGAAATATGCGACAGGTATGCCGAATTTCTAGCTTCAAAAAACAAATAAGGAAGATTCTGCTATGAAATATGATCTGCTTACAGTCGGCGCCGGACTATACGGCGCTGTTTTTTCTCATGAGGCTGTCAAGGCGGGAAAAAAGGTTCTCGTTATCGACAAGCGCAGCCATATCGGCGGCAATATCTACACAGAAAACATCGAAGGGATAAACGTGCATCGCTACGGCGCTCATATTTTTCATACGGACGATAAAAAAATATGGGATTATGTAAGCCAATTTGCCGAGTTCAACAACTACGTAAACTCCCCCGTTGCGGTTTACGGGGACGAGCTGTACAATCTTCCATTTAATATGAACACCTTCAGCAAGATGTGGGGAATAAAAACTCCTGCCCAGGCAAAGGAGATAATTGACAGGCAGCGAAGGGAAAGCGGCATATCCGAGCCGAAAAATCTTGAGGAGCAGGCTATATTCCTTGCAGGAAGAGATATTTTTGAAAAGCTCATAAAGGGATATACCGAAAAGCAGTGGGGCAGAAAATGCAGCGAGCTTCCGCCGTTTATCATAAAAAGAGTCCCCCTCCGCTTTACCTACGACAACAACTATTTTACGGACAGATATCAGGGTATCCCCATCGGCGGATACACAAAGCTTGCCGAAAAAATGCTTGACGGCTGTGATATCATGCTTGACACCGACTACTTTGACGTAAGGGACAGTATATCCGCCGACACGGTGGTATACACAGGTCCTGCGGACAGATATTTCGATTACCGTTTCGGCAGACTGGAATACCGCTCCCTGCGGTTTGAAACCGAGATTCTGGATACCGATAATTATCAGGGAAACGCCGTTGTGAACTACACCGGCTCAGATGTACCCTATACAAGAATAATCGAGCACAGGCATTTTGAAAAATACGACCCCGAGCTTGTAAGGTCAACTGTTGTGACCCGTGAATATCCCATCGCTCCGAGCGAGGGCTGCGAACCTTACTACCCTGTAAATGACAGTAAAAACAATGATCTTTACGAAAAATACCGTCTGCTTGCGGATAAGGAACGGACGGAGAAAAATGTCATTTTCGGAGGCCGTCTGGGACTGTACCGTTACATGGACATGGACGATGTTATCGCCAAGGCTCTTGACGATTTTTCCGAATATATGAAAGGAAGATAACGTGAAGATCTTGTTTGTTTCACACGTTGCTAATTTTCAGAAATTTAACCGTCCGTTTATGAGATGGTTTCATGAGCAGGGCTGGGAGGTACATTACGCATCGCTGGACGACGAAACGGTCAAAGATGCCGATAAATTCCACCGAATTGATTTCCGCAGAAATCCTGTCAGTCCGAAGAATATCAAAGCTTTTTTTCAGATGATTCGGCTCTATCGTCAGGAAAAATTTGACATAGTTCACTGTCACACCCCTGTGGGAGGCATAATTGCGAGAGCGGCGGCAGTGTTTTTCCCGAAGCTTAAGGTCATTTATACCGTTCACGGTTTTCACTTTTTCAAGGGTGCTCCGAAGAAGAATTTTCTGCTGTACAAAACTGCGGAAGCGCTCCTTGCAAGGCGCACGGACGCTCTTGTCACGGTAAATAAGGAAGATTACGAAGCTGCAAAGCGTTTTCATCTGCACAAGGGCGGAAAAGCATATCATATAGACGGCGTTGGCGTGGACACGGATAAGATCAGAAATGCCTCCCCCGATATCGGTGCTCTGAGAAAAAGTCTTGGTATCCCCGAGGACGGGTTTGCAGTTCTCACAGTTGCCGAGCTTATCAAAAGGAAGAACTATCCCTACGCACTGAAAGCATTCGCCGAAGCTTCTCTTGAAAAAGGATACTATCTTATATGCGGTAATGTTATCCCCGGAGGAGATTCGGAGGCGGAGCGGCTTCATCAGCTGACAAAGGAGCTTGGTATCGAAGACAGGGTGATTTTTGCGGGATATCGTAAGGACATCGCAGATATCGTTAAGGCTTCGGATGTTTTTCTGTTTACATCGACTCAGGAGGGACTGTCTATTGCGATAATCGAAGCAATGGCAGGCGGACTTCCCGTTATTGCCTCGGAAATAAGAGGAAACACCGAGCTTGTCACAGACAACGGTATTCTGTGCGGAGTACACGATGTTAAGGCATATTCGGAGGCATTGAGAAAGCTTTACGGTGATCCCGAGCTTCGCAGAAAAATGAGCGCATGCAGCATGGAAAACTCCCGAAAATATGATGTAGGCAAGGCTGTTGAAAGCATGGCTGAAATATACAAAAAATTTATGAATTAACAGGGAACCTGTAACGGAAGATGTTTTTACAAATTTTTCCGTTACAGGTTCTAAATGTATGCGGAAACAACAAATTTTTGAAATAATTATCAGCATTTTTGAGCAAAACACTTGACAAATCGCTGAAAATATGGTGTAATAAATATTATATGTATAAAAATATAATACTAATTCCAAATCAACCTATAGACAAATCCTCGGATATAATAATCCAATTCTGCGTCAAGCTCCCTTGCCAGGCGACAGCCTGCCTGCGGTCGCTTTCCTTGACTTGGATTATTCTATCTGTCGGCTTTGCCTATAGAACGTTTTGGAATTAGTATAACAGAGGATTATTTTGATGGATTTGATTTTGGATATTGTTCCGGACGCAGTTATTGATACGGTAAAAATGCTGCCGTTCCTTTATGCTGCGTTCCTCATTATGGAGGCTTTTGAGCACCATGCAGGCGGAAAGCTTGCAGATTTTCTCGGCAAGGCAGGAAAATCTTATGTGGGCGGTCCTGCGGCGGGAGCAGTTCTCGGCTGCATACCTCAGTGCGGATTTTCCGTTGCGGCAGCAAACCTCTATTCGGGCAGGCTTATTACTCCCGGAACACTTGCAGCGGTCTTCATCGCAACCTCGGACGAGGCTATTCCTATCCTTCTGGCAGAGCCTGAGATATCGGGTACCGTTTGGAAGCTTATCCTTGTTAAAATTATTGCGGCAGTTATCTTCGGTATCCTTTTTGACCTTATATACAAGCTTTTCAGACTGAAAAACAGCGAAGAGCCTTTTGAAGAGCTTTGCGCCGACTGCGGCTGTGAAAATCACAGCATTTTTTATTCGGCTCTCAAGCACACTGTCAGCATTACTGTATTTATTCTTATCGTAAACCTCATACTCGGCGCTGTTATAGGCTTTGCCGGAGAGGACAAAGCTTTCGCATTCCTTGAAAAAACGGGAGTTTTTCAGCCGTTTATAACTGCCCTTATCGGGCTTATCCCCAACTGTGCCGCATCGGTCGCAATAACCGAGCTGTATGCGGCAGGCGGTCTTTCCTTCGGCGCTGCCGCAGGAGGCTTATGCACAGGTGCAGGAATGGGACTTGCCGTTCTCTTCCGAACGAACAAAAACACAAAGGAGAATTTTATATTCCTCGGATATCTGTATCTTACAGGCGTTGCCTGCGGACTTATACTTAACATTTTTGCAAAATAACTAACGGAGCTTATGCCATGTACACTTCCATTGGAGATTTTTTGAAAAAAGAAGCGGTAATGATAATTGCCATCGCTGCCGCCGTTATATCATGTACTCTTGTTCCCGTGACAAACTATATCGAATATATTGACACCGATATGATTGGTATACTGTTCGGTCTTATGGCAGTAGTGGCAGGTTTTGAAGAAAACAACGTTTTCCGCAGGCTGTCGGAGATCATCTGCAAAACGGTAGGAAACACAAGAAAGCTTGCTTTCCTGCTGGTTTTCTCCGTTTTTTTGCTTTCAATGCTTGTAACGAACGATGTTGCCCTTATCACCTTTGTGCCTTTCACTCTTATGCTTTATCAAAAGCTTGACAGATCCCCTGTCGGGATAGTTGTTCTTCAGACTATTGCTGCAAATCTCGGAAGCGCACTCACTCCCATAGGCAATCCTCAGAATCTCTATCTGTTTACTCAATCGAAAATGAGCGGCGGCGAATTTTTCTCGCTGACTCTTACGATAACGGGAGTAAGCCTGATACTGCTGCTGATAGCCATGTTTTTCATAAAAAGCGAGCCTGTCATGTCAGAGGACACAAATGACGGGGACACTCAGATAACAAATCCACGTTATCTGATACTTTATGCCACCCTCTTCCTGCTGTGCATACTTGCCGTATTCGGCGTTGTTGATACGATCATGGTATTTGCGTCTGTATGCGTTGTATTTGCAATAGTTCAGCCTGTTATCTTTTCAAAAGTCGATTACGGTCTGCTTGTGACCTTCGCATGTTTTTTCATATTTGTCGGAAACATCAAGAATGTTCCTGCGGTCCATGATTATATATCACAGCTTATCAGCGGACGTGAATTTGAGTCGGCGGTGGTATGCAGTCAAATCATTTCAAACGTTCCCACTGCGGTCATGCTCTCTGCCTTTACCGATAATTTCAGGGCGCTTATCCTCGGAACGAATGTTGGCGGCTTGGGTACGCTTGTTGCATCGCTTGCCAGCCTTATCTCCTACAAGCTGTATATCTGCTCTGATAATTCATCGCCGAAAAAGTACATTTCGTTTTTTACCATACTTAACATAATTTTCCTGATAATAATATTCTGCTTTGCAAAATTTGTTGTGCTTCATACATAAAACAATGCTGTGCAGGCAAAAAAAACATGTTGCATTTATTTCCGAAAAATGTTATAATATAAAACAGACAAGCTGCTGTTTAACGGAAGTGTTTCAAAACTGTGATTAGGAGAATGAAATGAATACTGCTAAAAAGTTACTTGCTTTTACAGCTGCGGTATTGACCGCAGCTTCAGTATTCCGATACAGCACCGACATCGCCGCCGTTACTTCGGATATCATAATTATTCCCGAAACGGGCAGCACGGATGTTGATATTAATACTGACAAAGGCAAAACTGCTATCAGTCCATATATATACGGCATAAACGACCAAGGCAGTCTTACAGGCATCAAGCCGACTGTCATCAAGCAGTGCAGTGATGCTGTTTCATCATATAACTGGGAAACCAATTACTCCAACAGCGGAAAAAAGGGGCTGTACACAAACGACGTTGCTTTGATAGACAGCTATCCTTCTTCGATGTGGGACTCCCCTGCCCTCTACACCGAAAGCATGATAAACCGTGCTCAGCTGTACAACATACCCGTGCGTCTTGTGACCCTGCAGCTTATGGGTTACGTTGCCGCCGACTCTATGGGAATAGTATCTCCGGGAGAAACGGGGCGCTGGAATACCATTGGATTGAGAAAGAACGAAGCATACCTTTCTCAACCCGACACCGATGACGATGTGGTATACATTGACGAGTACGTTTCATATCTTGTTGATAAATATGGTTCGGTTTCCGAAGGCGGAATAAACGGATATTTCTTGGACAGCGAGCCTGACAAATGGGAATCTAAATACGAAGTTCTCGGACTTGAACCGATCACTGCCGACGAGCTTATAGAACGCTCGGTGACTCTTGCTGATTCAATCAAAACTATTGACAGCAAAGCGTTCGTATTCGGACCCTCCGTAAGCGGACTTCAGGGCTGCATTGATCTTGGCAACAGTGACTCGGACGCCAACTCAAGCATATTCGACGGCGGTTACAGCTGGTTTATCGACTATTATCTTGCTCAGATGAGGTCTGCGGGAGAAAAACTTGACAAGCGTCTGCTTGACGTTCTCGATATACATTACTATACCGAGGCGCTTACACCCATCGGTATCTCTGTACTGTACAACGATGACCCTATCAGCAATGCATTCAGAATGCAGGCGGTAAGGACTCTCTGGGATTCGGATTATACCGAAAACAGCTCCACCGCTTTGATAAATAAGCAGTTTACACCGCTGATCCCTACTCTGCAGGCTTCGATACGAATGAACTATCCCGGAACAAGACTCTCTTTTTCGGAATATGATTTCGGCGGCGGAAACAATATCAGCGGAGCTATCGCTCAGGTCGACGCTCTCGGCACCTTTGCACGTGAGGAAGTTTACCTTGCATGCCTGTCGCCCGTTTCGGAGGATTACAGCTATCAGAAAGCTGCTTTGCGGCTTTTTACCGATTATGACGGAAACGGCTCGTCCTTCGGCGATACTCTCGTTAAAGCGTCAAACGGCGGCGATACAATGAGTTCCGTTTATGCGGCAACAGATTCAAACGATCCCCGTTCGCTTAATATCATTCTTACAAATCAGAACCAGCAGAATGAAAAGCTGTTCAATATTTCAGTTAAATCCAAAAACTACAGCTATTCTGTTGACAATGTATACATGATAGATGACGATTCCTCAGAAATAGTGCTTTGCGAGGACGAGTTTCTATGCCAAGACAACAGCATCGAGCTGAATGCACGCCCTACTTCCGTATATCTGATAAGCCTTACAGGCAATGCCGTTGATGAAAGCATATGGAGCAGTGAAACGGAATCCTCCGACATTCCCGATGACATTCACGATATTCCCGAGGATATCACCGAAACCGGTTCCGAGGAAACAACAAACGTTTCGGAAACACAGCCCGTAGTTTCAGAAACTCAAAGCAGCAGTTCATACGTTAATCCCGCAGATGAAACCGCAGAGGATCTTACCGAAGCCTCTTCGTCGGAAACTTCTGCAGAAACCTCAGTCACCGAACCGGAAAAGGTTTCCGAAACTGTCCCGTCATCAGACGAATCCCAAACGGAAGCTTCCGAACCGGTTACCTATGACGAATCTAAGGGTCAAGTGGCTTTGCCGATCAAAATTTTGATCTCGGTCCTTGTCATAGCAGTTGCGGGCGGAGTTGGCTACATTCTGATTTTTGACAAAAAATAACTATCATTTTTGAGAAAGGGATACAGAGCAATGAAGATAAGATTTAAACTGATACTGGCACTATTAGTGCTGACAGCAATTCCCACAATTGCTATATCTTATTTCTCTATACACAGATATACCGACACACAATACGATGATATCATTCTGAAAGCCGAAAAGGAGCATGAATGGCGAACGGAAGAATTCAGCAGCTTTTTTCAGAACATAATCGCAGCAGAGAAAGAAACCTCAAGTCTTGCGTTTATAAGGTCATATCTTGAGCAGACCGAATCGCAGGATTCCGATCAGTGGTCAGATATTCCCGAATATTCCGATGTTGCCGATGAGTTTGACGGAATTGTCAGAAACTCCCCTGTTATCACAGGAATATATCTCTTAAACACCGAAGGAATAACAGTTGCTTCTTCGGACGTTTCTAAAATAGGCAGCTCTGACCCGATGATAACTTCGGTAAACACAAGCCTTTCAAAACACAGCGGAATTGGAAATATTTACACCGACAACAGCGGTAATCTGTATACAACAGTCGCAAGAAGAGTTTTCTCTTCAGCAAACAAAAAGATCGGCGTGATGTATGAAACCGTACTCCTTAGCCAGATCGTTGAGATCATGAACAATCCCCCCCTTGAAAACTATTCAACCGTTTTCATTCTTGATACGGAGGGAAATCTGGTCAACAATTTCGGCGGAAATGTATTGAAGCTGGACGAAAATTATGAATATAACATGCTCAGCTCCGCTCTCTCCCCTATTGCACTTGCTGTAGACAGCGAAGGAAATGACAAGGAGTTGAAAACAGAATATACCGAAGGCGGAAATAGCATTTCTATCCTCGGAAGCAAGATCAATATGGGCGAATGGTGTATTGTCACTTTGACCGACAACAACATTGCACACAGCGAAATCAACAGCAGCAAGGAAGCAATAAAAAGCTTTGCACTGCTTATCTATATCCCCATTGCGATCCTTTCAATCGTTATATCAGTGGTATTTACGGCGCCCGTTAAGGAGATAATCGAGATCATCAAACGAAAGAACAACGGCGATACTTCCGCTAAGCTTTCCATCAAATCAAACGATGAGTTCGGCGAGATCAGCTATAACTTCAACACCATGTTTGATAACATTTATGAAAGCGAACAGCGTTACAGAACGGTCGTATCCATGACCGACAATATAATTTTTGAAGTCAATCTGAAAGCAAACCGTATTTTCATTTCCGATATTTTCGTTGAGAAATTTAATTTCCGTGCTGCGGACGATACCGTTCCTTCAAGCTTCCTTTTTAAAATGAAGGTTTTCAAGGACGACAGCGCAAGGTTTGCAGCAGACGTAAATGCGATTTTTGCAAAAAACGACCAGTGGGAAGGTGAATACCGTCTTAAAAACACATATGGTGATTTCCCGTGGGTAAAGATCATTGCAAAAAAATTCTATGACCACAGCAATATCCCTTCCAAGATAATCGGAATCATAGTAGATATTGACCAGGAAAAGCGCAACAAGATTAATCTTATAGAAAAGGCGTCCTTCGATGCTCTGACAAGGCTTAACAACCGTGAAACATTCATGCGTATGCTTGAAACGGAGATGGAAGAATCCGCCAAGAGAAAGAGCCTTGACGCATTTCTGTTCGTTGACCTTGACAACTTCAAGCATTTTAACGATGAATACGGTCACGCCTGCGGCGACGAGGTACTGAAATTCGTTGCGGATTCTATCAAAGAGATCACATATGACCGTGGCTTCGGCGGAAGACTTGGCGGCGATGAATTTGTTTTCTGCCTGACAAATCTGACCCTTATCGGAGATGCAGGAAAGGCTGCGGCTGAACTGATAGATATTCTTGACAAGGGCTTTGAATCGGAATCCACACAACTTCATCTGAATATCCACTGCTCCATCGGTATTGCATTTTTCCGTGAAAACGGCAAGACTCCCGTGGAGATCAAGGAAGCGGCGGACGCTGCCATGTACAATATCAAAAAGCACGGCAAATCAAACTTTGCATATGCTCAGCAAGAAACGGACGAAAAGGGAGAAAAATTTGCTTCGGACATACTTGACATGCCGCTGCCAGACAAATACGACCCCGAAAAAGTATCCCTTGAAAATGCCGATCCGAAAGCCATCAAGCTTTCCGATCTGAGCACTAAATAATCGGCATTGACATACACTAACTCAAAACGGCGCACAGAAATTTCTGTACGCCGTTTTTTGATTTTTAAGCCTGACGGTTAGGAATTAGCGCCCTGCTTGTAGCTGTCGATCATTTTCTTAACCATCATACCGCCAATAGAACCTGCTTCTCTTGCAGTGAGGTCGCCGTTGTAACCGTTTCTGAGGCTTACACCGACTTCGTTTGCAGCTTCCATCTTGAATCTTTCAAGGGCTTCTCTGCCCTGAGCAGTCATGTTATCGCTTTTCATAATAATAAACTCCTTACTTTGAAATTTTGACAGTTGAACATCACTTTTGGCTGTTCAATGTCTTTCGGGTTTGCAGTAGTATTATATGCTTTGATAAGTCGTTTATTATCGGAAATGTTTTGCTGTATCGGCAAATCATTCTTGATCATATCATAAAGAACTTCAAATTATAATTGTATAAAACCATTCTTATTCCATTTTACCGATATCTTGTAACCAAGCTTTTCGTACCATGATGCCACACCTGTAAAGTGAATATAGCTGTAATCATACCTCTCTTCTTTCAGTATTTGTGTTACATTCCTGACCATTGTTAATCCGATTCCCATATTGCGATATTCGGGAACTGTTCCGACACAGCCGGGACCGCCAATTTTCAGCTTGTTTCCATTTATGAAGTGTTCTCCCATATTATCAACAAGACAAAAGCTTGCGATTTTTCCGTATGCATAGCCGCAATATATTCGGTTGTTCCCGTCCAAAAATTGTACCCAATCTCTGTCCACTTTTTCAACCGCTTCTTTTATTATGTTAAGCTCGCCATAATAAAATCCGAATGAAATGTTATCCTGCTGAGTTTTATCGTACATTTGATAATCAAACTCATTTAGAGGAAGGAGCATTTCATCAAAAATCATATCATCCGACATACTGCGAACCGATTCGCTTTCAAAGAAATCGGGATAAATGCGGTTAAATAGTTTTTGATAATCCTGCTTATCCATATGTTTTATCTCCAAATATCCACTGATCCTTTTTAAAACTGTACAGGGTCAGCGTTTTCTATCGTTTCAAAGGTATACCCTTCGCTTCTGATATAGTCGATAGCGTCCTGCAGATACTCCGTCGTAAGCTCAAGGGAATCATGCATCAGCACCACCGAGTGATCGGAGTACAGACTGTTTTCAAGGTACTCCATGCAGCTGTAGTAGTCCGATGAATTTGAAGCATCGGCAGTTGCGGCGTTCCAGTCATAATATGTAAATCCTCGCCTGTTCATTTCGGCAATTATACTGTCGGCGGTGGTTTTGTTGAAATTATTATAGCTTCCTCCCGGAAATCTGAATGCCCACGGCTTTACGCCTGTTACATCATAAATGCGGTTGTAAACCTTATTATAATCATCAAGAAACGAGGTAACATCTGCATATATCTCATCATAGTCGTGAGAATAGGAATGAACTCCGATGGTATGACCTCTTGCGGCAATATCCGCCAGAATATCCTCCTTGCCGTCAATACACCACCCTGTTATGAAAAACGTGGCTTTAATATCATTATCGTCAAGAATATCAAGGATCTGCTCGGTATATTTGGACGGACCGTCATCAAATGTAAGATAAGCAATTTTTCCTTCGGAAACCTGGTATTCGGGACGAGCTATGTACATATCCTTATAAATGTACTTGTACTTTTCATCCCCTGCCGCTTCATTGTAAAAGCGATTTTCCTGAATGAAGCTCAGCAGCTTTCTGCACCCTGCTGAGGAAAGGCTTGCGCCGTCGCCCTTGTCATATACGGACAGGAGATATCCGTCGCTGTCGGAAAGCACCGACCAAACGTCCATGTATCTGATATTTATGTCGTCGCAGTCCCTGACAGCCTGCTTTACAGCCTTGTTTGCAGCCTTGATATCTTCGCTTCCGCCCTTTTCCGCTGCGGCAGGGCTTACGCTGAGGATAATGACCATACTTTCGGGGAATCTTTCACGAATACACTCTGCCGAAGAGAGTATCTCTTCCGCATATTCCTCCGTGCTTTCGCAGGAAAAAACATATCTGCCTCCGTACCACAGATAGATATACGGTGATTCTTCAAAATCTGCGCCGTCAAAAAAATCATCGGAGATTTCAGACGAAAAATTTTCGTCTGCCAAAACCTGACCGTCCCTTAAAAAGCCGTATTCGGACAGTCCCCCGCAGATATTGTCACCCACGAATACAGCATGGTCAAGATAGTTATAGGCATTATACCCGGGCAGATCAGCCGCATTCGGAGTATCCACGTTTTCCTCTTCCACATCATCGCTGCCGCTTATCTGACGGTATACGGCAATATAATCCACTCCCTCGGATTCCGTTTCGGGCTCTGCGGTCATGCAGGACGAAAAAAGCACGGCAGAAGTTATTGCCCATATCATGGTTAACTTGTTTTTTCCCTTCACCGTTCTCCCCCCCATTACCAGATGACCATGTTTGTATGAGAATAAGTGAGATCCCGCACAGATGTGTCATAGCTCTGAGCGGTAACCAACCGCTTTAAGTCGTTATCAAAAACCACAAAATTTAGTCCGTTTGAATTTGCGGAGAAATCCATTCCGTTTACGACCATGCTTGATATATTTCCGCCGTTTGTGCCTCCGCTGACTGCGGAAATGTATATCGTATCGTCATATATGGCAAAGGTCTGGCTGATCTGTTCGTCGGAGCTGTCTTCATATATTGCTTTGCCCCTTGAAGCAAGTCCGATATAGCTTTTTCCGTTAAGCTCGGCAATATCCGTTTTGAATCCCAGCTTCTTCAGCATATTGGTATGGAACCATTCCATTCCCCCCGATGCATTTCCGTTTACCGTTACAAGTACGGTGTAGTTTCCGTTGTAGCAGAGATTAAGAAACCTCAGCATATTCAGTCCGCTGAATCCGACCACATAATCTTCGCTCATATCGTATGTCTTTTCCACCCCACGGTCAAAAGCTGCAATAAAGGTCTTGTAGGGAAAAGCTCCGTGAACGTTCTGGGACACGCAGAAATCGTTATATACAAATGCCGAAACGGTAACAAGTGCAGTTACAAGACTGCCGCTGCGAAGGACGATCTTTTTTGTTGTTTCATTCTTCTTTTTATCCGAGTAGGGCGCTTTTTTGAATATGATCGAAAGCTCGCCCTTCTCCCCTGCCTTTTCATGAATGTACTCAATCAGATAATCAACCGCCTGAGGTATGGATATCAGAATGAAAATATAAACGGGCATGGAAAAACGTTCCACAATAAAATGCTTCACCGAGAAAAGCCATATAAAGGCGCTGTAAAACATAAAATTTGTAAGCATAGCCGCTTCGGGAGCTTTCTTCCCCCAACCGAGAAAATATGCGGTCATCACCACAGCAAGGAGCAGGAAAGGAATTATCAGGAATGTCTTTTCAAGACCGACCTTTACAAATATAGAATCAAGATATCGGCTGTACTTCGGCATGAAATTCCCAACGACCAGTTCTAATATTTGATTTGAAAAGATAAATACAAGTATTCCTGCCGCAGTAACGGCAGACAGCCATTTCCACGAAGGCTTTACAAGGGACAGGAAATATATGGGAAGCAGCACAAGGGAAGACATATGAAACATAGACGCCGCAAGGATTATCAATACAACGGGCAGATGTTTCTTGTCCCTAAAGAACCTGTATCCCATGAAAATTATTGCAACAGCTATGCTCTGCCGTGTAAAATTCATGGAGGTATAGAAAAAAGTTATGCAGACATAAAGCCACGCCGAAAGCCACGGCTTGCTGCTGTATTTATATATAGTATACCCTGTTGGAACCGCCACAAGAAAGGCACTGACAATATTCAGCACTATATACTCAGGGCAAATAAGGGTTATAAGCTTCATCAGCAGAACATATCCCGGTTCAAAACCTTGATTCTTGATGACCTCCGCCATGGTTTCCTCGCCGTCCGCCAGCATATAAAAGTACTTTCGATAGTTGTTGAAGTCATTTCCAAGTCCGTATCTTACCGAGGAAATTACAAACATATACAGAAAAACAATACCCACATAAATGCCCTTTTTCAGGTTGCTTGGCTTATATATGCACATCGGATAAGCAAGTCCGATGATCAAGGCGAAAAGAATATAATAAGCGGTCATAGATATCTCCATTTCTTTATTCTGATGATGAAAGCATAATTCGACTCTTATCTTATTATTTTATTCTATCACACCCATTATATGTTGTCAAGCAATTATGTTTTTTGAGCTTTTCAAAAAAATCTAAACTAAGGAAACGCTGAATAATGCGAAGCAATCGTTTCGCCGTTTTGAGGAACGCTCGAAAATCCGCCACTGAGAGGGTGACGAAAAACGGATGAAACGATTTATTCAGCGTTTTCCTAAACCATGATGTCAAATGATGAGTTTTCAAGTTCATTCATGAGTATCCGAAAAATCCAATATAGCGCATTACTGCGGATATTCAATAAGAACGTTTTTCGGCTGATATTCGGTAAATCCGCCTGTTTATTATCAATACAGTAAAATGTTACAGTATTGTAACCAAACGGAACCGAAAAAAATATATTTTTGTCAAAAAATATTGATTTTTTAGTTTTTATGTGGTATAATGATATCGAAATCTATTACAATGTATATTTTCTATTCATTGGTTTGACATTATTTTTTATGAAAGGAAATGAAGACAATGGACAACCGTATTGACAGAATTTCTGATCCATCAATAATCGAAGCCGCCGACGCTTCTGTCGATCTATATTATCAGCTTTTTAATAACCTATACGACGGACTGTCCATTTTCGAGGTTAAGGATAACAAGGTCAAAGCGCTTTATCTCAATGAAAGATATTTCGATACGGTAGGGTATACAAAAGAACAGTATATTCCATATGTTGACAATATAACGGTAACTCTTTTTGAAAAAGACGAAGAGGAGATTTTCCGCCTTGCCGAAGAAAGCTTAAAAACAGGCTCTCCTTTCTACTATGAAGCTCAGGGCTACCGTTTTGACAACTCCGTTGGTTGGTTCAGTATCCGTGCGAGAGTGGTGGATTTCATAAAAAGCAGCGGAACTGTCTTTATAGCTTCAATTACTGATGTATCCGACAGAAAGCAGCTTGAAAACAAGCTTGCCGTTGACCGTGAAAGATACCGTATTCTTGAGGAAACGACCAGCGAATTCCTGTTTGAGTATAAAATTGCCGAGGATAAGATGATCTTTTCGCCCGGTAAGAATATACCCGACAAGGTCATTGAAAACTACAATATGTTCGTCAGAAAATCCCCTCTCGTTTACGAAGGAGATATAGATATTTTCGTTTCCGCATTAAACAAGGCATGTCACAAGAAGACCAGAGGATATGTAGAATACCGTACAAGAGTTATTGACGAAACACAGTTCAAATGGTGCCGCACATATTACTCCAGCGTTGCCGATGAGCACGGAAACGTTATAAGCGTTCTCGGACGTATCCAGGACATCAGCGAGGAGATATCCAGAATTAATCAGATCCAGCATCTTGCTGAAACGGATAACCTGACCGACATGCTTAACAAAAACGCCGCTGTTGAGAAGATCGAAAGCGAGATTGAGAACCGCAACGGCAACGGATTCATGATAGTAGCCGATATTGACAACTTCAAGTATATTAACGACAGGTACGGTCACAATCAGGGCGATGTGACACTTAAGAAAACCGCAGAGCTGCTGAAAAAGTATTTCTCCGACGGAATTATCGGCAGATTTGGCGGAGATGAATTTATCATCTACATATACGACGTTAACGAAGCGGAGCTTCACGATAAAGCTGAACAGCTTCTCCAAGAAACAGAGTCCACGTTTTATACTGCTGCTCCCCTTGAAAATCCCTCCATTACCGAAGAATATGCAGTAACTTTCAGCATCGGCGCCGCATGGCACCCCACATTCGGCAGCGACAGATTAAAATTCAACGACTACTTCATAACTGCCGACAAGGCTATGTATAAAGCCAAAAAAGACGGCAAGAACTGTATGATCGTTGATAAGATAGTGTTCTGATATTTAGTCAATTATGCTAATTGAATTATTCCGACGGATATGGTATAATCATTTTAGCATTAACACTGTTCGTTTTTACAATAAGAACATGAATAACTGCAAGCGGTCAAGTTCCGTTTCTCAGGCAAATCAGCCGTGAAACGTCGTATGACCGCTTTGTTATTCGATAAAAGACAAAAAGAAAGGATAGAATTATATGAACAAAAAGGAAATTGCGGAGATCAAAAAGAATTTCAGCGACAGCTGCGGACTTTTCACTCTGAATAAGGTCGCCTGCGCATATGTTGACGCAGAAAAGAACATCAAGTTTTCAGACGTCCGTTCTTATGCTATGATACCGGACGACGAGGGAACGGTCATCATGGAAACGCTGAAAAAGTCGCTGAGCGGCACTCTCGGCAAAAATCTCAATGAATATGCCTTTCCTAACGAATCCTACGAAGAGGGCGGCGCTCAGAATATTCTTTACAGCGCAGTAAGGGACAGATTTGAATCGGAAGATGTCACCGAAAGCTTTATTAAGAGAATTGTTGAAAATCTTACATATTCATCGGCTTATACCGTTATTTCGGGTCACTGCACATACAGTATCCTTGTTAAGGACAAGAACGACGAAACTATCGGAGAAAGCGACAATGAGTACAATTTCATCATAACCGCTGTCTGCCCTGTGAATACAGGCGACGACGGACTGTTCTACGACGAAGAAAACAACACCATTGCCAAAAAATCCAACACGGAAATGATAATCAGCAGAGCGCCTACCGACGGTTTTCTGTTTCCTGTTTTCTCTGACCGTTCTCCCGACGTAAACAAGGTGCTTTACTATACAAAATCGCCTAAAAAGCCAAATCTTTCATTCATTGAGGACGTGCTTGAATGCACATTTGAATTTACTCCCGACGGAGAAAAGGAACGTTTCCGTGCCGTTCTCATGGGGGTATGCCGTGAAGAGCTTGACTACACCGTTATTACAAGGGTCAACGACATTATCAAGGACGTTGTTGCACAGAACAAAAACGAAACCGATCCGACTATGATAGACTGCGGAAGGCTTAGAAACATTCTTACGGACGCAGGGGTCAGCGATGAGAAGCTTGAAGCGCTCAATGCTGTATACGAGCAGGCGGTGGGAAACACAAGTCTTAAAGCTTCAAATCTTATCGAAAACAAAACGGTCCTCTCTGTTCCCGAAATAACGGTCAATATCAGCAAGGACGCAACGGACAAGGTTCGTCCGACGATCATTCAGGGCAGAAAATGCCTTATCATAGACCTTGACGACCCGAATGTTCTCATAAACGGAATCGAAACATCTATCGAAACAAAAGGAACTCCCCTCAAAGAGGACAGTACGGATAATCAAGCAGTGACAGTATAATAGTATAAGAACCTGTCTTCACAAGCGTATGCGCACGTCTTTTCGGCAAATTTTGCCTAAGACTGCGTTAAAAATCCTTGCCGGGCGGCAAGCCCGCCTGCGGATTTTTGCCTTGTCTTAGACAAAATTATGCTCGAAAATCCGCACACATTTCTTGTGAAGACAGGTTCTAAAAAAAACAAGTTAAAGCAATTCAAAGTAAGCTTTAACTTGTTTTTTTTCATTATTACATAACAGGTGTGTTTTTATGAACGCCTGTAATGGAGAACACTACCCATTCGGCAATATTCGTTGCATGATCGCCTATCCGCTCAAAATATTTTGCTATCATAAGCAGGTCAAGGGCATGCTGGGCAACCGATTTGTCGGCAATGATAAGCTCGGCAAGCTGATGCTTAATATCCGTAAACAGCTGATCGACAATATCATCGGAGTTTATGACCTCCTCGGCAAGCTGAGCATTGCTGTAAACATAAGCATTTATGGCGTTCGTAAGCATTTTTATTGTTTCCTCCGCCATCTGCGGAATGTTCAGAAGCTCCGTTTTCTCCGAATCCTTGTCAAGGAACAGGGTTATCTCGGAAATATCCACCGCATGATCCCCTATCCTCTCCATATCCGTTATCATCTTTAATGCAGAGGATATCCTTCGCAGGTCGCCTGCCACAGGCTGCTGCTGCAAAAGAAGCTTTAAGCAGCGATGCTCTATCTCCTTTTCCATATCATCAATGAGCGTATCGGAAGCGATCGCTTTTTGGGCAAGCTCGTTATCTCTGCGGACAAGACCGTCAACCGCTGCGGCAATGGCTTTTTCAACTGCACTGCCCATTTTTACCATTTCAAGGTTGAGCTGCTTTAACTGTTCGTCAAACTGACTTCTCATGATACGTCACACCTCCCCCATTATCCGAAACGACCCGTGATGTAGTCCTCGGTACGCTTATCCTCAGGCATCGAGAACAGCTTCTCAGTTTCGCCGAACTCAACAACTTCTCCGTGAAGGAAGAAAGCTGTTTTGTCGGAAATACGGGTCGCCTGCTGCATATTATGAGTGACTATGACGATCGTATAATCCTTTTTCAGCTCAAAGCACAGCTCTTCGATCTTCATTGTGGATATAGGGTCGAGAGCAGAGGTAGGCTCGTCCATGAGAATGACCTCGGGCTTTACAGCAAGCGCTCTGGCAATGCACAGTCTTTGCTGCTGACCGCCCGACATACCGAGAGCCGACTTTTTAAGTCTGTCCTTAACTTCGTCCCATATGGACGCCTGACGGAGGGATTCTTCGACGATATCGTCAAGCTCGGACTTTTTGCGTATCCCATGGGTTCTGGGACCGTATGCAATATTGTCGTAAATGCTCATGGGAAAAGGGTTCGGCTTCTGAAAAACCATACCCACTCTGCGGCGAAGCTCGGTTATTTCGATGTCATTGTAAATATTCAGCCCGTCAAGCAGAAATTCTCCGGTGATCTTACAGCCCTCAACGAGGTCATTCATTCTGTTGATAGATTTAAGGAGAGTAGACTTTCCGCAGCCCGAAGGACCGATGAAAGCCGTTACCTCATTCTCCTCAACATGCAGAGATACGTCCTTGAGCGCATGGAAATCTCCGTAATAAAGGTCAACATTGTTTATATCAAGTTTTGACATAGCGTCCCGAATTACTCCTTTCGATCAAATCATGTACCTGTCTGCGCTTTTGTAAGCTTTTTCGCAGCAAACGACGCCAAACCGTTAAGCAGAAGCACTGTAATAAGCAGGACAACTGCCGTTGCTGACGCCTCGTTCATGTGCAGACCTTCACGGGAAAGGGCATACATATGAATTGAGAGGGTTCGTCCCGATTCGAGAAGTGAACCGGGTATCTTTGCGATGGTTCCCGCAGTATAGATCAGCGCAGCCGTTTCGCCGATGATTCGTCCTATTGCAAGGATAATGCCCGATAATATTCCGCTTGCTGCGGAAGGAATAACTATTCTGAATACCGTTCTCAGCTTTCCTGCGCCAAGACCGAAGCTGCCCTCACGATAGCTGTCGTCAACGGCTTTCAGCGCCTCTTCCGTAGATCTGATGATAACGGGAAGCACCATTATCGAAAGGGTAAAAGCACCTGCAAGAAGTGAATATCCCCATTTCATGGCAGTTACAAAGAAAAGCATACCGAACAGACCGTAGATGATCGACGGAATGCCCGAAAGGGTTTCCGTTGTTATTCTTATTACCTTTACAAACTTGTTTCCCCTGCCTGCGTATTCAACAAGATATATGGCACAGAACACACCGAGGGGTACTGCTGTAAGCAGGGTTATTCCAACCATTTCCAGAGTTGTGATTATCGCAGGCATCATGGAAACGTTGTCCGTCGTGTATTTAAAGGAGAACAGCGACGGCTTAAGGTACGGAATGCCTTTTATGCAAACATATCCAACAAGGGCTACGAAGCAGAACAGTGTAACTGCACACGCCAGACATACTATTATAAAAAACAGAAATGACAGAGGGTGCTTTTTATATGTCTTGATCTTTTCACGAAGCTTGATATTGCTCATAACAGCACCCCCTTAGTTCTTAGCCTTGTTGTTCAGTATGGAGAAGCAAATATTAAGTATAAGTATGAATACAAAGAGAACCACACCCGTTGCAATAAGAGCGTCATAATGGAGTCCGCTTGCATATCCCATTTCCGTAACAATATTTGCAGTAAGAGTTCTTACACCCTTTAAGATTCCGTTGGGCATTCTCGCCTGATTTCCGGCAACCATTATAACTGCCATGGTTTCACCGATGGCACGGCCGATACCGAGGATAACAGACGCCATTATTCCCGACTTTGCCGCAGGGAATATTACCGTGGAAACCGCTCTTTCATGAGTTGCTCCGAGTGCAACAGCGCCCTCGTAATAGCTTTTGGGCACGGAATTCATTGCGCTCTCGGAAAGTCCCACAATTGTCGGAAGAATCATCATTCCGAGAAGAATGGAAGCGGTAAGGATACTGTTTCCGTCGCCTCCGAAATGCTGTCTGACGAAAGGAACGATAACTATCATTCCGAAAAAGCCGTACACTATCGACGGGATACCTGCAAGAAGATTTATCATCGGCTTGAAAACCTTGTAAGCCTTTTTCGGGCAGAATTCCGACATAAAAATTGCTGTAAGCAGTCCAACAGGCACGCCGATAATTATTGCTCCTGCCGTAACATAAAGGCTTCCGCATATCATGGGAAGGATACCGTAGCTTGGAACCGAGTCGGTAGGCTTCCATTTTTCTCCAAGGAGAAAGTCGAAAATTCCGACCTTTGCCATAGCAGGTATGCCGTTTATGAACATGAACACGCATATGAGCACGACCGCAAGTACCGACACACATGCCGACAGGAAAAATACGCCGTGCATTATTTTTTCAAGATATTTGGGAGAGCCTTTGTAATGACTCTCCGACGGGGATACATCAGCCTTTATTGCGGCTGAACCTCCCGACCTAATAGGTTCACTCACTGAACATCACCCCAGTTTGTTATCTCACCTGTGAAAATGCCTTTGATCTGATCCTTTGTAAGACTTACGACACCGTTGCTGTTGTTGACAATGACTGCAATACCGTCCATTGCGATAGTTGTGCTTGTAAGAGTTTCAAGCTCTGTATCCTTAAGCTCACGGGAAGCCATTCCGATATCGCAGGTTCCGTCTATGGCAGCCTTCATGCCCGAAGTTGAATCAGACTGCTGAACCTCTACAACTACATCGGCATTAATTGCCTGATAAGCCTCCGCAAGCTTTTCCATAACAGGGGTTACGGAGGAAGAGCCTGCAACTACGACTTTGCCCGAAGCTCCGCTTGCAGCATATTCGGGAGCGTCATCTGAAGGAATGTACTTGTTTTCGGCAACGATAGCCTGACCTTCGGCACTCATGATATAATTGATGAAATCCTGAGCAGCGTCGCTCAGACCTTCCTTGACCGCAATATTGAAAGGTCTTGATACTGTATATGTGCCTGCCTTGATATTTTCAACCGTAGGGTCAACTCCCTCAACCTGCACAGCCTTTACGGTATCGTTGAGAGAGCCGAGCGAAATATATCCGATGGCAGACTCGTTGCCCGATACCTGAGTCATAACAACATCTGTGCTGTTTACAACGATAGCTTCTTCGGTTGTACGGTCAACCTTGTTTCCGTCTGCGTCCTTTTCTTCAACGCCTGTAAGCTCTACGAAAGCGCCTCTTGTTCCCGAACCGTCCTCACGGGAAACAACCGTGATATCTGTTGTAAGAAGCGAAACTGCTCCGTTGTCGGAAGCATTTGTATCTGCACCGTTTCCTGCAGCGGAAGTATCTGCCGATGTATCGGAAGAAGTGCTGCCGCAGCCTGCAAATACCGAAGCTGCAACCGCCATAACTGCTGCAATTGAAATGATCTTGTTCATTGTTGTTTTCATAGTAAAAAACATCCTTTCTCTGCGCTTATCTTCTGCGCATTAACCTTGAAATTATTGTTTAGGTTACTTTTATATAATACTTTGGTTTTGTAAAATTCAAAACCTCATATGGGTGAAAGTTGTGTAAGATGTTTTTTACATAGATTTCATAAACAAAAACTATTGTGCTTTTTTGTGCGATGTTGCCTTGTTTTTATTCATTATATATATAGTCTGCATATGCCCCTTTATTTTTTATCCGCTCTCAAATATGAATTTTCTATGCTGCTCAATTTCAAAATGTACTATAAATCAAGCAATATTGATATATATTTTTTGCTATTATGCAAGAATATATTTATTTTATTGCATTTTCCCTTGACATTTCCCCAAAAAATGCTATAATAACATATAAACCGATGAATGTTATATGACACATATCCGCTGAAAGGAAATGATACAAATGATAAGACTTGAAGATGTTCATAAAAGCTTCGGTGAACTTGAAGTTCTCAAAGGAATAGATCTTCACGTCAAAGAGGGCGAAAAGCTGGTCATCATTGGCCCCAGCGGTTCGGGAAAAAGTACGCTTATACGGTGTATGAACTATCTTGAAGAACCAACCTCGGGAAAAGTTTATATCCACAATCATCTTATGAGCAGGAAACGAAGAGCTTTTATCAACAGGATACACTCCTCGATGGTATTCCAGCAGTTCAATCTTTACCCACATCTGACTGTGCTTGATAACCTTACTCTTGCACCCGTAAAACTCAAGAAGGTCCCCCGAAAGGAAGCTGAAGAGCTGGCTATGAAATATCTGAAGCGTGTGGGTCTGGAGTCAAAGGCAAATGTTTACCCCACGACTCTTTCGGGCGGTCAGCAGCAGCGAATTGCAATAGCAAGAGCACTTACTATGCAGAACAGGATAATTTTCTTTGATGAACCCACATCTGCTCTCGATCCCGAAATGGTTCAGGAAGTGCTTGATGTTATGATAGAGCTTTCCCACGAAAAAAACTTCACAATGGTAGTCGTTACTCACGAGATGGGATTTGCAAGAGAAGTCGCAGACCGTGTCATTTTCGTTGACGGCGGACACATTCTTGAGGAAGGCACTCCCGAGCATTTCTTTACAGACCCTCAGCATGAACGCACTAAGGCATTCCTCAGCAAAATTATCAGGTAATATCCGCATAAGCGGTATTATAAAAAGCTGTATGAAATGGAAAGATCATACAGCTGTTATATGAAAGGTATGGTGTTTATTATGAAATTCAAGAGATTATTGGCGGCTGTTGCTGCAGGACTGATGATGTCATCTCTCGCTGCCTGCGGAAGCACTTCCACCCCTTCGGATTCCTCACCGGAAACTATGGCTGACCCTTCCGTCGATACTGCCGCTCCCGAAGCTTCAGCTGAGCAGGAAACCGAAGCAGCAGGAGAAGATAACTCCGACAAGATTCTTAAAGTCGGCGTTAAGGACGCTGTTATCGGATTTGGCTACAAGGATCCTCTTTCAGGCGAGTACAGCGGTCTTGAGATAGAACTGGCAAAGAAGATCGCAGACAGCCTCGGCTATAAGGACGTTGAGTTTACCACGGTAACTGCCGCAACAAGAACAGAGCTGCTTGATTCGGGCGACCTTGACTGCGTCCTCGCAACATTTACTATCACCGAGGAAAGAAAGAAATCCTGGGATTTCTCAACTGCATATTATACCGATGCAGTAACTGTTCTGGTAGAAACTGCCGACGGAATAACAAATATTGACGGTCTTGTCGGAAAGAAGATAGGAGTATCCACAGGCTCTACCTCCGCATATGCCCTTGTAAAGGCTATGAGCGAAAAGGGACTGCTTGGTGACTACACAATTCCCGAATCATCCGCTGATTTTGATATTTCATCCTTCAGCGAGAGCGGCACAAGCTTTGAGCAGTTCGGTGATTATCCTGCAATTTCAAATGCAATGACCGCAGGAACTGTTGACGCATTCTGCGTTGACAAGTCCATTCTTGCAACTTATAAGAGCGATGACCGTCAGTACATTGAGGACACCTTCTCTCCTCAGGAATACGGCGTTGCCACCAAGAAGGATTCTCCTCTCTCTGCTCCTATTGACGAGCTTATCAACACTTGGCTTGCAGACGGAACAATTGACAGTCTGATCTCGGAATACGGACTTAACTGATTTTTTCAACAAAAATAATTACTATGAGGGCGGCAGTACAAAAGGTTGCCGCCTTCATTTGTTAACGGAGGAATGTGCTGTGTTTGATGCGGATAAATGGAATTTGATCTGGACTCACAGAGAAGCATTTTTTGACGGAACTGTTTCAACGCTTATAATGGCTTTACTGGGACTGCTCCTGGCTCTTGCTGCGGGAATACTTTTCGGTCTTATGTCAACAAGCGGCAAAAAAGCTTTGACTGTCATCTCACGCATTTATGTGGAGCTGGTACAGAATACACCGCTTATGCTTCAGGCACTGTTTCTTTTCTATGCTGTCACATTTTCGGGTATCAAAGGTTTTTCCGCACTTTTATGCGGTATTATCGCTTTGGGAATATATCACGGAGCATATATTTCCGAGGTCATACGTGCAGGAATTGAGGCAGTTCCCAAGGGACAGACAGAAGCAGCATATTCTCAGGGCTTTACCCACACAGCGGCAATGATGTATATCATTCTTCCTCAGACCATAAAGATAATTCTTCCTCCTATGGTAAATCAGGTAGTTAATCTTATAAAAAACACGTCCTGTATGTTCCTCGCAGGCGGTGCAGTTGACCTTATTTCCCGAACAAATGCATTTGCGGTTGGAGAAGGAACAGGCTCAGCGGCAGGTCAGGGATATATTCTCGGCGGAATCATTTTCTTTGTTATATGCTTTCCGCTTTCTACTCTTGCGTCGGCATGGGAAAACAAGCTGAAAAGCCGTGATAATCAGACCGTGACAGTCCGCAAAAAAGCAGATGATATTACCGATGCGGAGCTTGATAAGATGATCGAAGACAGCAAAGGAGGAAATAGCTGATGGAAGAGTTAATGGGCAGCATTAAAATGATAACAAACAAAAGTGTGTTCCTTTATTTGCTCAAGGGTCTTGGATTTACTGTGGGAATTGCATTTTTTTCAGTAGTACTGGGAATAATCATCGGCACGGTGCTGGCGCTGGTAAGAAATTACTGCCTGTCAAAGAAAACGAAAATCTTTAAAATTGCAGCGATCGCTTACATTGAGGTTTTCAGGAACACGCCCCTTATGCTGTGGCTGTTTATTGGACTTGTGTTTTTTCCTTCAATAGAGTTTTCCGCTGATTTTACAAAGCTTTTCGGACTTTCACGAACCGAGATGGCAGTATTGTTCAAAGCAATAATCGCACTTGTTCTTTTTACATCATCGGTCATTGCTGAAATCGTCAGAGGAGGTCTGAACTCCGTTCCCAAGGGTCAGTTTGAGGCGGCATATTCACAAGGCTTTAATTTTGTGCAAACGCTTTTTTACATCATTCTTCCTCAGACATTTAAAAATATCGTTCCCACACTTCTCAGTCAGGTAATAACCACCATCAAGGACACATCATATATTGCCAATATTGCAGTGGCAGAGCTTATGGGTCGTACCTTCCAGCTTATCCAGATATCACCCAGATATACGGGATTTACCACACAGAACGTATCGGACGTATTCGTTCTCTGCGGCTTTGCCTGCGTGTTCTATTTTATCATCAATTTTTCATTGTCCTGCATAGTACGCCATATGCAGAAGCCTAAAAGAATAAAAGCGGCGGCTGTATCGGCATAACACTGACTAAGGAAACGCTGATTAATGCGAAGCAATCGTTTCACCGTTTTGAGGAACGCTCGAAAATCCGTCACTGAGAGGGTGACGAAAAACGGCTGAAACGATTTATTCAGCGTTTTCCTATTATTTTTGAAAGCAGGCTTGTAAATGAATATACTTGTTACCGCACCTTTTTCCGAGCCGTTTCGCAGGAAGCTCATAACTTCGGCCGGGATTACCGGCTGCAATATTAGCTTCGGAACCGAAAGCAGTGAACTTGCTGCTGCGGATATCATTATCGGAGATATTACCGAAAAGCAGGCGGAATTGTGCAAAAATCTTCGCTGGCTCCAGCTCACAAGTGCCGGTGCCGACAAATACACATATGGTAATTTTCTGTCGGAAAATGTTGTTATAACAAATGTAACAGGAGCATTCGGAGATGGAATCTCCGAATATATAATCGGAACGATACTTACGATGTTCAGAGGTCTTTTTATTTACCGAAAGAATCAGGGTAACTGCGTATGGGAGGATATCCACACAGAACGGCTTATTTACGGAAGCCGTGCGCTCATTCTCGGCTGCGGGGATATCGGTTCCAAAACGGCGATGAAGCTTAAAAGCTTTGGTGCGGAAGTTGTGGGGATACGCAGAAATATCCGACCTGCGGAAGGATTCGACCGTATTTTTGATATAAATTCTCTTGACCATGAGCTTGCCTGTGCGGATATTGTCATAGGCTGTCTGCCAAAAACTAAGCTTACATATCATCTTCTTGACAAGCGGCGTATTCGACTGATGAAAAGCGACGCACTTATAGTAAATGTGGGACGAGGCTCGCTTATTGATACAGATGCTCTTACAGAAGCACTTTCAGAGGGTCATCTGTCAGGCGCCATACTTGATGTTTTTGAGCAGGAACCATTGTCCCATAATTCCCCCCTTTGGACAATGAACAATGTTTTTATAACCCCTCATATCTCCGGACCCAGCTTTGGGCATTCACCTCATACCGAAAAAATCATTTGTGATATTTGCGAAGAAAACATAAGGCGGTATGTAAACAACGAACAACTAATAAATATAGTTCCTCCTGAGCTTGGATATGCAAACAGCTTCAAATAAACTTATACTGAACACCATTGGAATCAGAACCTGTCCACATAGTATAGGCGTGCGGATTTTCGAGCATAATTTTGTAAGCGACGGTGTTGCGTCGCTATGACAAGCATTTTTAACGCAGTCTGCGGCAAAATTTGCCGAAAAGACGTGCGGTTATACCTATGTGGACAGGTTCTAAAAGTTTATTCAATAATACTAATCCCCGATTATAAAGTGTACAAAAAATCAAGCAAAATCTCGCATATATGGATTTTGCGCAGATTTTTTGTCTTCACTTTAATGAGGGATTAGTATAAAAGCATATAAACAAATCGTAACAACATACAAATGGGACTGCTGCAAACGCTGCAACAGTCCCTGTTTTGTTGTATTCTTTCCGAAAAAACGGAACATAGTACATATTATACTAAAAACCAATTAAACTGTAGACAAAAAATCTTCGCATAATCCATATACGCAAGATTATGCTCGATTTTTTGTACAGTTTTTAAATGGTTTTTAGTATTAATGATAGTTACTCCTTATCCGGATCATAGGGTACCCACAATCCTGAGCTGTTTCTTACCATACCGTTTTTGCGGCAGTCAATCTCTTCCATAAGCTTTTCGTTCATTTTACGCTCAGCGTTGTCGAACATATCCGATACAGCAGTAAGTTCCTCATCGGAAAGCAGATCAGCATTTATATGCTTTATTTTGGGCATGATTTTTTCCTCCCTGATATTTGTACACTGTAGATTTTTTTCAAAAACACTTTATTTGCCAAAAAAATTATACTTTATTATAACATATCTCCTTTTCCATTTCAATACCCACAGGAATAAATTCTTAAAATGATTTGTAGGGATTGTGAAAATACTGTTCAGTAAGTTTTTTCATAAACACAATTTCTATCGAGAACTGATATCTGTTTGCAAACGTTTTCTTTCCAGAAAGGTTATTTTGAATAAAAGCCATTCTGCAGATGCCCATAAACCACGCATTTGCGTATATCCGGAATGACAACGATTGCATAATTATTTGTCGAAAAAGAGAAATAAACAAATATATATTTGAATAAGATCAGCCAAAATACGATATATCATTCATTATCGGTATGCTTCGTGCAAACGATATCACCTTTTTTCCTTGAATACCGGGCAGATGCAGCTTATAATGTAAGCATACCACAGGAAAAAACTTAACAAACAAATCAAGATTTAAAAAAGGAGAATTTATTATGAACAGATTATTTACATCAGAATCAGTAACTGAGGGACATCCCGACAAAATCGCTGACCAGATCTCAGATGCAATTCTTGACGCACTTATCGAGCAGGATCCCGATTCCAGAGTTGCTGCCGAAACTACTGTTGCAACAGGTCTTGCATTGGTTGTGGGCGAGATAACCACAAAAGCTTATGTTGACATCGCAAAGGTCGCAAGAGATACTATCCGTGAGATAGGCTACACAAATATCGGCGGAGGATACGATGCGGATTCCATTGCTGTGCTCACCTCAGTTGACGAGCAGTCCGCAGATATCGCTTTAGGAGTTGACAAGGCGTACGAGTCCAAGCAGGACGGTGCTTCAGAGGACTTTGGAACAGGCGCAGGAGATCAGGGTATCATCTTCGGATATGCCACAAATGAAACTCCCGAATATCTTCCTCCTGCGATCTCATTTGCACACCGCCTGACAAGACGACTTGCAGAGGTCAGAAAAAACGGCACACTCCCCTATCTCCGTCCTGACGGAAAGGCTCAGGTCACAGTCGAATTTGACGATGACAATACCGTAAAAAGGATACACACGATTGTAGTTTCCACACAGCACAGCGAGGACGTTACTCTTGAGCAGATCAAAAAAGATGTTATCGAACACGTTATAAAGGCAGTTCTTCCAAATGAGCTTTTAGATAAAGATACTATCTACTACATCAACCCCACAGGAAGATTTGTAATAGGCGGACCTCAGGGTGATGCAGGACTTACAGGAAGAAAGATCATCGTTGATACATACGGCGGCACAGGCAGACACGGCGGCGGAGCATTCTCAGGCAAGGATCCCACAAAGGTTGACCGCTCTGCGGCATATGCTGCAAGATGGGTAGCAAAGAACATCGTTGCTGCCGGTCTGGCAGACAAGGCAGAAATTGAGCTTGCTTATGCTATCGGCGTCGCAAAGCCTGTTTCCGTCGCAGTTGATACCTTCGGAACAAACAAGATACCGGAAGCGAAGATAATTGAAATAATTAATAAGGTATTCGATCTCAGACCCACTGCGATTATCTCCCGACTTAATTTAAGGCGTCCTATTTACAAGCAGACAGCAGCTTACGGACATTTCGGCAGAACAGACATAGATCTCCCCTGGGAGCATCTTGACAAGACCGATGAAATAAAGAAATATTTATGATTGGCGTGTATCTGATATGACCGATCGCTGAAAAGAGAGGTAAAATTATTATGATTGGTTATGTGAAAAACAAGCGAAAGGATACTCCGCTTCAGAAAATAATCAATTTAGGCATAGCTCTTGCAGTTCCCGTTTTTGTTCTGATACTGTGGGAGTTGACAGTAAAAGCAGGTCTTGTAAAGGCTTCCCTTCTGCCTCCTCCCACAAAGCTCTGGAAAACCTTCTGCGCCCTTGTCGGATCGGGTAAACTTCAGGTCGGACTTCTGATAAGCTTTACAAGAGTTGCCGCAGGATTTATGATCGGAAGCACAGCAGGAGCCATCGTTGGATTTCTTATGGGACTTTTCGGCATCGTCCATAAAGCACTCTCCATATTTGTGAATGTTCTGAGACCGATACCCACAATCGCACTTATCCCGATATTTATTATTGTTTTCGGTATAGGTGAAAGGTCAAATATTGCAGTAATTGTGGTCGGTGCATTCTGGCCGATGCTGCTAAACACCGTTGCAGGAATTCAAAGCGTGGATTCAAAGCTGCTGGAGCTTGCTTATGTTTATAGGATAAGCAGCGCAAAAACTGTTTTCAGAATAATTCTTCCATCAGCAGTCACATCAATGCTTACAGGATTGCGATTAGGTCTCGGTACTGCGTGGATGAGCGTAGTTGCAGCTGAAATGATAGGAGCGTCAAGCGGTATCGGATATATGATAATGTTTGCCAGAGAGCTTGCACAGACTGCAAATATGTACGTTGAGGTGCTTGTCATAGGATTAGTAGGACTTGCTATCGACCGCATACTGCTTTTGATACAGAACAAATTCAACAGAAAATTCAAGGGTATAGCAGGATAGGTGAAAAAAATGACTGATACTATCTTAAGAATCAAGCATCTGAAAAAGGATTTTCTCATTAAAGGCAAAACGGTGGAGGTCCTTAAAGACGTAAACCTTGATATCCGCAGAGGTGAATTTGTATCTTTGATTGGTTCAAGCGGCTGCGGAAAAAGCACCATTCTTAAACTCATAACAAATCTGGAGGACCCCACAGACGGAGAAATACTGATTGGTGGGGAAACCGTAAAAAGACCATCGGAAAAGGTCAGTATGATCTTTCAGGAATCGAGACTATTTCCGTGGCTGACTGCCGAGGAAAATATTGAATTTACGATATCCAAAAGTATCCCCGCAAATGAACGCAGAGAAATTGTAAAAAAGCATATTGAGCTTGTCGGACTGAAAGGCTTTGAAAAAGCGCTCCCGTCCCAGCTTTCCGGCGGAATGCAGCAGAGAGTAAGCATTGCAAGAGGACTTGCAACAAATCCTGAAATACTTCTTCTGGATGAACCTTTCGGTGCTCTTGACGCATTTACAAGGATCAATATGCAGGAAGAGACCTTGAAAATATGGGAAAAGGAAAAAACGACCATGATAATGGTCACCCATGATATTGACGAGGCAATTTATCTCAGCGACAGGATCGTTGTTCTGTCAGCCAAACCCGGCGTTATCAAGGATATAGTCAATATTTCTATTCCTCGTCCCAGAGACAGGAGCAGTCTTGATTTTATGAATCTTAGACGCAAGGTCATGCTTTCACTGTATAACAAAGAAAGCGATAAGGATATTGAGTATATTATCTGACAGAAAATCAAAAAAAGGTTACAAGCATTTTGTTTGTATAAAAAAGGAAAGATTACAGGAGGATAAACCAATGAAAAAGAATCTTTTTACAAAAATCATATCAATAGCGGTAACAGCCGCTGTCGCTTCAGCCGTCTTCACAGGCTGCGGAAAAGTCAATGCGGAGGTCAGCACAGGAGAAACAACATCGTCGGCCGAATCATCAGCTGCTGCGGAAAAAACAGGGAATGACCGCAGCGAAAAGGTTACTGTCCGCCTTGCTGACCAGTCCACGAGCTTCACCCTGATCTTCTCCTTTGCACAGGAGAAGGGATACTTTGACAAGGCTTTTGCGGACGATAACGTTGAGATCGTTATAAACGATTTTGCATCGGGTCCTGTTCTTAACGAGGCTTTCGCCGCAGGTGAGGTCGACATCAGTACTCTCGGCACATTTCCCTTTTTATCGGGATTTGACAACGATTATGGTTACAGAATAATCGGAAAGAGCAATTATACCGATTATTTCCCCCTTATCGCCGCATCAGATTCGGGTGTGGAAACAGCAGCAGATCTGAAAGGCAGAACCTTAGGAACAGCCATCGGAGGACAGTATCACTATCTTCTCCTCAAGCACCTTGAAAAAGCAGGTCTAACTGCGGACGATGTGGATATTATCAATTCTTCGACCGATACTCCGACAATGATCCGTTCTAAAGACATTGTTGGTACAGCTCTCAGTTCTACAGTTGTAAATCAGCTTGTGAACGAGGGAGCGGCATATATTCTTGAGGAAAGTCCCGATGATATTATTGCGGGATATATAATCGCCACAGATGAATTTACATCAAAGAATCCCGGTATCACTCAGAAATTATTGAATGCTGTTTCGGACGCCTTAAGTGATATTAGGGCAAACCCGGATATATATTCTTCATTTATCAGCGAAAAGACCGGAGCAGACAAAGAAAATCTTGATCTGTTCGTATCAAAGCAGCACTTTGAAATAGACGTGACCGATGTTGACATAAAAAGCATATCAGATGAGTTTGAGTATATGAAGTCGCAGTCATTTATTACAAATACAGAGGCTACTGCCGACGACTGGATAAACAGAGAATTTCTTGATGATCTGAACAAATAATGAAAGGAAATGATAATAATGGCACTTGATAAAGAATGGAGAAAAAAAGAGCTTTCCGTAGACGAGCTTTCCGTAAAATACCCCCATCTCCCGAAAGGCTTTATCCTGAAAATGGACATCAAAAACAGAGGAATGATTTTTTCTTCCGCTGCAAAGGAACTATTTGACCCGAATGTACATCAGTCCCTGTCAATGGGGCTGGGACTGCACAACGGTCAGTCACCCAATATCCCCGAGGGTCTGACTCTGAACGACGGCTCCGATCTTGTATTCTGCGTTACCTCCGAGGGAGAACATCAAAGAGATCCCTATATCGTAGACACAGAAAAGGGAAAGCTGTACATAACCGATGAAGGTAAAAAACTTGCGGAAGCAACATTTTGGGAAAAACCGGATTTTTACGACAAATTTACCTCGGACGGCAAATTTCCTCTAAAAAACTTTGTTTCCGCACGTCCTCAAAGACTTGAAGCATCCCTTTCACATTACTGCCACTTCTGGGATAATCCCGGCGAGGGCTGCAAATACTGCTCGGTATCTCCAAATTATCTGAAATATAAAAAAGCCTGCGGTCAGGGAGAGCG
>JBJERW010000073.1:0-7755 GCA_051882475.1 Huintestinicola sp. | reverse complement strand
TGCGGCAGCCCATAACAGGGAAGCAGTTGCCCTCCTTAAGCTCCTTCATCTTCTTTTCGGAGATGTAGTCGGGAACCATTCTCTTTGCGGTGCACTTAGCCGCAAGCTCTGTCAGATAGAAATACTTAGAATCCTCGGTGATGTTATCCTCCTCAAGGACATATATGAGCTTGGGGAACGCAGGAGTCACCCATACGCCCGATTCGTTCTTAACGCCCTTGTAACGCTGTCTGAGGGTCTCCTCGATGATCATTGCAAGATCCTTCTTCTCCCTCTCGTTCTTCGCTTCGTTAAGATACATGAAAACCGTGACAAACGGCGCCTGACCGTTTGTTGTCAGCAGAGTAACGACCTGATACTGTATGGTCTGTACGCCCTTTGTGATCTCCTTTTTGAGCCTTTCCTCAACGATCTCGTTTATCTTTTCTTCCGTAGCCTCGCAGCCGAGCTCTTTAAGTTCTTCGATAAATTCCCTGCGTATCTTCTGCCTTGAAACCTCTACAAAAGGCGCAAGATGTGCAAGGCTGATGCTCTGACCGCCGTATTGGTTGCTGGCAACCTGCGCAATTATCTGTGTAGCGATATTGCAGGCGGTGGAGAAGCTGTGGGGCTTTTCGATAAGTGTTTCGCTTATTACCGTACCGTTCTGCAGCATATCCTCAAGGTTCACAAGGTCGCAGTTATGCATATGCTGTGCAAAATAATCTGCGTCATGGAAATGGATTATACCCTGATCGTGAGCCTCTACTATATCCTGGGGCAGGAGTATTCTTCTGGAAAGGTCCTTGCTGACCTCTCCTGCCATATAGTCACGCTGAACGCTGTTTACGGCAGGGTTTTTATTTGAATTTTCCTGCTTGACTTCTTCATTGTTGCATTCGATAAGGGAAAGTATCCTGTTGTCGGTGGTATTTGATTTTCTGACAAGGGAACGATTGTATCTGTAGCGTACATATCGTCTTGCAAGGCTGAAAGCGCCCTTAGCCATGATCTGATCCTCGACCATATCCTGGATCTCTTCGACGGAAGCTGCACGGTTTATCTTATTGCATCTGTATTCCACATAATCTGCAATATCCCTGATCTGTTCTTCCGAGAGATCCTTGTTTTCGCCGGCATTGTTCGCTTTGGTGACTGCGGCAACGATCTTTTCTATGTCAAAATTCTCTTCCGAACCGTTTCTCTTTATGATTTTCATGCTGTGTGACATCCTTTCCCCTGTGAAGCCTGTGTTCTCTTTAGAATAACCAAAATTTTGTGTGCCTTATTATTGTACAACAAAATATATGATTTGTCTGTTGCATTTGCAACAAAAATATGTTATACTTAATATATTACAACACAACATCTTGTGGTTCTACAATTTGTAAAATACATTATACGGTATGTATTTTGACTCAAAACCATTTTATTCAATTCAAGCTCAATTGTCGATTAAAGGGTAAAACCGTCACAAATCGGCACAGAAAAACAAAAATAAACAATGAACCGGGAGGTAAAAAATTCATGAAAAATAAATATTCTCTGTTTATGGGCATATCAAAACGGGATGCCGCCGCTCTTGAAAAATGTCTTTGCTCCACCGAAAGAAGCTTCAACGAAAAAGAAATTATAATGTATCTTTCCGACGACAATCACGACGTGGGCATACTGAAAAGCGGAACAGCATATCTTGCCGGGACAAATATCGACGGAGATAAAAGCATCATAGACTACTACGAGCAGAACAATCTTTTCGGCAGCCGCTTTGCCCCCGTAAATGAAATGAGCTCCTATTATATTCTTGCAAAGACAAAATGCGTGGTCACATTTGTTGATTATCACAAGCTTATCGCCTGCTGCCACAAAAACTGCGACAGGCACATTCAGCTTATCGACAACCTTATAAACATATCTGTCCGAAAAGCACAGATGCACACAGATATCCTCAGCAGGCGCACCATACGATACAAGCTTATCGCCTTTTTTGAATATCTGAGAGAGCAGTCGGAATCAAACAGCTTTGTTATCCCCTTTTCCCTTGCAGAGCTTGCGGACTATCTTGCCGTAAACAGGAGCGCCATGATGAGGGAGATCAAAAAAATGAACGATGAAGGCATTATCCACTCGGAGGGCTGCTCTATCACAATGCTTATGTGAGTTTTAATTCTGAGCATATCCGCCTGAAAAGCTGCTCGTTTTCGGCGGTGCAGGCGGAGCTTTTCGGATAGATGAAATGCAGCGGTTTTTCAATGCTGAAATCACGTATTTTGAGGAACGCAAGCCGACCTTCCGCAGCGTCACGCTCCACCGCACGGCTGTACATAAAGGATATCCCTTCGCCCAAAGACAGTATCTTCTTTATCAGCATAACACTTCCTGCGCAGATGACCCTTTTCCACGATGACAGGGACAGATTTTCGATCGCCAGATATTCTTCAAACACCGCCCTTGTTCCCGAACCGCTTTCACGGAGTATGAGAGGATACCCGAACAGCTCCTCGAAGCTTGTTTCCCTGCCTGCCAAAGGGTGCTTTGCCGAGCATACTCCCACAAGAGCCGCCGAGCAGAATTCGTGGGAAGCAAAAAGGGACGTATCGAATATCCCCTCAACAAATGCGCATGATATCTCTCCCTGCATCATCATTTCCGTAAGCACACGGGTGTTCTCGGCGTAAATATGCAGACCGCTGTGGCTGCTTCCATCTCCCAAACGGGTTATCAGAGGGAGTATCTCGTCAAGATAATGGTCGGCTATTGTCAGAGTAGCGCCTATTTTCAGCGGCGGCGCCGCATTGCTCAGCCTCAACCGCAGTGTTTCCTCGTTGGCGGCGGTCAAACGGGCATATTCATACAGTATTTTGCCCCTTTCGCTCAGCTTCAGAGCGCCCTGCCCCTCAAAAAGTCGGCAGCCGTATTCATTCTCAAGCTTTTTGATGTGCTGAGAAACCGCAGGCTGAGTCATGTGAAGAAGCTCGGCTGCCTTTGTATAGCTTCCGCAGTTAACAAGGCATACGAAGGTTTTCAGCTTGATATCCGTCATAAAATTACCCCTTTTTGCATGATTACCCATATTATAACAAAGAATTATGAACCATAAGCAGATATAATGATAATTTATGATATTTTGTTGTATAATATGATTGAACAAAAAAACGCAAAAGGGGTAGATAAAATGAATAAGATCAAGGAAAATTTATACGGAATTCTTCTCTGTCTGGCAATAGCCGTTCCGTCATGGATATTAGTCAGGCTTGTAAGCAGTCTTGAAGTAATCGGCGCTCCCGTTATCGCCATAATTGCGGGAATGGTTGCGGCTTTGTTTATAAAAGACCGCTCAAAAACAGAAAAGGGCATTGCCTTTGCTTCAAAGAAAATTCTTCAGTACGCAGTTATCCTGCTGGGCTTCGGACTTAATCTTTCAACTGTCGGAAAGGTAGGCGCAGCATCTCTTCCCGTAATAATTTCCACAATATCCATTTCTCTTATCACAGCTTTTGTCATGAAAAAGCTGCTGAAAATACCGTCAAAAACCGCAACTCTTATCGGAGTAGGCTCGTCCATATGCGGCGGCTCGGCAATTGCCGCAGCAGCTCCCGTTATTGACGCCGACGATGATGAGATCGCACAGTCCATATCGGTAATATTCCTTTTCAACGTGCTTGCCGCAATTATTTTCCCCACCTTCGGCGGAGCGATAGGTCTTTCAAACGACGGCTTCGGCTTATTCGCAGGAACTGCGGTAAACGACACATCTTCCGTAACGGCTGCAGCGTCAACATGGGACACCCTCCACGGCACAAACGGCGCTGTTCTTGAATATGCGACAATAGTTAAGCTTACCCGTACCCTTGCGATAATCCCCATAACTCTCGTTCTTGCACTGATGAGAATGAAAAAGGAAAAAGCTGCGGCTGCATCGGGTTCGGGAGAGGTCAAGTCAAGCTTTTCCTTCAAGAAGATTTTCCCCACCTTCATTTTATGGTTCATCGCAGCTTCGGTCATCACAACGGTCATAACAAGCGTTTTTTCGGGCAATGCTGCGGCTCTTGCCGCCGCAGGATCGGTATTCGGCTTCCTTAAGACTCTCAGCAAGTTCTTTATTGTAGTCGCAATGGCTGCCATCGGACTTAATACGGATATTGTAAAGCTTGTAAAAACAGGCGGAAAGCCTATCATTCTCGGTGCCTGCTGCTGGATAGCCATTACTGCTGTCAGCCTTACTATTCAGCGCCTTACGGGACAGTGGTGATTTTAAAATATCAAAGACAAAACGGGTGCCGCATTTTTGTGCAGCACCCGTTTTGGTCTGTCAAAAAAGTAAGACAGCGAAATAAACTATAGTAACCTAATCGGAGCAAAAGTTTCGCTCAAGCCTTTTCCAAAGGCTTGCAGGGGTCAAGGGGGCGGAGCCACCTTGTCGCCGTTCGCAAACGGCGAAATCCCCTTTGCCTTCAAAAGCGGAGAAGGGGTGAGAAATGCGACAGCATTTCGAGGGGGGCGTACAAGACCGCCCCCCTTCTTTCAAGAATGTTTTACCTTTTCCTCAAAAACGTTCCTGTGGAACGTTTTTGACGCAGTAACTCCTACGGATTTTTTTCGACAGACTGACAAAACGGGTGCCGCATTTTTGTGCAGCACCCGTTTTGCTTTATATTTAAGTGAGGAGAGAAAGAAAAGAAATTTGCTTTATACTACAAAAAGTTATCAGCCTTCGGCGCTATCTGTGACGGGAGCGTTATCATCATCGCCTGTGAGAATAATGTCAACATCAACATTTCCCGAAGACCTTGCAAGAGTTACGGTTATCTTATCGCCTACCTTTTTGCCGTTCTTGGCTGCGGTAAGCTCATCCATGGACTTGATATCCTTTCCGTCTGCGGCAATGATAACATCGCCCTCGCATATGCCAGCCTTCTCTGCGCCCGAGCCTTCGTTTACGGATACAACCATAACGCCTTCGTCAACGGGAAGTCCGTAATATCTCATAACTGCGCTGTTTACATTTGTACCCGTAATGCCTATCTGAGGAGTTACTATGAAACCGTTACTCATAAGCTCGCTGATAAGGGGCATTGCATCGGTCATAGGGATCGCAAAGCCAAGACCCTCAACGGAGCTGTCCACAAGCTTTGAGGAAGTTATGCCCACTACCTGACCGAATTCGTTTATCAGAGGACCGCCCGAGTTGCCGGGGTTGATAGCGGCATCTGTCTGGATAAGGGTCATTGAAGCGGAACCGCCGCCCGAAAGCTCAACGTTTATGGTTCTGTTAAGACCCGAAACGATACCCTCCGAAACGGAAAGTCCGAGTCCGAGAGGATAGCCTATAGCAACAGCCTTGCTGCCCATTGTAAGGTCATCGGAGTTGCCGAATTCGGCAGGAGTAAGGTTTTCTGCGTCTATTTTAAGAACTGCAAGGTCGCTGTTTGTATCAACGCCGATTATCTCAGCGTCGTATTCGGTTTCATCATCATTTGAAAGGACGATAGCAACCTTGTTTGCATTTTTTGTGGTAGTCTGATATGAACCTCCGACATTATTTCCGAAGAAGTAACGGAAGATATCGCCGTAGCCGCCGAAATCATTTCCGAAGCCGTTGCCGTAATTGTTTCCGCCGCCCTGATTATTGTTGTTTACATATTCGCTGACCTCAGTCTGAACAACGTGAGCGTTTGTGATAATATATCCGTCGCTGCTGAGCACGATACCCGTACCTGTTCCCGACGAAGTTCCCGTTGCAGTTTCAAATGTGGAATGAACGCCCACAACCGAGGGAGAAACCTTTTCAACTATCTGCTTTGTGGTAAGCTCTCCGTTGCTGCTTGCGGCAGGTGAAAGAAGGCTGCTTACAACGCTGCTGTCGGAATTTGTGGAAGAAGCGGGAGTTGTAGCGGCTGTCTGTGAGGACTGCTGAGCTGAGCTGTTATTTGCTCCCTGCTCCGAATTTACCGTATCGGAAGCGGCAATTGCTTTTTCGCCGTTAATGGAATTTTGCAGATATGCTCCTCCGAAGCCCGAAGCGCCGCCGACAATAGCTACCGCAAGGAGAAGTGCAACTGTCTTTTTAACGCTGCCGCCGGATTTCTTTTCCTTGTCCTTATCCTCCGGAACATCTATATAATTGTAATTATTTTCGTACATATATATCTTCCTTTCTGCGTTAATACTAATCTTTGACCGTTCTATAGACAAAGGTGGCAGATAGAACGAAGTCAATCTAGGAAAGCGACCGCAGGCGATATGTCAAGCGAAGCTTGACACCGGCAAGGGAGCTTGACGACGAGTGACTTCGTTATAGCTGACGGATTTGTCTATAGGTTGGTTAAAGATTAGTATGAGTACCTGTTTTTCTTCATAAAGAACATCTTTTTTTCCGTTCTTTATTTTATGTACTTATAATAATCCCCTCATGTGATAATACTGTGATATCAGCTTGAAAAAGCAATAAAAGCATAATGATACTGCGGTCAAAACGTATTTTTTCTCATAAATAACTCATTTTTCAGCATAAAGATCACATATCTCCGCTCAGATTCATTATGAGGGCGGTCATTGCTATGGGACAGGTTTCGCAGCGGAGTATCCTTTTTCCGAGCCATATGGGAACAGCGCCCTTTTCCGTCACAAGGTTGACCTCTCTGCGCTCAAATCCGCCCTCAGCACCTATCATAACGCCGCAGCTTTCCGCCGATGAAAAATCCACATCGGAAAGCTTCTGTCCGCCGTTTTCGTAGCAGATAAGCTTTATGTCGTTTTTCATCATATCCTCCGCCGCCTGCTCAAATGACATAAGCTCCGCTATTTCGGGAATAATTCCTCTTCCCGACTGCTTTGCGGCTTCCTCGGCTATCTTGCGGTAGCGCTGAATTTTTTTTGCGGCTGATTTTTCATCGGGACGGGAAACGCATCTTTTGGAAAGGAAAAAAACTATCCTCGAAGCGCCAAGCTCGGTGGTTTTCTGAATGATAAGCTCAGGTTTATCCTGTTTGGGAAGAGCCTGATATATAGTCAGCTTCAATCTCGGTTCGGAGGATATGGGATTTTTCTCAATTATTCTGCACGTTACCGTATCGGAGGTCATTTTGTCGATGACCGTTTCATAATCAAAGCCTTCCCGACAGAAGGTAATATTATCCCCTATCTTCATTCTGAGAGAACGTCCGATGTGTACGGCGTCATCTCCGCCTACAATAATATTTTCTCCGCAAACAGAGCTTTCTTCGATAAAAAATCTTGGCATATAAATATCCTTTCAAAAACATTATGTGTCAGCTTTTTCTTATATGCATACAATGATAATGAGAGCCAACTTTCGACAACCCTAACAGTTTTAACAGGCTTTCATAAACAATAAAACATTCACGGGAGTGAAAGCTATATATGAGCGATGATTCTATATGCAGCCTTGACCGATTAAAGGAAGGGTGCTGCGGTACGGTCGCTGTCATGCATAATAAAGGAAGCATGAGAAGGCGGCTTATGGACATGGGACTTATCGAGGGGACAAAGGTCATCTGCCTGCACAGATCTCCCTGCGGCGATCCCATTGCCTATCTTATCAGAGGCGCAGTTATTGCCCTGCGAAATGAGGACAGCGCCGATATTCTTGTCCGTATGCAGGGATAATTATACTTATTGTAATATTTTATTACATTTATACAGTTAAGGGAAGACTTTCTGATAGTTTGTTAAAAAAACATAATTCATAGGTGTAACTACGTCAAAAACGTTCCACAGGAACGTTTTTGAGGAAAGGTAATACATTCTTGAAAG
>JBJERW010000072.1:1701-33457 GCA_051882475.1 Huintestinicola sp. | reverse complement strand
GGCGCCGCCCTTTGGAAACCTGCAAGCCTTTGGAAAAGGCTTGAGCGAAACTTTTACTCCGATTTGGAACTATAGTTTATTTTGCTATCTAACCATTTCGATAAACTGAAACGCCGTCAGGAATTCATGCTATCCCGACGGCGTTTTTTACGGTTCTCTTGATGTAATAAATGCAATCGCTCTTTCAATGCTGTCCTTTGAATTTCCCCAATCGGCGTCCTTGCCCGTGTTGCGGTAATCGTACATACTGCAATAATGGGAAACGTCCTCGTACAGCAGCTCGATATGCTTTTTCGTAAGCTCCCCTATCATATTATTGAAGCTTTCCAGCTCCTGCTTTTGCAGATATTCGGGAGCAAGGGACTGCAAAAGGTCATAGTGTGGCAGGCAGATGTATTCCTGTTCGGACATCAGGGCACGTATCTCGGAATTACGGTACATTTCAAAAAACGTCCGCATGAGTCTTTCCATGCCCCAGTCTATTTTTTCGCAGACAAAGCAGCTTTCATTTATCTCGGAAAGCTTTTTGCGGCGTGCGTTCTTCGGTTCAAAAAGCTTTTTCCGTGAAAACAGCTGACCGTGTACCTCGTCCAGATGGGTCTGTAGCATAAGAGCGAGGGAAAGCCTGTTTTTCTGCTTGAGCATCTGCCCGAAATGAGTATGGCAGAAGCCTGCACGGTTGGTTTCGATACGCACATCAGGCTCCATCATTGCAACGCCCATGATATATTCCACCGTCCTCTGCTCAAGCATATTCCTCATTCGGCAGATTGGACAGCCTTCCTTCGGTTCAAGTATTTCGCTTATGGGTATGGTAAGGATACTTTCTCTCATATCACCACTCCGTTTCTTCCGCCGAAGCTGTCTGAGCCGTTACGGCAGCTGTTTCCTCCGAGGACTCCTCCGCCTTCGGAACTTCGGTTACGGCAGATGTTTCCGAAACGCCTTCCTCCTCAACAAACGGTGACTCGGACAATGTTCCGTAAGGATTGTACAGAAGATCCTCTATCTTATCAATAAGTGAGCCTGTGTTTGCGGCAAAGGCGTTGTTCAAAAACAGCACGTCCGTTATGCCCTGCTCCTTGATATATTCAACCGCATTCCTTCCGAAATAGCGTATATCAATAACATATATCTCGTCAAAGCTGTCCACAAGGAAGGGCACGAAGGCGTTTCCGTAGGACTCCTTGAAAACGCATATCTTTCTTCCCGTTTCAAGCTCGGTGGTAATTTTTGTGTGGATAGCGTCCGCTCCGATGAACATTCCGTAGCAGTTGCCTCCGCTGACGCTCTCATAGAAAAGAGGACCTTCGCCGATATCTTTCAGGGTATCGTATTTGTAATACCTTGTTGTATAGCCGGACTTGGGCTTGTAATAGGTGAAGGTTTCGGGACTGTTTTTCAGGGTGATATCGTTTGTATAGCCGTAGAGAGAGCCTACAAAGCCTTCCTTTACGCCGATATCGTAATCGGTGTCGATATCGGGAGGCGTCTGACCGAGGAGCTTTGCAAAGGCGGAATAAGCATAATATGCGCCCCTCTGCGACCAGTGGTGGTCGGTCCTCAGGTAGATATATTCGTCGGTATGGGCGGCTATCTCTGAATATGCGTCCACGGGGATAACATCTGCCGTGTAGGACGAGTAGATGTGCTCGATAGAATCCTTTTCCGAAGCGGAATACTTCCGGAATTTCTTAGGCAGATAGAACTCGACCGATGTGGGGACAACCATATTATAAACGGTGACATCTTCTCCGAGAGCTTCCTTATAAGCGCTGAGCAGCTCCGCATAGCGTGTGCCGTTTGACTTGCTGCCGCCGAAAAGCATTACTCCCGCATTGTCGCCGTACATCTTTACGCCGTCCACGACTATACCGTTGTTGGCAAAATCTGCAATGTTTTCCACCTCTTCCTCTTCGGTAACGGTGGTCGTTTCCGTTTCGGTGCTCTCAGAGGTCACAAGGGCGGTTTCGGATGTATCCTGATCCTCAGCCGTTGTTACCGCTTCGGTCTGAACGGGTATTTCCTCTGTGCCAACGGTCACAGGCTCTGTTTCCACGGAATTTCCCGAATCGTCCGCAACAACGTTTACGTTTCCGTAAAATGTAGGTGTGCTTATGCCCTTGAGCTTGTCAAAGGACGCCGAAAGCTCCATGAACTGCTCACGGAAAGGCACAGTATCGGAAAAGAAAGCCGAAAACTCGTCCGCAAAGCTGCCGTCCAGATATGTCTGAACCGTAAGCTTCGGGCATTTCGCAAGCTCACGCTTTTCCGTTTCCGAAACGGTGGGTCTTTTCAGAAAAACAAGGCACAGACCCACAAAAATTATAAGCGAAATAAATATGATGATATTTATCCTTTCATACATACCGCAGCGCCTGCGATATGATTTCGCTCTTTCCTGAGCCGCAGAAAGGCTTTTTTTGTTCTTTTTCCTTTTCAAGACTTAATTGCACCTCGCTGTCAGAACCTGAAATAAAGGAACGGATTATAGGTATCGCCCACGAGAAGAACAGAGGATATGCCAAGCACAGCGATAAGAGTGACCGTTTTGACAACGCTTACCGCAGCAAAGCCTGCCTTTGACCTCTCGCCGATCTTTTGTCCGAGGGCGGAAATTTTAGAATAAACGGGAGCACACAGTATGAGCGCCACGGCAATGAGCCACATATTGCCCTTGAGCAGTGATTCGGTAAGGATATCCGTAAGTTCCGCTCCCCTGCCGAACATTGCTCCGAAGCATATCTTCATGCGTGACATATCGGTGAAGTAGAATATCATCCAGCCGAACATTACGGCAATGATAAGGTACAGATGTCCGAAGAACTTCGGTATCTTTTCAAGCAGCTTCAGAAGGAAGGTCTTTTCAATGATAAGCAGGACTCCGAAATAGAGTCCCCAAAGGATAAAGTTTGCGCTTGCTCCGTGCCATAGTCCCGTGCAGAACCATACAATGGCAAGATTCAGCAGCTGATGCCTGCGGTTTCCGCCCAGAGGGATATAAAGGTAATCCCTGAAAAACGAACCGAGGGAAATATGCCACCTGCGCCAGAATTCCGTCGCAGAGGAGGAAACGTATGGGTGCTCGAAGTTTTCGGGGAAGTGGAAGCCGCACATAAGTCCAAGACCTATTGCCATATCCGAATAACCCGAAAAATCGTAGTAGATCTGAAGAGAATATAGCAGCACTCCTGCCCATGCCGCAAGAACGGAGGCAGGTGCATCGGTGAAATCCAGCAGGGAGGACGCCATCTCTCCCATAGAATTTGCGATTATGACCTTTTTGCCAAGACCGAATATGAGCCTTGTAAGTCCGTCATTGAATTCGGAGATCTTTACCGTTCTGTTTTCTATCTCCCGTGCAACTGTACTGTAGCGGACGATAGGTCCCGCAACAAGCTGGAAGAACATGGACAGGTACAGCAGGTAATAGGGATATGTCTTCTGGACCTTAGCCTTGCCCCTGTAAACGTCCACCGTATAGGTTATGGACTGGAAGGTGTAAAATGATATTCCGATAGGCAGGTGGAACGAGGGCACATCAAAAGCCGTTCCGAAGAGAGAATTTATGCCGCTTACCACCATTCCGCTGTACTTGAACACCGCAAGCACCGAAAGATTTATGGCAACCGACATCACAACACCCAGCACCTTGATCTTTTCGTCCTTGTGCTTGTCGATAAAAAGCCCGTTGCAATAATCGAGGACAGAGCTGCCTATAAGCAGCAGCACCCACAGCGGCTCGCCCCATGCATAGAAGAACAGTGAAAATGCAATGAGCACCGCATTTTTCATTTTTATGCTTCTCGCCGCAAAATAGAATATCAGAAACAGCGGCAGAAACTCAAACAGGAAAAATATATCAGAGAAAACCAAGATACAGCCAATCCTTTGTTATATATTTTAACACACGTATATGTTCAGCATTATAATTATACGGCATTATTTATCGGAAATTCCATAGAGCAATATTTATTTTACCACATATTTTCTCTTATTTCAACCTAAAACCCGAAATTAGGGACAATATTTTGTTACAATTCGGAAACGGTTTGCAAAGGATATTTTATGCAATTTTTTATCGGACGCAAAAAAACGTATGCATTCTTTTGTCCCTTCGCAAAATTGTCGGGAGCTTTGTCAAAAAATGCATACGCTTTAATACTTAATAATATTTAAAGAATTATGTGTTTGCAGGCTTTATGGGGTGCCTGATAATGGTTTTCATTCTTTCTTCGGGGGTCTTTTTCGGGTCGCTGAGATAGACCTCATGGTGGAGCCTTTTGTCCGTCAGGTCGTTTTCGTAATAGTTGTCGGCGATAAAGCTGTCCATTCTCGCAACGGTTTCCCTCTCCTTGTCAAAGCCGCCTATATGCATGCTCTGAACGCACAGTCCCTCATGGAGGGTAATGAACTTCGCAGAGGACGTATCAATGTGTTTTTTCACAGCGGAAAGCTCCTTTGCCCACTCCAGAACCTTTTCGTCCGCAAATTCGGGCAGTCTTATCATGGATATCCAGTGAAAACCGTCCTTACCGCCGTTTTCCTTGCCTCCTTCATTATACCAGAGTCCTTCAAGGGGCGGCACAACATATTCAAAGTACCCTTCTATACCGCCGCAGGTCTTTCCGTTCATCTTTATGGTATAGGAGATCCCGTAGAGAGCCATCAGTGCGTTATGATATGAACCGTTCTTATCATTCGGGTCGCCAAAGCCCTCTATAGCAACATAATTTATGGGCGGCATATCAATTATGGAGGGATTGATTTTCGGTCGGTAAATATCCTTGTATTTCTTCTTATAATCCACAGGAGGCATCGGTTTACGTCCTTTCAAATAAATTACACAGAAAATGCCCGATATACGCCGACGAACCCCAAAAGCAGCAAATGCCGAACGCATATCCCGAAGAAACAGTGCCTATTGTTAAAAATAATGTTGCATCAATTATACATATCATATTACAATTTTACTGCTTTAAATCGAAATTGTCAACAAAGTTAAATTTACGAATACATAAACATTTTGTTTCTTGATCGGTTTCTGATGCCAAAGTTTATGAACTTTTTGTTTCCGACAACCATTTTAATAATATGTACCCATGTAAATAATTACAAAGATCGGCGGCAGAATAAGAAAGTCAACTTCCTCATTCTGCCGCCGTAATTCTTGCCCGATCGTGCTTATCAGAAATTGGAACCGTTCCAGCCCCAGTCCTCCGTGGTCATATAGCTTACATACACCCTGTCGGTAGAAATTCCCAGGGTGTCAAGCATTATTCCCGTAATGTTGCTTGTAAGCACTCCCAGAGAATTTGACGATGCCTTGCCGTAAAGGCTGACCTCGACCATTGCCGCAGGCTCGTCCGTTCCCCTGAAATAAAGCTTGCAGTTGTCCTCGATGCCTACCATGAGCCAGCCCTCGGATTTTCCGGGAATTGCAGTTATGGCAAGTCCAAGGTCGGATTTTATCTTCTCTGCCTTTTCGGCGGAAACCTCAGCATTTGTTTTTACATTGATAAACGGCATAGTGAACCTCCTTATAAAAGCAAAGCCCCTTTCAGATCAGGGAAACGCTGAAACCATTTATTCAGTGTTTCCCTACGCCAAAAGGGACTTTTACGTTCGTCAGATACTTCAGTTAAGCGTTCGGCAAAAATCAAGCCTTGCCTACAGAACCGAAGATCTCCATCTTCTCCTTGACCTTCAGCTTGATAGCTTCAAAGCCGGGAGCGAGAAGCTTTCTGGGATCGAAGCCCTTGCCCTGGAGATCCTTGCCTGCTTCGATATAAGCTCTTGTAGCTTCCTGGAATACCAGCTGGCACTCTGTGTTAACGTTGATCTTTGCAACTCCGAGAGAGATAGCCTTCTTTATCATTTCATCGGGGATACCTGTTCCGCCGTGGAGAACGAGAGGCATATCGCCTGTTGCTGCCTTGACCTGCTCGAGAACGTCGAAACGGAGTCCGGGCCAGTTCTCGGGATACTTGCCGTGAATGTTTCCGATACCTGCTGCGAGCATTGTTACGCCGAGATCAGCGATCTGCTTGCACTCGTTGGGATCTGCGCACTCGCCCATACCTACAACGCCGTCTTCTTCACCGCCGATAGAACCTACCTCAGCCTCAAGAGAAAGACCGAGAACGTCGCAGGTGTTTACGAGAGCGGTTGTCTTTGCGATATTTTCAGCGATAGGATAGTGTGAACCGTCGAACATGATAGAGGAGAAGCCTGCGTTGATGCAAGCCTTTGCACCCTCAAATGAACCGTGGTCAAGGTGGAGAGCAACAGGAACAGTGATTCCGAGAGAATCAACCATACCGTTTACCATACCTACTACGGTCTTGTAGCCGCACATATACTTGCCTGCGCCTTCGGATACACCGAGGATAACAGGTGACTTCAGCTCTTCGGCAGTCTGAAGAATAGCCTTAGTCCATTCAAGGTTGTTGATGTTGAACTGACCTACAGCATACTTGCCGTCACGGGCCTTGTTGAGCATTTCCTTTGCAGAAACCAGTTTAGACATTGTTTTTTACCTCCAAAGCAATTTGAACATAGTGCATAATTCTGCATTATATTCTTTGTGATTACTATTATACTCCTTTTTTTTCATGATTGCAATACATTTATATAAATTTTATGCTGTTTCGGGTAATATTAACAGTAAAACAACCTTGGCAGGCGATAAAAATCTACTAAAACGGAAAGAACTCAGTGCTTGACAAAATCGGCAAAAGATGTTATTATTGTATTTATGCAAAATACAGATGTATTTGTCGGACGGACTGCGGAGTGCTTTCCCTAACGGCAGAATACCGTATTTGATATATTATTACAACATTTACGGAGCGTGTGAAACTTCTATGAGCGAAATAGATACTACAGACGGCACCGCTGCTCACGCAGGATTTGAAGTGCCTAAATATGCTGTTGTAAGCTGCGAAGTGCTGCCCGAGGTTTTTCTGAAGGTTATGGAGGTAAAGCGTCTGCTTGCCTGCGGAAGCGAGAAAAGCTCCGCTTCGGCGTGCAAAAGGGTGGGCATATCACGCAGCGCATTCTACAAGTACAGGGACAGCGTTTTCACATACGAAGAAAAGCTGACAAGACGGATAATTTCCTTCTATGCCACGCTTCTTGACGTTCCCGGAGTGCTTTCGGCAGTCCTCAGCCAGCTTCACAAAACAGGCGCCAACGTTATGACTCTCAATCAGAGCGTACCTGTTGACGGAGCTGCCTCCGTAACGGTCACCGTCCGCCTCAGGGACAGCAGCATCGACGGCGGAACGCTTAAGGAGGCTCTTCTGAAAATAGAAGGCGTTGTGGATGTAAGGCTTATTTCCGAGGAATAGCTGCATAACACATTATTTAATCAAATTATTATCTGAACTTATATGGGGTTCAGCGAGGACTTTTTACAGGCGGTGCTCGTGCGCATATCGCAGCATAAGCATTGATAAGGTCCTCAGAAAGGTGGATAAAAATGTCTAAATTTGCAATTTTGGGACACGGCGTTGTAGGTTCGGGAACAGCGGAGCTTTTCCTGAGAAACAAGGAGCATATCAACAAGAGAGCGGGTACCGATCTCGACCTGAAATATATTCTCGACATCAGAGATTTTCCGGGACTCCCCTACTCCGACAAGTTTACAAAGGATATAAACGATATCCTGAACGATGACGAGGTAACTGTTGTTGCCGAGGTAATGGGCGGAGTTCACCCTGCTTTTGAATTCGTTAAGTCATGCCTTGAAAAGGGCAAGAGTGTCTGCACCTCCAACAAGGAGCTTGTTGCAACAAAGGGCGCAGAGCTTCTCAGCGTTGCAAAGGCACATAACTGCAACTTCATGTTTGAAGCTTCAACGGGCGGAGCTATCCCTATAATCCGTCCTATCCACAAATGCCTTGCAGCAAACGATATAACCGCTATCGCAGGCATACTCAACGGAACAACAAACTTTATCCTTACAAAGATGATAACCGAAAAGATGTCCTTCTCCGACGCCCTTGAAATGGCTCAGCGCTTAGGCTATGCCGAAAAGAATCCCGCAGCCGACGTTGAGGGCGCAGATGCCTGCAGAAAGATATGTATCCTCTCCGCACTCACATTCGGAAAGCACGTTTACCCCGATTGGGTACACTGCGAGGGTATCACAGAGCTTACCTCCGAGGACGTGGAGTACGCAGATTCATGGGGCGGAGCAGTCAAGCTCATCGGCTCAGTCAAGAAGCTGCCCGACGGCAAGATACTTCCTATGGTATGCCCCAGATTCGTATGCAGCGGCTGCCAGCTCTCCCACATTGATGACGTATTCAACGGAATAATGGTATACGGCGATGGCTTCGACCAGGTAATGTTCTACGGAAGAGGCGCAGGTAAGCTGCCCACAGCAAGTGCCGTTCTCGGTGACGTTATCGACTGTGCAAAGCATGAGGGCAGATACATCGTATCTCAGGAATGGGAAGACAGCACTGACAACAGCTTTATCGCTGATTACAAGTCCGACGAGGTACAGATGTACATCAGGGTAAAGGGCGTTTCCGCAGACAAGGTAAAGGAAGCATTCGGCGAAGCTGAATACCTGTCAAGAACAGAGCAGCCTGCTGACGAGCTTGCTTTCATCACAGAAAAGCTTGAAGAAAAGAAGATCGACGAAAAGCTTGCCCTTCTCACGGCATCGGGCGCTGAGATACTCGGAAAGATCCGTGTGCTTGATATGTGATCTCCCCCAAAGATAGGAACTGATAAAAATGGTGAAAATCCGAATCCCCGCAACAAGCGCAAATCTGGGCGCAGGCTTTGACGCACTGGGTCTGGCACTGAGCTATTACAATTACGTCAATATGGAAGAGGCGGAGGGCTGTCACATACGCTCTCTTGACGGCACGTCTGTCCCCGATGACGAGAGCAATCTGATATATCACACCGCAAAAACGCTGTATGAGATATGTGGAAAGGACTTCAAGGGGCTTTCCATCGAGCAGACCAACAACATTCCTATGGCAAGAGGTCTGGGAAGCTCAAGCGCCTGCATAATCGGCGGACTTACGGGCGCAAACACCCTCATGGGTAATCCCCTGAACCTTGACGAGCTTGTAAATCTTGCCGCACAGATAGAGGGTCACCCCGACAACACCGCTCCTGCACTGCTTGGCGGAATAGTTACCGCCGTTTTCGACGGAAAATGCGTTCACTGGGTCAAGCAGGAGGTTTTCACGACGCTGAAATTCATTGTGATAATCCCCGATTTTGAGCTGAAAACGGAAAAGGCGAGAGCCTGTCTGCCAAAGGAGATATCTCATGCGGACGCAGTTTACAATCTTTCGAGAGCGGCGCTGTTCTCCGCTTCACTGCTTACGGGAAAATATGAAAATCTCCGCACGGCTGTTCACGACAAGCTTCATCAGCCTTACAGAATGGAGCTTATCCCTCACGCAAGGGACATTTTCGATATCGCCTACACAAACGGAGCATACGCATCATATCTCAGCGGTGCAGGTCCGTCCCTCATGACCATCGTTGACGCCGAAAACAAATACTTCGGCGGAAAAATGCGATTTGCCCTTGACAACATGGGTCTTGACACATGGGAAGTCAGGGAGCTTCACATTGACAACGAGGGAACTAAGATAGTTGACTGAACAATATAAAAACGGTTTCCGATATCAAATTTCTATCGGAAACCGTTTTTTGATTTTTACTCAAAACATCAAGATTTATTCCTCGGGATATGTTACTATATAGGTACGATAACAAGTTATTGTATACAGGTCAATCTGTATGAAAAGGTGATCGCCATGGAAAAATTTGAAATTCTGTCTGAGGCTTTGGAGTATATTGAAGACAATCTGACTTCGGGAGTCACTCCGAATCAGTGCGCCGAAAAGTGCCGCTATTCCCTTTCCAATCTTCAAAAGATGTTCAGCTGCACGTTTCATATCGGTATCAGCGACTACATCTCACGCAGACGGCTTACAAACGCTGCAAAGGATCTGCTGCTCACCGATAACACCGTTCTCGAAACCGCACTGAAATACGGCTACAACTCTCACGAGGTTTTTACAAGGGCATTTGTGCGGCTGTGGGGAGTAACTCCCGCAAAATTCCGCAAAAGCAGCGGATTTTCCGAAATTTACCCAAAGCTTGGCAGATACAATGAACTTTTTGATGAAAAGGGGAATGAAGTTATGGCAAGCAAGATAAGATTTGATGTTTCGCACTTATACGATTATATTAAGGAGCACAGAGGCAAATACGCCATATGCTTTGATATGTGCCATCTTATGTATATCAACGACACCTACGGCTCCGCTGCCGGAGATATTGCCATTGCCGAATGTCTGCGCAGGATAGACGATGCGGCTGAGGATAACATGCTCACCATAAGGATAGGCGGCGACGAATTTGTGCTTATCACCGATTATTCCGACAAAAGCTCGGCTGAGGCTGTTGCCGAAAAGATCCTTGCACTCAACGGCAGGACTGTCAGATCGGGCGAAAACGAATTTGAGGTTTCGCTGAGGGCAGGATTTACGGTCATTCCCGAAAAGGGAAATCTCCGCTACAACGAACTTTTCGACAGCTTTATCATTGCAGGAAGGCAGGATTAGGCAGGCTGAGGCAGGCTGAGGCAGGCTGAGCCTGCACCCAATCATATCACAGTTAATTGTGAACAGATAGTTTTTGGCTTGGTAACGGCAGGCTGAGCCTGCACCCAATCGTATCACAGCTAATTATGAACAGTTAGTTTTTGGCTCAGCCTGCCTTTATCCTCCGCCTTAGGATAATAAAGCAGATGATGTGTACCGATAACGTGATTATCCATGTTATCGGGTAGGATAAGTATACCGTTGTTATCTCGTGATAACGGTCTATCTGAAATACCGTAGCAAGCCACAGCAAACGCAGTCCGCAGGCGCCTACAACCGATACCGCCATGGGCAGAACAGAGTATCCTATCCCCCTCAGAGCGCCTACCATTACGTCCATTATTCCGCAGAGAAAATATGTCCGTGATATAACTCCCAAACGTACAAGTCCTGCCTCGATGACCTCGGGACTGTCCGAATATATTGAAAGCAGCGGTCTGCCGAAAAATACTGCCGCATTTCCCAGCACTGCCCCAACAACTATAACGCATACCTGTGCCGTGATAACTATACGGTTTATCCGCTCGTATTTTCCTGCGCCCATGTTCTGGCTCACAAAGGATATTGTCGCCTGATAGAAAGCGTTCATTGCCATATATACAAAACCCTCGATGTTTGCCGCAGCCGAGTTTCCTGCAACGACAACATTTCCGAAGGTGTTCACGGCGGACTGTATCACAACGTTTGAAAGAGCGAAAACTATCCCCTGAAAGCCTGCAGGCAGACCTATCCGAATGATAAGCAAAAGCTTTTCACGGTCCATATGCAGCTTATTCGGGCTGAGCTTTATTCCGCCGCTCTCACGGACAAGGCATCTTATGACCAGAAATGCCGAAATGCTCTCGGAAATGACCGTTGCCAGAGCCACTCCTGCAACGTCCATTTCAAAAACTACCACAAAAAGAATGTTCAGCAGAACATTTACGACCCCTGCTCCCAGGAGATAGTACAGAGGGCGCTTGGTGTCCCCTACCGCTCTGAGCAGCGCACTGCCGAAATTGTACAGCATCACCGCAGTCATGCCGATAAAATACAGCCTGAGATATGTCACCGCAAGAGGGAGAACTTCTTCGGGGGTCTGCATAAGGATAAGTATCTTTTCCGCCCCGATAACTCCCACGGCAGTCAGAAAAATTCCGCTGTAAATGCTGAGAAGCACCGACGTGTGCACTATCCTGCTGAGGTCCTCGTCTTTTTTTGCACCGTAATATCTTGCCGCAGCCACGTTTGAGCCGATAGACAGTCCCACAAAAAGGTTTGTCAGCAGGTTTATAAGAGCAGTATTTGAACCGACAGCCGCCAGAGAATCATCTCCCGCAAATCTGCCCACGACCACGATATCCGCCGCATTGAACAGCAGCTGCAGTATGCTTGAACACATAAGCGGAACCGCAAAAAGCAGCAGCTTTTTCAGTATTGAGCCGCTGCACATATCCATTTCATATTTTTTTGTACGGCTATCAGACTGTCCGCTCATAGAAATGCTCCTTCCGACAAAGTAAGTAAAGCCCCTGCAATTCGTTTTCCGAAACGCTTTGCAGGGACTTTAACGAAATATGGTGCGGGTGACAGGACTTGAACCTGCACGCACAGGGCAATAGATCCTAAGTCTATCGTGTCTGCCAATTTCACCACACCCGCACAGTTACTTTGATATTATACCATACACTGATATTTTTGTCAAGTTTTTTGTAAATGTCATATGAATATTTAAGCTCCTGCGGAACAATTATCTTATTCCGCAGGAGCTTTTCTTTATCTTTTTATTTTACCGTTTTGTTGTTTTTCCGAAGGGTCACATGTGAACAAATTACACTGTGACCGTTTCGCCGTTCATTGCCTTAGTTACCTTATCGGCAGTGTAGTCAACGGGAACGAGCATGTAGATATACTGTCCGTAAGTTGAGCTGTAGAGCTTGAGAACAACGTCGTCAGACTTTATCTTTGTTGGAGATGTGGAGTAGATCGTGTAGTATTCGAATACCTTTGTATCGGCATAAACGATATCGTTTCTCTTAAGGATATTGGGATTTGCGGGGAGAAGCATATACTTGAATGTCTTTGCCGAAGCATTGTACCACTGATAGATTGTATCCGTGGATTCAATAAGTGAAGGGATTGTTGTGGATACTACATAGTAAGAGGAAGTCTGAGAACCGAGGTCCTTGTTCTTTATCTGTGTAAGCAGCTCCTCGCTGTAGCCGTAAGGAAGAAGAATATATCTTGTAGTGTTCTTGCTGTTAATGATCTTTGTCCATGACTGAATAACGTCTGTGGGAAGATTCTGCTTGGGCTTTACGGTGTAGATAGTCCAATAGCTGTACATACCCGTGTAAGCCGCAACAACATCGTTGTACTTAGCCTCGTCGTAATCTGCAGGAACGAGAACGTAGTACAGAGTTGAAACGCCGTCCTTTGTTCCGTAGAACGAAAGTACGATATCTGTAGGATTCTTCTTCTGAGGAGTTGATGTGTAAACCGAATAGTAGCCGTCGGTCGCTGTTCCCGAATCGGAAGCGATAAGCTGATTGAGCTTTTCCTCACTGTAGCCGTAAGGGAGGAGAACATATCTTGTTACAGATGTATAATTTACATTTGCAACATAGGAATATACGATATCTGTACCGTAGATCTTTGTGGGAGTGGTGTTGTAGATCGTCCAGTATTCATATTTGCCTGTGTACTGTGCAACAGCCGAATTGTAAGCGCCCTTGTCGTAGCCTGTGGGAACAAGAACATATCTCTTGACTTCCTTGCCGTTAACGGTGGTTATAAACTCAAGAATGCTGTCGGTTGAAGCCTGCTTTACGGGAGTTGTATCAAATATTGCATAGTAATCATAGCTGCCCTTATCCTTTGCGATAAGAGAGTTTACATATGCCGTATCGTAATCCTTAGGTACAAGCATATACTTTGTTACAAGGGTCTTAGGATCCTTCCACTTGAGGATCTGGTCGGTTGTTAACTGCTTTGTTGGCTGTGTCGTTGTAACAACGTAATATACGCTCGAATCACCCGTTACCGTGATATATACCTTCTTCTGGAGAGAAGCTGACTTGGAAATGGTAAGAGTTGTCGTGCCTGCCTTAAGTCCTGTGATGGTAAGAGTGCAGTAGTTGTTTGACCACTTGCCCTCGGATACCTTTGCGATAGTGGAATCGGAGAAGGAATATGTAAGTCCCTGAGCAGGATTTGCATATACCATTACGGAAGCTGTGCCGTTGACAGCAGCCGAAACGTTTGTTGCGCTTGTGAGAAGTGAATCATTGCTGCCTGCAACGTTAACCTTGATCGTTGTGTAGATATCGGGGTACTTTGTAAGATAAACCTTGATGGAAGCCGAGCCTGAGGACTTGCCGTTGATCTTGAGTCTGATGGTGTTGCCGTCCCATGGCGTTACCCATGATGCCGTTGCAATGCTTCTGTCCGAGGGGACTGCCTTTAAGCCGTGAGAGCCCTTGGCGGTAACGTAAACATAAGTGCTTCCGCCCTCGTCAACGGTAACGGTCTTGGTATCTACGGAAAGCTTTCCGCCAACGACCGTAATGACAGATTTAAGCGATGTTCCGTTTACGGACGCTGTGATGGTAGCTGTTCCTGCGCTCTTGCCGACTACCTTGCCGGAAGAGTTTACCGTTGCAACGGACTTATCCGAGCTTGACCAGCTTACGTCCGAGCTGCTTGCTCCGTTGACCTTGAGAGTGATAGAATAACCCTTGGTCAGAGTATAGCTTGTGCGGTTGAGCGAATAGCTTGCCGCAGAAGCAGGGATACTAACCATTGAAAGGGAGAGCAGCAGCGCCAAAACAGTGCATAAAAATGATTTCAGATACTGCTTTGCGAGTGTCATAATTATTACCTCCTGACTTTTTGTCTGAACCTTTGGCAGATGGCCGCAGGTCCCTATTCCTTTTGTTCAAGACAATTTTTGCTGAATTTGGAATGCCTTGTATAAATATTAACATTTACCCACTTCAAAGTCAATAAAAAATATGCTATAATGCAGTAACAAATAGGCTACATTTGGTAACAATAAGGTTACAAAATCAAACATTCGGGAAATAGTGAAAAAAATCATGCCTGACGGTTGTTTTGCATGATTTCTGAAAGGAGTCGGATAAGCGTGAAAGCAAGGGTGACAATGCCGTCGGAGAAAATTCTGATATACGGATTTTCCGAGGAAAAGACCGAGGCTTTTAAGAAAATGGCACAAAAGCTGAAGATAGAGCTTTGCGCTGCGGACAAGCTTTCCGCAGGAGAGCAGATAGGCTATCTTGTGGGATATAAGGGCTTTGCGCCGTCGGGGGAAAAAATATCCGCCGACGATGAATGCGTTGTTTTTTCGGGCATATCATCGGGGCGGCTTGACAAGGTGCTGGCGGAAATGCGGAGCTGCGGACTGGGCGGTATCCCTTTGAAGGCTGCCGTGACCGCATATAATCAGCGGCTGACCCTATCCGAGCTTATCGAAGAGCTGAAAAAGGAACACGCCGCAATGCACGGAAAGGACTGATATACATGTATAAATACGAAACCCATATGCACACCTCCGAGGGCAGCGCATGCAGCAGCAGCACCGCCGCAGAGATGGCGAGAAAATACAAGGAGGAAGGCTACACGGGGATAATCGTAACCGACCACTTTTTCAACGGAAACACCGCCGTTGACAGAAGGCTGCCGTGGAAAGAAAAGGTTGAGCTTTACTGCAAAGGCTACGAGCATGCCGCCGAAGAAGGGGCAAAAATCGGTCTGGACGTATTTTTCGGCTTTGAATACGGCAACGGCGGCTCGGATTTTCTTGTATACGGACTTGACAAAAACTGGCTCCTCGAAAATGACAATATACTTGACATGGAGCTGACCCGTTTTCTGGAATATGCCCGTTCCTGCGGCGGAGGGATAATTCAGGCTCACCCATTCAGGGACTATGAATATATCCGTGGAACGATGCACTGCCCTCACTTTGTGGACGGCATAGAGATCATCAACGCCTCCCACACTATCCCCGAATTCAATGAAAGGGCACGTATCTACGCAGGCTGGTACGATCTCCCCGTTACGGCAGGCTCGGACGCTCACAACACCACGGAAAAATGGTACGGCGGCGGAGTTGAGGTCAGCGAAAGATTCACCGATGTAACAGACTATATTAGGGCGGTCAAGGAAAGAAAGCTTGTCCGGCTGCTTGAAAGAAGACAATAAAACCGAAGATGCTCCTGCTGTTTCTCATGGCAACGGCAGGAGTTTTTTGCAATACATTGGTCCAAACAAATTAACAATTGCGTCAAAATTTAACTGTTTACACTATTTTCTTGATTAAATTTAATAATTCAGATATATTTATTTAAAAATATATTGACTTTTAGAAATAAATATGTTACAATTTCAATAGTCTGAAAAACGGACTTGGTAATTGTGCTTCAAATAATCAGATCATGGAGGAATTTATCATGCAGTACGAAGTAAAAAACGCACCCCTTCCCGTGCTTATCTGCAAGCTTGAATCGGGGGAATCTATTGAATGTCAGAAGGGCGCAATGTCATGGATGACACCTTCAATGCAGATGGAAACAGGTCTTGGCAGCGGCGGCGGAGGTCTGCTGGGCGCTCTTGGCAAAATGGCAAAAAGCGCAGTAACGGGCGAATCCATCTTCCGCAACAAATATACGGCACAGGGCGGCGCAGGTGAAATAGCTTTTGCTTCGACCTTCCCCGGCGATATCGTATGCTTTGACACAACCTCAAAGCCTATCGTTGCACAGAAGTCCGCATACCTTGCAAATACTATCGGCGTAGGTATGGAAATATTCTTCCAGAAGAAGCTTGGCGCTGGTCTTTTCGGCGGCGAAGGCTTCATCATGCAGAAGTTTTCGGGCAGCGGCATGGTTTTCCTTGAAATAAACGGCAGTGTTGTTGAATATGATCTTGCAGCGGGTCAGTCTATGCTTATTGACACGGGCTATCTTGCAGCAATGGAGGCTACCTGCTCCATGGATATCGAAAGCGTTAAGGGTATCGGAAACGCTCTCCTCGGCGGCGAGGGACTTTTCAACACAAAGGTCACAGGTCCGGGCAGGATATGGCTCCAGACAATGCCTGCAAACGTTCTCGCAGGTGCTGTTCAGCCTTACATTGTTACAAGCTCCAACTGATACTTACCGATGATTTAGTGATAAAAATAATAAAAGCCATTTTTGATTCGATGGGTCAAAAATGGCTTTCTTTTTTATTCCGTTATCTCCCCTGCCAGTTTAAAGGCGGATTTTGCGGTGATGACAGCAATGATCTCGTTGATTATGGCAGCGGCTGCTATTGTTCCCGATACGACCGACGCAAGAGATGTATCAAATGCCGACAGCGTGTTAACGGCTATCCCCGTGAACACCAGCGATACTCCCGAATGGGGCAGAAGTGTCAAGCCTAAGAATTTGGTGACCGTCGGCTCAGCCTTGAAAAGCTTTCCTCCAACATATGCTCCTCCTATCTTTCCGACCGCTCTTGACAGGATATATACCGCCGTAAACAGTCCTGCCCCTGCAATAAGACGATAATCAAGGGGCATACCGAGATTTACTATCACCATGACAAGCGAAAAGCTGAGCAGAGGGTCATACATTTTCAGAACGTCCTTCATCTTTTCCTCGGACACCGTATTTACTACTGCCGCACTGAACGACATGCCTATCAGAAGGTAATTCAGGCTGAAAGAATGATAGACAAGCCTGTCTATCGCCAGACCCGAAGCAGTGGATAATCCGAGGAATATAAGCATCAATACAAACCTTAAAACAGCGTTCTCCGCCTTTTTCATAAGGAAAGCCGCAAGCAGCCCGAACAGTATGCCTATCACAAAGGGAAGACATACCATTCCCACAATGGACAGAACCGATGTCTGCGCTTCGCTGTAAACTCCTCCGACAACCGATATTACGGTAAAAAATACAACAACGCCTATAATATCGTCTATGGCGGCAAGGGGTATCAGCGTCCGTGTTACGGGTCCCTTTGTATGATACTCGTTGACTATGGACAAAGCGGGGGCAGGAGCCGTTGCAAGTGCGATACCTCCGAAAACAAACGATAAGAATACGGGTATCCCCATTGCCGCAAAAACTGCCGCAAACACAGCGGTCACCACCAGAAATGTTCCCAAAGACTGAACTGCGGTGATACCGATTATCTGTTTTCCCGAGCTTGCAAGCTTTTTAAAGATTATCTCCCTTCCTATCATAACTCCCGCAAAGCACTCAAGAAACTTGATGAACACCTTGTACTGAACAGAGTCGGTTATGCTGAAGGTAACGACCTGTGCAAGATAGGGTCCCAGAACGATACCCGTAATGAGCCAGCCGAGTATTGCAGGCAGCTTAAGCTTGGAGATGAGCTTTCCGCAGATGAGCGCAGAACAAAATATAGCAAAAAGACGAAGTATTCCGATCATCATATAAGTCTTACCAACCTTTCAATAACACCGTCGGGAGAGCACTGCTCCTCGCATAATTTCTCAAACGCACCGTCAACAATGATGCGCAGCGGCGCTGTTTCCTCAATTAAACAGCGCCCCGATACCGCAGCGGCTATCCTCTCCCACAAAAAATCATTCTGCTCAGAGGTATAGGCACGGATAACATCGTTCAGCTTGTACTTGTTAAAAATATCCCTGCGTATCATTTTCTTGGCGTCAAAATAAAGGTACAGCAGCTCCGCAGTGACAGCGCCGTCATTCCTTTCGGTCAGCTCAGAGATCTTTTCGTTTACCGTTTTGTAGTATTTCTCATACATTGCCAGCGCCAGCGCTTCCTTGTCGGGAAAATATTTATAAACGGTTTTTTTGGATATTTTCAGTCTTTCAGCCAGCGAATCCACGGAAAACCGCAGACCCTCCGTTCTCAGGCTTTTTATAGTTTCGTCAATTATCTTATCCTTCATGTGGAAACAAATTCTCCTTTTTTTGTTTCCATTATACTCCGAAAAAAGGGATATGTCAATAACATATCCCGCCTTTTCACCAAATTTACACATTTATCGGTTATTGGCATAATACTGCACAAACCCGTTTTTCTTTACCGATGCGTACCTTCTTACGGAAACGCTGTCGGCTATCTCCTTGAAAACAGGTCCGCAGGTGTAGTTTCCCGAAACGCCCTCCTCTATCATTATAGTTACGGCATATTTCGGCTTGTCGGCAGGAAAAAAGCCTGTGAACCAGCAGTTTACGTTTTCTGTTCCGTACTCGTTATATGTCCACGTCTGGGCGGTGGAGGTCTTTCCTCCCCCTGTTGTAAATTCGGGAACGGCAGCTGAATTTTCCTTGTACATGGTTGATATCATAAAGCTTTTCAGCTTGTCGGCGGTGGACTTTTTCATCACGCTTGTAAACCTCGGCTCGGCGGAGGAATACACTTCGGCAGCTGTATCCTCCGAAATATCTTCGCCTATGACAAGCCTCGGCTCAGGCATATTTCCATCGTTTGCAATTGCTGCGGTCATAAGGGTGACCTGCAGCGGAGTTGCTGTGAGCTTGCCTTGACCGAAGCAGAAATTTGCTTTTTCCTCGGGCACTCTCAGTTCATTTGCCGTTGTAAGATATCCGCTTGCGGAGCTTATGCCGCTGCACAGGCTGTACGCTCTTCCGAAGCCAAGCCTTTCGGCAAATTCATGAAGGCGATCAGCTCCCATATTCTGCCCAAGACATATAAAGTACGGATTGCAGGACTCGACCATAGCCGTCCGCATGTCTATCTCCCCGTGACCGCCGAAGCGGTGGCAGCCGAATTCATTCTCCCTGACGGTAATGCTGCCTGTGCAGGTGTAGGTAAATTCGTCGGAAATGCCCGATTCGATCGCAGCGCCCGCAGTTACAAGCTTGAATACCGACCCTACGCTGTAGGCGCAAAAAGCCCTGTTGACAAAGGGAGAATCGTCGCTGTCAAGGCTTTCGGCAGGATCCTGCTGGTTATAATAGGGCTTGCTTACAACAGCGACAATATCTCCCGCAGATATGTCGATAACAACGGCAGCGCCTTTTTTTACGTCCTTCATGGCAGCTTCTGCGGCAGTCTGTATCTCGGCATCTATAGACAGCATAACATCTCCGTCACAGGCGTTTGAATATTTCAGAGCAAGTCCGCTTCCCTCGATAAGATTTCCCGAAGCGTCTGCGCAGTAGTTGAGGGTAACGGTGCTTTTTTCCCTCTGCAAGCACTCTCCGCACGCAAGCTCTATCCCCGAAACTCCCTTTCCCTCGCTTTGGTAGCCGATGATATGCTCGGCAAAGCAGTCGTCCTCCAGACGGTTTTTCACAGGGATAACGGTTATCCCGTCAATTTCGGCAGAGCTTACTTCACAGAGAAAAAGTGCATTTCCGCCGATACAGCTGTCATATTTTTCACGGTCGATGACAAGCCCGTCAAGAACCGACCTGTTGGCGGTTTCGGGATTAATGACCGCAATGTATTTCTCGCTGCGGTTGTTAAGGGGCGTTCCGTTCCTGTCCAGAATATTCCCGTAGGAGCGCACCACCTTCACCGATTTGGGAGCGGACAAGTCAAACTGAGCGTAATATTCGCTGTTCTGCGTTATCAGAAACAGCCTCAGCAGCAGAAGCACCACTGCAATACCCACAATGACCGATACGGAAAGAAGCCGTGAAGTATTGATTTTATGACCATTCATTTTATATATTATCCCTTTTCATCGGAAACTGATGCTTCGGCATTCGGCTCGAAATTCCACGGGAAGCTCCGAGGACATTATTATCTCTGCGGTTTCGCTGTCAAGCAGGAGATCGGCGTACTTGTTTTCATACCCACGGGCGCAGATACCCATTATTACATCTTCCAGCGCCTTTGCGGAATAGGGCACAAGCTCCTCTCTGTCCGTGCCCCAGGGTATCTCGTCCGCTGAGCATACTGCGTCAAAGGTCACGGTGCATATGAGCTTGTCCCCGTCGATACGTGTATAGGCGGAATGGTCGAGGCTGTACACTGTCAGCGCTCCCGAACCGTATCCCATTTCGGCGGAAAGCCGTATGTTCTTCACATTCCTCATTAGATTTGCCGCCGCCGATTCCGCAGTGCTGAGCACGGTCATGCTGCGGCTCGTGGTGTCGGCGGCGGCAGAGCCGCATATGGTATCCTTTATCCTCGGAATGAGCAGCTTTCTGCCGCTGACCGAGGCGGTAAAGGTATCGAGGAGCGACACGGGGGTGATTATCCCCTCGGCTTCATAAAATTTCAGCACGTCCGCAAATCTGTCCGCACGTCCGCTTTCGTACAGCTCCCCGTTCTCATCAGTACGTGCGGCGTAGATCGAGGGCTGGTCGCAGTAAAACATTCTGCACCCCTTGGGGACCTGTTCCTTCATCAGCGTGCTCAGCAGTCCGGGTGAGCAGATAACGTCCGAATCACAGACAACAGCCTCGCACTGACCGAAAAACAGCTTTTTGCCCCGTTCCCTCTCTATCATATCTCTCGCTTCGGTAAAGGTTCGCCCCGAACCGCTCAGCACCGTATATTCTTCGGCAGACGTATCATTTCCGCCGATATCGAATATCTGTAAGGTAAGCAGACAGGTGCCGCCGTTCTCCTCGATGCCCATGAGATGGACGAACATTCTGTCGCTGACCTGAAGAATTTTTTCCGAACCGCAGCCGCAGAGGGACATTCCCACAGCCAATGCCAGAATCAGAGCGGCAATTTTTTTCAAAAGCTTAATTTTCCCCATGATAAACCTTTCCTTTCCTCGGCAAGCCCGATGCTCTCACACTGTTTTCCTTGGGATAAAACGCAAAAAGGAGCAGAGGAATGATAAACAGCAGTATCACCGAAGCAGAGGTGCTTGTGCATACGGAAAGAAAGCCTCGGAGAATGATATTGTCCGAGCCTGTTCCCACAGCTGCGGCTATCGCTGCAAAAGCCGTACAGACAGCGGTCGAAATAACGGTGTATTTTCCTATCTTTCCCGTTTCTCCCTCCGCAGTTTTGAAAGTCAGAGCAGCTCCTATCCCCTCTCCTGCGCAGGCAAGCATAAGGGATATTATTGCCGCCGAGGACATTGCCCAGAAAACAAAAAATATACCGTCAGGCTTGATGTTCACGCTTCTTGAGGTATAGATGACCGCATCGTAAAGCGGATATACGCTAAGGTCGGAGTAGCTTCCGAGAATTATCTCCGACAAAAATGCAAGGAGCGCAGAAACAACAAGTATCGCCGCAACAGAGCAGTATGCGCCGCATTTGAGCCCCCGTGACTTCTTCCCCACCCGCATATGAGCAGGTGCAAAGCAGAGAACGGTCAGCCCGCAGTTTGTGATATCCGACAGTCCTGCCGTGATAACATCGGGAGAGATGCGGAGGTCGGATATGGAAACCACGTCCGCAGGACCGTTTATAACGGCAGTCACGATCAGATATATGATTTCAGCCGCAAAAATTATGAGCAGCACGGTGCTCATTCTGCATACTGCGGAGATACCGCCGCAGGCAGCATAGAAGCATACTGCTCCAAGCAGCAGGGCGCACACTGCCGCTCCGCCCTCGGGGAAGTATTTCACCGCAGCAAATTCGGCGAAAAGCTCTGTGAACCTTGCGGCAGCGGAGGTGAAAAAAACGGCATAGAGCAGGGCGGCGGTCATTCCCGCTGTCCTGCTTATCTCCGAAGCGGCGCCCGTCACGCTTTTCCCGTGAAGCCTTGATGAAAAAAGCACCGCAGGCAAAACAAGCACCGCCTGTATCACCGCTCTCGATGCGTCTGCGGATAATACAGACCCCAGACTGTTTCCGTCGGAGGGGAATTTAAGGGTCAGCAGACTTGAGAAAACGGCAAAAAGTCCGAGCATTACAACAAGCTGCATATTATCTGTTTTCGGGTGAGAATTATTCATTTTCCGCTCCCTCCTTTCCGTTTTCACTGCATGAGCCGCCAATATCGACTCCACGAAGCTTTTCTACCGTAAATTCCCTTCTGCCCAGCTTTTTGAAGCCGAGCCTTACCGCCACATCGCCCATGGCATTGGGTGAAAAGGGAGATATGGGCGACATTACGGGAACGCCGTAATTTTCGGCGGAGCATATATTCGCAAGAAGCACAAAGCCAACAAGTCCTATGCCGAACAGTCCGCACAGTCCCCCTGCAAATACTGCCGCAAATCTCAGGACGGTCATCTGCTGATCGAGGGACGGGAGAACAAAGGACGCTGTGACCGCTATAGCGCACACAAGCAGCATGGGATTTGATATTATCCCTGCCGAAACCGCAGCGTCGCCTATGATAAGCCCTCCCACTATGGAAACCGCTCCGCCCACGGCTTTCGGCAGTCTTACCCCCGCTTCACGGATTATCTCATAGAACACAAGGGTTATCACCGCCTCCCACAGCAGATTGAGGGGCGCCGCCTCCTCCGCCGAAACAAGATTCAGCAGCAGCTTGCTGTCAAACATTTCGGGGTGAAAAAGTGCGGCGGCAAGATATATCCCCGGCAGGAACACAGACGCAAAAAATGCAATATAACGGATATATCTCAGAAAAACAGCAAAAAATGGGCGGAAATTATAGTCATCAAGAGTCTGAAAATTTTCCACGAAAAGAGCAGGCAGGATAAGTGCAAAGGGAGTGCCGTCTATCAGCACTGCGACCCTGCCCTCAAGGAGCTTTGCACAGGCGACGTCGGGGCGCTCGGTAACGGAAACTCCCGAAAAGACCGAAAGCCGTCCGTTTTCCAAAAATGGCTTCACATAGCCGCTGCCAAGCACCGATTCCAGCTTCATATTTTTCAGCCGCTTTGTAACGTCCTTTACAAGAGCTTTCGGCACTCTGTCGTCCATGTAGCAGACGATAACATCCACGTTGCTTTTTTCGGTTATGGGAAAAAGGTCGAACCTGAGGCAGGGCGATTTTATCCGTCTTCGGATAAGGGACATATTCGTTCTCACGACCTCAATAAAGCCTTCATGGGAGCCTCTGATGTTCCCCTCGGAGGAAGGCTCGTCTATACCACGCTTGGCATACCCTTGAACGCCGAAGCATACGGCATGGGATATGCCGTCGATAAGCAGCACGGCAAAGCCGCTCATGACCCTGCGCATAAGGTCGCCGTAATCCTCCGACTCCCCCGTATCTATGGAAAGTATCATGTCGTTTCGCACATAGTCAAGCAGCTGTGACGGGGCGGTGAATTTCTTTGTCACGTCCATCAGCGGCTTGATTATCATTTCCTGAACGTCGTAGCCCGATATCATGCCCTCAAAGCAGATGATCGACGTTGATATCCCGCCTATCCTCATGCGGCTGACAAGCAGGTCGGAGGATTTGCCGAGGATATCGGTTATGTTTGATATATTCTTTTCGAGCGAACATTCAAGAGGAACATTCGTAAAATCATATTCGTCGGGTCGTCTTTCCCTCATTCGCTTTACATTCCTTTCCCGAATATTTTTTCTTCTTCTGCATATAATTTACAGATTTTTTTCTTTTATTCAGAAAAAGTCCGTTTCACAGAATTTTTATATAAATGTAACAATGTTACTTGAATTTTTTGAAAATAAAATGTTATAATCAACAGTGAATAAGTATATATAACAGAAATGCCATTTTATGGGGGAAAGGATGAGCTGAGTAATGTATGATATAGTTTCTATGGGAGAACTGCTGGTGGATTTCACCTGCCTTGAAAGCAGCGGTCAGCCTACCTACAGCCAGAATGCAGGGGGCGCTCCCGCAAACGTTGCCTGCATGGCAGCAAAGCTTGGAGCAAAAACCGCATTTATCGGAAAAATAGGCAAGGATATGTTCGGGGATTATCTGAGAAGAGTTTTGGAAGAAAACAGTGTTGACACAACGGGACTTATCTCGGACAGCCGTTTCAGCACCACCCTTGCCTTTGTCAGAAACGACGAGGACGGCGAAAGGGATTTCATGTTCTACCGCAACAGCAAGCTAAGCGCCGACCTGAATCTTGCCTACAGCGACATTGACCTGAAGCTGATAGACGAATGCAAAATACTGCATTTCGGTGCGCTGTCGCTTACGGCGGAGCCGTCAAAATCGGCAACGATCAATGCAGTGGAATACGCAAAACAGAACGGGAAGTTAATTTCATATGACCCCAACTGGCGGCCTGCCCTCTGGTCATCAAGGGCGGAGGCTGAAAAGGCAATGCGCAGCGTTGTAAGATACGCCGACATCGTAAAGGTGTCCGAAGCGGAGCTGCAGATAATTACCGACTGCGGTAATCTGATCCCTGCCGTTGCAAAGCTCCTTTCGTCGGGGGTCAAGATAGTCTGCATAACCCAGGGCGCAAAGGGCTGCATCATTGCCTCAAAAAAGGGAATAGAACGCTACCCGTCCTACAAGACCGAAACGGTAGACACTCTCGGCTCGGGCGACAGCTTTTTGGGAGCCTTTCTGTACAAATTCATTCAGACGGGAAAGTCCCCGGAAGAACTTGAAACCGAAGATATCGGACAGATGGCATTGTTCGCAAACGCCTGCGGAGCGCTTACCTCCGCTAAAAAGGGAGCTATCCCCGCAATGCCGACCCTTGATGAAATAACCGAAAAAATGAAGACCTCCCCTCAGCTGATATGATACCTGTCGGAAAAATTTCACAGAAATTAGTGCGCTCCCCTCTTGACAAAACGGAAAACGGGTAATATAATAAGGATATCGGAATTATATTATACAAATGCGCTGACGGGGACGGAGCTGCTTCTCAGTCGTTTTCAGAGAGCCTGTGTTTGGTGCGAACAGGCAGCGTCTTAGCAGATAACCTATCACCCCTGAGCTTTGCGGCAGAAAATTTGTACCGCATATCGGTACATTCAGTAAGCTGCGGCGGGATTCTCCCGTTACAGGGAATTTCTGTTGACTGACAGAAAGATGAGCGGCTGCATATGTTTTCCGTCTTAACGGATATCATGCGGCAACAAGAGTGGTAACGTGGGTACATTTGTCCTCACCTCTTGAAAAAGAGGTGAGGTTTTTTATTTATCCGATTAAATTTTTGATAGTTTGAAAGGAGAAATATCTATGCTTACGCTGGATATGGTTTACAGTGCGTCCTATAAGCTGAAGGAGGTAGTCAGAAAAACCGACCTGATACCTGCGCCGAAGCTTTCGGACAAGTGTCATGTTTATCTTAAAACGGAAAATTTACAGGTGACAGGCTCTTTTAAGGTCAGAGGCGCATACTACAAGATATCACAGCTCACCGACGAGGAAAAGGCAAGAGGAGTTATTGCCTGCAGCGCAGGAAATCATGCTCAGGGCGTGGCTCTTGCGGCGGCAAAGAACGGTATAAAATCACTTATCTGCCTGCCCGATGCAGCGCCCATATCAAAGGTCGAGGCGACCCGTTCATACGGTGCGGACATATGCCTTGTTGACGGCGTTTACGACGACGCTTACGCTAAGGCAATAAGCTTGAGGGACGAAAAGGGTTACACCTTTATCCACCCCTTTGACGATGAATATGTAATTGCAGGTCAGGGAACTATCGGTCTGGAGCTTCTCGAACAGCTCCCCGACGCCGACGCAGTTATCGTGCCCATCGGCGGCGGCGGACTTATTTCGGGAGTTGCATTCACCATCAAAAAGCTTAACCCCAACGTTAAGGTATACGGCGTTCAGGCAGCGGGAGCGCCAAGCATGGCAAACTCCCTTGCTCACGGAAAAATTGAGCGTCTGCCCTCCGTTTCGACCATTGCTGACGGCATTAAGGTCATGGAACCCGGCGAGCACACCTATGAGCTTTGCAAAGAATATGTGGACGGGGTCGTGACGGTAAGCGATGACGAGATATCCTCCGCTATCCTTGCACTCATGGAAAACCACAAGCTCATTTCCGAGGGCGCAGGAGCAGTTCCCGTTGCGGCAGTCATGTTTGACAAGATACCCGAAATTGAGGGCAAAAAGGTCATCTGCCTTGTATCGGGGGGAAATATCGACGTTACCATTCTTTCGAGAGTTATTGAAAGAGGTCTGCTCACATCGGGAAGGACCTGTCTGCTGAATATCGAGCTTATTGACAAGCCCGGTCAGCTAAAGGGCGTTGCCGACACCATAGCCGCTCTCGGCGGAAACGTTATAAGCGTTCATCACGAACGTGCAAACGAAGGCAGCGACATCAACGGCTGTTATCTGCGTATCATTCTTGAAACAAGGAACTTCGAGCATATCTATCAGATAAAGGAAGCGCTGAAAAAGAAGGGCTTTACTCTTCTGTAATAAAAAATGAAAGGAAGTTATTATCATGTCAGAAAAAATCTATACTCCCAATGCCCCCGAAGCAATCGGTCCCTATTCACAGGCTGTAAAAACAGGAAATCTTCTTTTTACATCGGGTCAGATAGGCATTAATCCTGCCACGGGAAATATCGACGGACAGGGTATCGAAGCACAGACAAGGCAGGTATGCGAAAACCTGAAGGCTGTTCTTGCAGAATCGGGCTGCACCTTCGACAACGTTGTAAAGACCACCTGTTTCCTTGACAATATCGCTGATTTTGCCGCATTCAACGCAGTTTACGGCGAATATTTCACAAGCAAGCCCGCACGTTCCTGCGTCGAGGTCGGAAAGCTGCCCAAGGGCGCTCTTGTGGAAGTTGAGGTCATTGCGGAGCTTAACTGAGAATAATATCCTGTTTAATAGGTTTTTAATGCGTCCTTACTTGACTTTTAATGCATAATTTTGTAAAATTGTAAAAAAGTTAAGGAGGGCATGGTCATGAAGTTCTACAAATATAGGGATTCGGTCTATATGCAGTCGGACAGCGAGGCGTCATTCTGCCAAAGATACAGCGGCGGAAGCTGGGTAAACGAAGGCTTTCTGCCCGAAAGCGCCGAAGAATTATCCTTTGACGAAGCGGAACGTATCCTTGAGGAAAAAATAGCCCGCGATACCGCTATGACCGAAAAGGCACGTGAGCTTGCCAAGCAGGCTCATGCAGGTCAGAGGGACAAGGCAGGCATCGACTACTTTGAGGGGCATCTTTCCGCCGTTGCCAAGAACGCAGCAAATTCGCCCTACGGCATGGTTGTGGGATATCTGCATGATATCCTTGAGGATACCGATATGACCGAAGAGGAGCTTTCGGAGCAGTTCCCCGACTTTATCGCAGACGCCGTAAAAGCAATGACTCACCTTGACACCGAAACCTATGACGAATATCTGCAAAGGGTCAAGAAAAACCCTATTGCCAAAGCCGTAAAAATTGCCGACCTGTCGCACAATATGGATCTGAAGCGTTTGCCGAATGTCACTCGTAAGGATACTGACAGGGTCATGAAATATTCTCAGGCAATGGCTTTTTTATATCGTAAATAATCAAAAATCCCTTCCTTCGGTTGAAAGCAGGGATTTTTTGCTGTAATAATATATATATATTACTTATTCGGAAATCTTTTTATATTCGATTATTTCCTTTAAAATGCCAATCAGCTGCCGCTGTTCGTTTTCGTTTGCGCTCTGCACTAAAAGATATGCTTCCTTGGGGTAATTGATATTACAGCCGTCCTCACCGATGTTTTCAAACAATCTGCTGAGCGAAACGGATAATCCCGACGCCACCTTCTCGATGCTTTCGAGGGTGGCGTTTTTTTCGCCTCTTTCCAACTGACCTATATATGTCGGGTGAAGACCGCATTTTTCCGCAAGCTCCTCCTGACTTATACACAGCCCGTTTCTGTAATTGCGTATTCGTTTTCCTATCTCCAATGAAATTTTACTCATTTTACTCTCCTCCGAAAAAGTATTTAAATAAAGTATATAAGTATTTAAAATATTTTTACATAGACTATTGATATTTATTCCCTTTTGATGTATACTATAAGTATCTATAATCCAAAAACAACTACTATAAATATTTTCCTTTTTTTGTTTGATATATATTCATGTTATGTATACGGGTTTCCAAAGATAATCTTTGTCCGATACATTCGGAGAATTGTATCACAAATCGGGAAAAGCTTATATTTTTTTGTTTATTGAAAGGCGGTTTTTGTCATAAAAAGGGTATTGTTGGCGATATTGTTTGCTGCTGCAGCTTTCTGCACGGTATATTTCGGACTGTTTGACTCTCTTGACCGTTCGGCGGAGGATCTGCTGTATCATCATGCCGATGGGACTTCGGAAAAAATCAAGATCATCAAGATAGATGATAAATCAATAAACCAATTGGGCGATTTTGAAAAATGGGACAGAACTGTTTATGCCCGTCTGGTAGATACTCTTTGCGTATCTGACGAGGTAAAGCCCTCAGTCATCGGCTTTGATATTATGTTTTCAAGCAGCGGCGGCGAAGGCGACGAAGCCTTTGCAGAAGCATGCAGGGAACACGGAAATGTTGTTTGCGCATTCAGCTATGTTTTTGAGCGCAGAACAGTGACCGATGGAAACGGCGTTCTGACAGTTGACAATACATATGTTTCAGACATTATCAAACCATACCCTGAGCTGTACAGCGCAGCCAAGCATGGTTTTGCAAATGCGCTTATGGACAAGGACGACAGCTACGTAAGAAGCTCGTTTCTCAAATTCTGTCAGGAGGACGGAATAACGGAATACAGCTTAAATGCGGCGATATATAAGGCTTATGCCGAGCAGGAAGGCTTTGAACCGAAATTTCCGAGCGGTGAACGTTTCAGCTTCCGATACAGCGGAAAGCCCGGAGAATATGAAAATGTGTCCCTCTGCGACGTACTGGACGGAACAGTCCCTGCCGAAGCCTTCGATGACTGTATAGTCCTTGTGGGAGCATATACCGCAGGAATGATGGACGCATATTTTGTTCCCGTAAGCAGAGGCGAACAGATGTACGGAGTAGAGATACACGCCAATGCAATTCAGGCGCTTTGGGAAGAAAAATACCTTTACAAAATTCCGACCCTCATCTCTGCCGCCGCTGTCGGTCTGCTTGCAGGGATACTTGCATTTTTATGCAGCAGGCTCACGGTCATAAAAACAGCGGCTGTCTGCGTGGGAACGTCAGCGGTGAAGCTTCTGGAAGGATATGTTGCTTTTAATATGGGATATTCGGGCGACACGGTCGCATTCCCCATTTTTTCGGCAGTAATAATGGCATATTACATCTCGGCACATTATTATGCGGCAAAAAATGCCAAAAAGAAAATAGAGGGCGCTTTTAAAAAATATGTCGCTCCCGAGATAGTAAACAATATTGCAAAAAGCGGTACTTATGAGCTTGAACTGGGCGGCGAAACACGTGATATTGCAGTGCTGTTTGTTGATATTCGTGGTTTTACTCCCCTTTCGGAAAAGCTTCCCCCGAAGCAGGTAGTGGAGATCCTGAACGAGTATCTTAAGCTTACAACAAGCTGTATTTTTAAGTACGGAGGAACTCTTGACAAATTCATCGGGGACGCAACGATGGCAGTATTCAATGCTCCTTTTGATACGGAGGATTATATTTTTAAGGCTGTAAATACCGCATGGGATATAGTACGGGGCGGCAGAGAGCTTGACGAGAAGCTGTCCGAAAAATACGGAATACATATCGGCTTCGGAGTCGGAGTGAACTGCGGTACGGCAGTCGTGGGAAATATCGGCTGCGATTTCAGAATGGATTACACCGCTATAGGCGACACAGTAAACACCGCCGCAAGGCTTGAATCCAAAGCGCCGGGCGGAACGGTCTACATAAGCCAAGCCGTTTATGAAAATGTAAAAGACCGCATATCGGCTGAGTCCATCGGCGAAATACCGCTGAAAGGCAAATCTCAAGGCGTATTCGTTTATTCGGTCACAGGCATTTCGGATATAAACCAAAAAATATAACGGAGGGAAAGCAATATGAACAGCTTTTTGAACACAAAAAAAGGAAAAATAATTGTTATCTCTGTTGTCGCAGTGATAGCAGCCGCTGTGCTGATATTTATTTTTGCGGGAAGAGAAAAGGGCTACCGCAGCATAAGCATTTCCGAAATATCGGGAAGCGTTACCACCGAAAACGGCGGCAAGAAATACGAAGCATACAAAAACATGAAGGTCGGAGGAGGTTATGTTCTTTCAACCGACGCCGACAGCTATACCCGTTTGCTGCTTGACAGCGACAAATATATCAAGCTTGAACAGCTGAGCCGTGCAGCCTTTGAAGAGCTTGGAACGGAACAAAAACGAAACACGGTCATACGTCTGGAATCGGGCGCAATAACAAACGAGATCACCGCTCCCCTGCCCGCAGGCGAGGATTACATAGTCACCACTCCCAACGCAGTTCTTGCGGTAAGAGGAACATTCTTCCGTGTGGAAGTAAGCTTTGACGAAAACGGCGATGCATATACCGATGTTTACACCTACGGCGGAACTGTCGCTTGCCGCAGGATCATGCCCGACGGAACTGTCGTTGATGAAGAGGTCCTTATCGGCAAAGGCTATAAGGCGTGCGTCAAGATGGACGAGGTCATCACCGTTTACGTTGAGGAGCTTATTGAGGGGGACGAGGACAATGTTGATCCTATAGAAATGGACATGGTTTCCGACGATGACCTTGTTGATATATACAACGCCTCGATAAACGGTCATCAGATGTTTAAAGAACCGACGGAATTATTTGAAGAGATCGAACGCAGAGATATTGACCTCAGCAAATATCATTCAGTTTATAACGGCGGAGAGATAGTCCCTCCCGATACAGCCGCCGAAAGCAAGCCCTCCCCTGCCGAAACCACCGCAGCAGCGTCTGTCGGAACGGATATCACCACCGACGGAATAGAGCAAACCGAAACGGAATCGGATATAACAACGGCTGCGACCGATAATACGGAAACAGAAACAAATATCACAACCGCAGCTACAGATCCCACCGAAGCGGAAACAAATGTTACCACCGTAACTACCGCTCCCACCGAAACGGAAACAAATGCTTCCGCCGAAACCACCGCTCCCACAGATGCGGAAACCGATGTTACTTCCGAAACCACCGCTCCCACAGATGCGGAAACCGATGTTACTTCCGAAACCACCGCTCCCACAGAAACGGAAACCGATGTCACCACCGTGACCACCGCTCCTACCGAAACGGAAACAGATGCCACTACCGTGACCACTGCTCCTACCGAAACAAGAACCGATGTCACCACCGTGACCACTG
>JBJERW010000072.1:0-1601 GCA_051882475.1 Huintestinicola sp. | reverse complement strand
TCACCACCGTGACCACTGCTCCTACCGAAACAAGAACCGATGTCACCACCGTGACTACCGTTCCCACAGAAACGGAAACGGATATTACCACCGTGACTACCGTTCCCACAGAAACAGAAACGGATACCACTACCGAAACTACCGTTCCGACCGAAACGGAAACCTCGACCGAAACAACAACCGAAACAGAACCCGACCCTGTTGTAACAGGCATTGCCGTTGACAGCACAAACTTCCCCGACGAGGTTTTCCGAAACTACGTCAGCACAAATTTCGACACCGACGGTGACGGTTATCTCTCCGACGAAGAAATTGCGGCGGTGACGGATATTGATGTCAGCGGAACTGTTTCGACTGACGGCGGTGTAACTTCGCTTGAGGGTGTGGAGTTTTTTACAGAACTGACAATATTGCGGTGCAAATACAATTCAGGTTTAACAGCCCTTGATGTCAGCAATAATACTTATTTGACTGATTTGTACTGCCGTGAAACAAATATATCAATCCTTGATGTCAGCAATAATACTGCTTTGAAAGTTTTGTATTGCAACAACACAAATATATCAACCCTTGATGTCAGCAATAATACTGCTTTGAACGTTTTGTATTGCAACAACACAAATATATCAATCCTTGATGTCAGCAATAATACCGCTTTGACTGATTTGAATTGCGAAAGCACAAATATATCAACCATTGATGTCAGATATAATTCTGATTTAACATACCTTAGTTGCTACAACACAGGAATAACAACACTCGACGTTACCAATAATACTGCTTTGATACATTTGTATTGTATGGACACGAATCTAACAATCCTTGATCTTAGCAATAATGCTGATTTGGAATTTTTGAATTGCTCACGTACAAATCTATCAGTCCTTGATGTCAGCAATAATACTGCTTTATCATATATAGGTTGCATTGGCACGAAAATAGCTTACATTGACGTAACCAACAATACGAGCCTGACCAAACTCGGAACTACCGGCTGCCAATACCAAATCCCCTCCAACGCCCTGACCTTTGACACTTCAACGATAGACGGCTTTGACCCTGCAAAGGTTTCAAACGTTGCAAATGCTGACTTTGACTCCGCAACGGGCATTTTCTCAAACATCACAGGCGACATAACATATACCTACGACTGCGGAAACGGTTTTTCGGCAACCTTTACTCTTGCAAGAACGGGAGAGGCGATCTCGGGCGTTGCCGTTGACAGCACAAACTTCCCCGACAGCGTATTTATGACCTACGTCAGCACAAATTTCGACACCGACGGGGACGGTTATCTCTCCAACGAGGAAATTGCGGCGGTGACGAGTATTGATGTCAGCGGTACTTCATCTTCGGATGATGGCGGTGTTGCTTCGCTTGAAGGTGTGGAGTATTTTTCAGAACTAAAAGAACTGATTTGCTCTTGTAATGCAGGTTTAACAAACATTGATATTAGCAATAATACTGCATTAACAACTTTATATTGCAACGTCACAAATATATCAACACTCGATTTAAGTAATAATACTGCTTTGCAGTATTTGTATTGCGGCGATACAAATATATCAACCCTTGATGTCAGCAATAATACTGCATTAGAA
>JBJERW010000071.1:0-33827 GCA_051882475.1 Huintestinicola sp. | reverse complement strand
TGCAAGCCTTTGGAAAAGGCTTGAGCGAAACTTTTGCTCCGATTAGAAACCATAGCTTATATTGTTTTCATACTTTTACAACCGACAAAAGTGGTGATGATTTTCCCTAAATAAAAAAGCAGCCTATCTTTACTTCCGCCGCAAAGCGGAAATAAAGAAAGGCTGCTTACGATCCTGCGCTGCAGGATTACTGATTATCCTCGATATACTTAACGATATCGCCGATTGTCTTGATATTGGCAACGGCCTCATCGGGAATTTCAATATCGAATTCTTCCTCTAAGGACATTACAAGGTCAACAACGTCAAGAGAATCTGCACCCAGGTCATCCTGAATGTTAGCTGAAGCTACGACCTTCTCTGCCTCAACGTCAAGCTGATCGGCTACGATTTCTTTTACCTTATCGAATACCATTTTTATTTTCCTCCTCGATTTTTTTATGATAAAGACATAATGTCCTTATAACATTTTTTATACGAAAAATCAGTTTTCTGTGAACTCTCCGATTTTTCTGAATTTATTATAACGTTCTTTCAACAAAACGTCAATATCTTCCGCCATTTTGTCTTTCAGCGATTTAACCAAAAATTCGGATATATTTTCGGCAGTCTGTTCAGGGTCGTTGTGAGCGCCCCCTGCAGGCTCGGAAATTATCTCTTCGGCGACTTCAAGCCTGACAAGATCCTCGGCGGTTATCTTCATGATATTGCATGCGTCCTTTTCACGGGAAGCGTCCTTCCATAGGATAGAAGCGAAGCCTCTCGGCGAAATTACGGAATATATGGCATTTTCCAGCATTCCCAGCCTGTCGCATACGCCCAGCGCAAGAGCGCCGCCGCTTCCGCCCTCTCCCAGAACTACCGAGATAACGGGGGTCTTAAGCGTCATGAATTCGTATATATTTCTTGCGATAGCCTCGCCCTGACCACGTTCCTCCGCTTCGACTCCGCAGAATGCTCCGGGGGTGTCGATAAAGCAGATGATGGGGCGGTGGAATTTTTCCGCCTGTTTTGCAAGCCTGAGAGCCTTTCTGTAGCCCTCGGGGTGAGGCATGGCAAAGTTGCTTGCCTTATTTTCGTTTACGTCCCTGCCCTTGACCTCGGCTATGACCGTAACGGGGATACCGTTAAGCCTGCCTATTCCTCCGAGGATAGCTCCGTCGTCGCTGTAGAGCCTGTCGCCGTGCAGCTCGAAGAAATCCGTGAAGATAAGGGGGATATAGTCCCTTATGGTGGGACGGTATTTGTTTCGGATTATCTCAAGGCGCTCGTAAGGAGTTGGCTTTGATGCTGCATTCTCCTTTGTGTCCTCCGAGATACCTCCGTTTATCATTTCAGCCATTTTCTGAGTTCTCCCTTTCCGTTACATCGGTCTGCCGCTCTTATGGAGCCTTATCAGGTGGGCGAGAGTTCGGCGCATATTCTTGCGTTCCACTATCATATCAACGAAGCCGTTTTCAAGCATGAATTCGGCTGATTGGAAATCATCGGGGAGCCGCTGCTTTATTGTGCCCTCGATAACTCTTCTGCCCGCAAAGCCCACAAGCACCTTCGGCTCTGCGATGATGATATCTCCCAGAGAGGCAAAGGACGCCGTTACGCCGCCTGTGGTGGGGTCGGTGAGAACGGTGATGTAAAGTCCTCCCGATTCGGAAAATTTTGCTGCCGCTCCGCTTGTTTTCGCCATCTGCATAAGGGAAACGATGCCCTCCTGCATACGTGCGCCGCCCGATGCGGTGAACAGGATAATGGGGAGCTTCTTTTTCTCCGCCGCTTCAAAGGCACGGGTTATCTTTTCACCCACGACGCTGCCCATGGAAGCCATCATAAAGTGGGAATCCATAATGCCGATAACGCATCTTTCGCCCTTTATGGTGCATTCGCCCGTGATAACAGCCTCGTTGAGTCCCGTTTTTTTGCGGAGAGCCTCGATCTTGTTTTCATAGTCGGGAAAATCTATAGGATTTTTGCTGAGCATCTCGCTGTCATATTCAACAAAACTGCCGCTGTCGATAGTGAGAGAGAGTCTTTCCTCGGCGGTTATCCTTGAATGATATCCGCAGGAGGGGCATACGCTCATATTTTTTGAAAGCTGCTCCGATTCGCATACCGACGAGCATCTTGGGCATTTGAAAAGCAGGTCGGCAGGGATATCCACCGTACTGCGGGCCGATCTTGATTCCTTGTGCTCCCTGTCATCTCCATTATTTGCTCCCGCATTAAATCGGGTCGTAACAACCTTAAAAAGATCCTCTAACAATATCTTCGCCTCAATCCTATTAAATCATAAAATGCCGCATATGCTGATTATATGACAAACTCGGCGGTTTGTCAATCCTCAGATATTGATTTTTGTATAGGCAATACCGCATAATTATTGTCGTGCAGATGCGCAGTCAGATTTTTCGTCAGATTGTATCAAAACGACGCAGGAATACTTTTGTATTTCAAGGAGTTTTGGTGCAAGATGACGGAAAATCTGCAAGCATATGTGCGGCAAAGGCGGCAGCCGTTAATTGTGCGGTGTTGCCTAAAATGAGCAGTTTTTCCGTTATTCGGCTTTTAGCCTTCTTCCGAGGTAGCCGATATCGTAGCTTCCCTCTTCAAATACCTTATCTCTTATAAGGGAGAGCTGGAAGTCTATGTTTGTATCAACGCCCTCAACGATAAATTCCGCAAGCGCCCACTTCATTTTTGCTATGGCGTCCTCACGGGTGGGAGCGTGGACGATTAGCTTTGCTATCATGCTGTCATAGTAGGGGGTGATGGTATATCCCTGATAAACGGAGCTGTCAACACGGATACCCGGTCCTCCGGGAATATGGAGAGCGGTTATCTTTCCGGGGCTTGGACGGAATCCGAGATCGGGATTTTCTGCGTTTATGCGGCATTCGATGGAATGTCCCGTAAGGGAGATATCCTCCTGCTTAAAGGGGAGCGTTTCGCCGTCGGCAATTTTTATCTGCTGCTTTACAAGGTCAACTCCCGTTACGGCTTCCGTAATGGGGTGCTCTACCTGTATACGTGTGTTCATTTCCATGAAATAGAAATTCCTGTCTGCGTCCACAAGAAATTCTATTGTGCCTGCGTTGTAATATCCGCATACCTTTGCCGCCTTTACCGCCGCTTCGCCCATTTTCTTTCTAAGCTCCGGGGTCATTATGGGTGAGGGGGTTTCCTCAAGCACCTTCTGGTTGCGGCGCTGCATGGAGCAGTCACGCTCTCCCAGATATACGGCGTTGCCGAACTTGTCCGCAATTATCTGGACTTCTATGTGCTTCGGATCTATGATGAACTTTTCCATGTAAACGCTGTCGTCGCCGAAAAAGTTCTTTGCCTCCTGCTTGGCTGCGGTTATCTGAGCTTCAAGGTCTTCGGGGCGCTCCACGAGCCTTATTCCTCTTCCTCCGCCGCCTGCGGACGCTTTTACCATAAGAGGATAGCCTATCTCATCGCCCAGCCTTTTGGCGGTTTCCATATCGGGAACTGCGCCGTCCGAACCGGGGATAACGGGTACTCCCGCATTTTTCATCGCCGATTTTGCGGCTGCCTTGTCGCCGAGCATTTCAATGGATTCGGGTGAAGGCCCGATGAATGTTATTCCGCATTTTCTGCACATTGCGGCAAATGCGGCGTTTTCCGACAGAAAGCCGAAGCCGGGGTGAACAGCTTCCGCTCCCGTTATCTCACAGGCGGAGATTATCGCCTTGTCGTTGAGATAGCTGTCCTTTGTTGCGGCAGGACCTATGCATATCGCTTCGTCGGCGATCTGAGCGTGGAGAGCATAGCGGTCGGCTGTGGAAAAAACAGCCACCGTTTGAATGCCAAGCTCACGGCAGGCTCTGATTATCCTGACTGCGATCTCGCCTCGGTTTGCTATAAGTACTTTTTTTATCATGCTTTTTCAGGGCCTTTCCGAAATTATTTTATTGCAAAAGATATTTCGGCTGTTACTGCCTTTTCGCCGTTTACGGTGCATATGCCTTTGCCTATGCCGATAGGACCCTTTACCTTGATTATCTCGACCTCTATTTTAAGAGTATCGCCGGGGACTACCTGACGGCGGAACTTAGCTTCCTTGATGCCGCCGAAAAATCCCAGCTTTCCCTTGTTTTCGGGAAGAGTGAGCATTGCCGTGCAGCCTGCCTGAGCCATCATTTCCACCATGAGAACGCCCGGTACTACGGGATAATCGGGGAAATGACCCTTGAACCAGAATTCTTCGGGGGTCATGTGCTTATATGCAACGACTCTTTTGCCCGGCTCAAGCTCTTCAATCTCGTCAATGAGCATGAACGGGTCACGGTGGGGGATTATTTCCATGATCTGCTCTTTATTCATAAGTGCCATTTTGATCTTGTCCTTTCGATTGATCTTATCAGCCGATTATCATGATAGGCTGGTCGTATTCAACTGCCTGACCGTTGGAAACGAGGATCTCCTTTACCTTGCCGTCAAAGTCGCTCTGGATCTCGTTCATAAGCTTCATGGATTCGATTATCATGATAACGTCGCCCTTCTTTACGCTCTGTCCCACTGTTACAAAGGGTGCTTTGTCGGGAGCGGGAGCGGCATAGTAGGTTCCTACCAGAGGTGACTTTACAGTGTTTCCCGATGCTGTCGGCGCTGCAGGTGCTTCGGTGTGTGCAGGCTCGGAAACGGCTGCTGCGGGTGCGGAAAGGGAAACTGCTCTGTCGGCAGGGAAATTTATCGGCGGTGGGGGAGGGCATTTTCTTCCCTTGACGGTTATGGTCTTGTCACCGTCCGTAACAGTTATCTCGCCCAGCTCCTTTTCCTTGACGATATCCGCAAGAGCGGCTATCGTTTCAAGGTCGAACTGACCGTATATTTTCTCGCTCATGTTGTACCCTCCTTAATCGACATACTTTTTCAGGCAGAGAGTTGCATTGTGTCCGCCGAAGCCGAGATTGTTTGTCAGTGCGGCATTAACGGTCATGCTTCTGTTGCCTTCGGTGCAGTTGTCGAGGTCGCATTCGGGGTCGGGTACCTTGAAGCCTACAGTCTTGTGAACGAAGTCCTCTTTGCAGGAGAGTGCGGTCACTATTGCTTCAACAGCGCCTGCTGCGCCGAGGAGGTGTCCTGTCATGGACTTTGTGGAGTTTACAACCACCTTGTTTGCAGCATCGCCGAGAGCGATCTTTATTGCAGTTGTTTCGTACTTGTCGTTAAGACCTGTTGATGTGCCGTGGGCGTTGATGTAGTCGATATCCTCAGCCTTCAGTCCTGCTTCCTCGTAAGCCTGACGCATTGCTGCGGCTGCTGCTTCGCCTGTGGGGGAAGGAGAGGTCATGTGGTAAGCGTCGCCAGTTGCGCCGTAGCCTGCGATCTCCGCATATATCTTTGCTCCTCTTGCCTTTGCGTGCTCAAGCTCTTCAAGGACGAGCATTCCGCTGCCTTCTCCGAGAACGAAGCCGTTTCTTTCGGCATCGAAGGGGATAGAGCACCTTTCAAGGTCTGTAGAGCGTGAAAGAGCCTTCATATTGTTAAAGCCTGCAAGTGCAAACTCGTTTACGCAGGCTTCCGAACCGCCTGCAAGGCATACGTCAAGGTAGCCGTCCTTTATCCTTCTGAAAGCCTCGCCTATAGCGTGGGTGGAGGAGGAGCAGGCTGTGGTGGTGCAGTAGTTTGCGCCCTTGAAGCCTGTTTTCATGGAAATCGTACCTGCCGCCATGTTGCCTATCATCATGGGAATGAAGAAAACGGATACTCTGTCGGGACCTTTTTCAAGGTACTTGCCGTATTCCTGCATGGTAAGGTCAAGTCCGCCGATACCTACGCCTGCGATAACGCCTGCACGGTAGGGGTCAACGTCCTCAAACTTTGTTCCTGCGTCTGCCATAGCGTCGAGAGCCGCATAAACGGCAAACTGAGTGAATCTGTCCATGCGCTTTGCTTCTTTTTTGTCAAGGTATTTGTCGGGGGAGAAATCCCTGACGGGAGCGGCTATCCTTACATCGAAGCTTTCGCTTACGATATCGTCGATAAAGCTGAAGCCTAATTTGTTAGCCTTGATGCTGCTCCGGAATTCTTCGATTGAATTACCTATGGGCGAAACCACGCCCATTCCTGTTATAACTACTCTTTTCATACAGTATTTATCCTTTCGGGAAAATTACATTGAAAGTCCGCCCGAGATCTCGATGACCTGTCCCGTTACGTAGGAGGAATCGTCGGAGGCGAGGAAGGAAACGACGCCTGCGATCTCCTCGGGAGTGCCGTAGCGCTTCATGGCGATCTGACCGAGCATAGCGTTTCTCTGCTCCTCGGTGAGCTTGTCGGTCATGGGGGTCTTGATAAAGCCGGGAGCGACTGCGTTTGCGGTTACTCCTCTTGAGCCGAGCTCCTTGGCTACTGTCTTTGTCATGCCGATGATAGCTGCCTTGGAGGCGCTGTAGTTTATCTGACCGGGGTTGCCGTAAAGTCCTGCAACGGAGGCGAGGCTGATGATATGACCGCTCTTCTGGCGCATCATTATGCTGCCCACAAGCTTCATCATATTGAAAACGCTCTTCTGGTTTACGGCGATGACCATGTCATACTGCTCTTCGGGCATTCTTGCCATAAGACCGTCCCTTGTTATGCCTGCGTTGTTTACAAGAACGTCTATCGTTCCGAAGCGCTCCTTTATGTCCTTGACCATCTGTTCGCACTGGTCGTACTTGGAAACGTCTGCGCAGAATATCTCCGCTTCAACGCCGAGAGCCTTTACCTTGTCCACGATATCGTTGTTTTCAAACATTGACATATTAAGATCGTTGAATGCTATGTTCATGCCGTCCTTTGCGAGTCTGAGCGCAATTGCGGCGCCTATTCCTCTTGAAGAACCTGTGATTACGGCTGTTTTTGCCATGAGTTTCATTCCTTTCGGTGGTTATTTGTCCGCTTCCGCCTCGGAAACGGGATAATATATTATTTGGCAGTATTTGGCGGGATTAATCAGTTCCAGCTTGTTCCGAGAAGCTTTTCCGTCTGGGAAACAAGGCTGTCGATTATTTCCTTGCAGGGCTTGACATCGTTTATCATTCCTGCGATAAGTCCGCAGAGCATTGAGCCTTCGTCGGTGTTTCCGTCAACGACTGCCTTGCGGAGAGAGCCTACAGTCAGAGCCTCAAAGTCCTCGGGAGGAGCCGCCTTCTTTTCCATGTCCTGGAGCACCTTGGTGTACTTGCTCTTTATGCAGCGGCAGGGACTGCCCGAATAGAAGCCTGTGATGGCATTGTCGGTGTCCTTTGCCTTGATAACGGCGTTCTTGTAGTTTTCGTGTATCTGGCATTCTTCCGAAGCAAGGAAACGGGTTCCTATCTGAACACCGACTGCGCCCAGCATAAAGGACGCTGCGATACCTCTTCCGTCTGCGATACCGCCTGCTGCGATAACGGGAACGCTCACTGCGTCAACTACCTGGGGAACAAGGCACATTGTGGTGTTCTGACCGATATGTCCGCCCGACTCGGTGCCTTCTGCGATAACTGCATCGGCTCCTATTCTTTCAAGTCTTTTTGCAAGAGCTACCGAGGGAACAACGGGAATGACCTTTATTCCTGCGTCCTTCCATGCGGAGATGAACTGACCGGGATTTCCTGCGCCTGTTGTTACAAAGGGGACCTTTTCGTCGATAACCAGCTGTGCAAGGTCTGTTGCATTGGGGGACATGAGCATGATGTTAACGCCGAAAGGCTTGTCGGTAAGCTCCTTGCATTTTCTTATCTCCCCTCTGAGATAGTCGATGGGAGCGGAGCCGCCTGCAATGATTCCTGCGCCGCCTGCATTGGAAACTGCGGAAGCGAGCTTGCTTTCCGCTATCCATGCCATGCCGCCCTGGAGAATGGGGTACTTGATTCCTAAAAGTTCAGTGATCTTATTCTGCATGATTTTGCCGTCCTTTCCATATTAAATGGGGTGAATATATCGTATGATATCAGTATTCGATAATGACCGAGCCGAGGGTAAGTCCTGCGCCGAAGCCTACGAGGCAGACCTTGTCGCCGCGCTTTATCCTGCCCGAGGTCACAGCTTCGTCGAGAGCTATTGGTATGGAGGCGCTGGAGGTGTTGCCGTGTCTGTCAAGGGTTATGACGAATTTTTCAACGGAAACGCCTAAGTTCTTCGCCGCCGTTTCGATTATTCTGTAATTTGCCTGATGGGGAACGAAAACGTCGATGTCGTTTATGTCAAGGCCTATCTTTGCGGCTGCCTTCTGAGCGGCTGTCGGAAGAGCCTTGGTTGCGAATTTATAAACCTCCTTGCCGTCTTGCACAAGGAAGTGGTGGTCGGTGTTTGCCGTGAAATCCTCACAGAGGGACTTGTTTTCTCCCGTGAAGAAGGGGTGGTTGTCGGGAAGGCCCTTTGCGTAGAGGAACTTTGCGCCTGTTCCGTCAGCACCTGTCCATGCGGTGTAAAGCTTTTCGCTGCGCTCTACAAGAACTGCCGCAGCGCCGTCACCGAAGAGGATACAGGTGGTTCTGTCGCTGTAGTTTGTTATCTTGGAAAGAGTTTCGTTTGCAACGACAAGAACGTATTTCAGATCATCGTCCGTCTGGAGAAATCTCTTTGCAGCGTCAAGGCTGTAGACAAAACCCGAGCAGGCAGCGTTTACGTCGAAGCAGGCAGCGTTTGAAGCGCCGATCTCGCCCTGTATCATGCAGGCGACCGAGGGGGTCTGGAAGTCGTTTGTGATGGTAGCGTCGATTATCAGACCGATCTCCGAAGGGTCAACGCCCGATCTTTCGAGAGCCTGCTTTGCTGCCATGGTGCCCATGTACCACGTAGGCTCGCCGTTTACAAGGCAGCGCTCCTTGATACCTGTACGGGTGGATATCCATTCATCATTGGTTTCCACGATTTTTGAGAGGTCGTCGTTAGTTACCTTCGTAGCGGGCGTATAGCTTCCCGTTGCAACAATATTGATTCCGAACACTGAAATTCCTCCTGAATTTTATTTGACGGCAAAATAACGCAATGTTTCCCTGTATATTTGCCGAGAGAATCCTGTAAACTTGCTGTACGGCTATTGTAATTGAGCCGAAAATGTGGTATTATTGTTTTGCACGGCTTTTATGTATGTGTGAAAAAGCCTGTTTACGCACAATAAGATACATTATATATTGTAATATATTTTAGGCGGTCTTGTCAACTGAATTTTTGCAGATTTTAAAAAAAATTGTTCCTAAAAATATTCACTAATGTATATGGTGTCGGTTTTCTTGAGGGCTTTCACGGGATTTTGCAGTATGCGCCGTTATTATAGCCAAAAAACGGCGGAGCTTTTTCAGCATATTGCTGTGAGTTGAAATAGTGTATAATTTTCAAAATATATACAAAGAGTAAAATTATGGAGGTTTCAAACAATGGCAGACAAGGCAAAAACAGTATTTTTATTTTCGGGACAGGGCTCTCAGTATGCGGGAATGGGCGTTGAGCTGGTTGAAAAATATCCCGAGCTGAAGGAGATATTCGACGAGGCGAGCGAGGTCCTGGGATTCGACCTTTACGACAAGTGCGCTAACGGCACCGACGCAGAGCTTGCACAGACGGTCGTATCTCAGCCTGCTATCATGGCGGTTTCCCTTGCGGCACTTGAGGCTGTGAAGAAGAACGGTATCGAGGCTTCCGCCGTTGCGGGACATTCTCTCGGCGAATATGCGGCAATGGTCGCTGCGGGTATGATATCCCGAAATGACGGCTTTAAGATAATCAAGGAGAGAAGCGAAGCTATGCAGAGGGCTGCCGAGGGCAGCAGCGGAGCTATGTGTGCGATAGTTGGCAAGTCCGCTGCCGAGATCGAAGAGGTTTGCGCAGGTATTGATGGCTATGTTGTCCCCGTAAACTATAATTCTTCCGTTCAGACGGTCATCGCAGGCGAAACGGCGGCTGTTGACGCTGCTGCGGCGAAGTTTGCCGAGATGGGCGCAAGAGCTGTAAAGCTCAACGTTGTTGCAGCCTTCCATTCAAAGCTCATGCAGCCTGCTGCGGACGAATTTTACGAAAAGATAAAGGGCGTGACCTTTGAAAGTCCTAAGCTTACCATGATGTCAAATATCACGGGCAAGGCTCTGGACAGCGTTGACGGCATGGCTGAGCGCCTTGCAAAGCACATCGTTTCTCCCGTTAGATTTACAGACGAGCTTGCAAATCTTGAGGCTATGGGATATGACACATTCATCGAGCTGGGTCCAAACAAGGTGCTCACGGGACTTGTTAAGAAAACTCTCAAGGGCGTTACAGCGGTAAATGTGGAAAATGCAAAGACCCTTGAAAAGGCTCTCGGCGAGTGATGATATGACCTGCTGCGGCGGAAAGGAGAACATTATGCTTCGGTACGGACTTCTCGGTTTCCCCTTGGGGCACACTATGTCGCCGCCTATCCATGACAGGCTGTTTAAGCTTGAGGGCGTGACCGATTACGAATATACTCTGAAAGAATATCTTGCGGAGGAGCTTGACTCAAAGGCGGAGGAGCTTATGGCTCTGGACGGCTTTAACGTCACAATTCCCCACAAGGTGAACATCATAAAATACCTTGACGGACTGGGAGAGTCGGCCGAGAGGTACAACTCGGTAAACTGTGTTGTGAACAAAAACGGTGTGCACACGGGATATAATACCGACTGCGACGGATTTCTGCGCTCTCTTGAAGCGGCGGGAGGAAGTCTTTCGGGGAAGGTACTGCTCTGCGGCTGCGGAGGCGCAGGACGAATGGCGGCTATAGAGGCGTTAAGGCACGGCGCCGAGCTTACACTGTCCCTGCGGAAGGGTTCTGAGCAGAAGGCTGAGCCTGTTATTGAATATGCACAGAGCCTTGGAAGGGAAGTGAAGGTAGTCAATCCCGAAAATATCACGGGAAGCTTTGATATCCTTGTAAATGCGACCCCTGTGGGAATGTTCCCTCATGTGGACGGCTGTCCCGTGTCCGAGGAGGTCATAAAGCGCTGCGGATTCGTGTTCGACATTGTATACAATCCCGAGGTCACGAAGCTTATGGCTGCCGCCCGTTCCCACGGGATAAAGGCTGTGGGCGGTATGGCTATGCTTGTATGGCAGGCGGCTGTGGCGCATGAGCTTTGGACGGGGGCAAGATACCGTGACGAGGATATCGAGGAGATAATTTCTCAGATGCATTCGCTTATGAGATCATGATCTTGAATAGGGGTATACTATTATATATAGTATATTTTTCGGAGGAAAGGAGCATATATTGTGTCGGAAAGTGAAAAAGGGAGCAGAATATTCCTGAAAGGCGGCACATTGCTGTCGCCGCTGCCTGCCGTGCTCGTTTCCTGCGGAAGCGCAGCCGAGGGCGAACGAAAAAACGTCCTCACCGTGGCATGGACGGGTATAATCAACACACGTCCGCCGATGGTATACATCTCCCTGCGCCCCGAAAGATATTCCTACGGGATAATCAGGGAGAGGGGCGAGTTTGTCATAAATCTCACCACATCGGCGATGGTAAAGACGGTGGATTTCTGCGGAGTGAAAAGCGGCGGAAAGCTTGACAAGATAAAGCACTGCGGACTGCACACGGAAAAAGCCCATGAGCTTGACTGCCCCGTTATCTGCGAAAGTCCTCTTGCTCTGGAATGTAAGGTCAGGGAGATCAGGGAGCTTGGCAGCCACCATATGTTCATTGCGGACGTTGTGGGAGCAACTGTTGACAGCAGATATGTTGACAGCAAGGGGAAGATTAACTTGCAGCAGGCAGGACTTATGACATATTCCCACGGGGAGTATTTCTCTCTCGGAAGAAAGCTGGGGGATTTTGGATATTCCGTCGCAAAGAAAGGCGGAAAGGTCTGCGGCAAGGAAAACAAGGCAAAGAGGTCGGTAAGGAAAAATGGCGGAAAGAATACTTGAAAATATAATCGACTCCCACGCTCATTACGACGACAGAGCGTTTGATGCGGACAGAGATCTTCTCCTTGAGGATATGCGAAAGCGGGGGTTAAAGCATATCGTGAACATCGGCTGCTCGGCAGAAAGCACAATGGCTTCGCTGGAGCTTGCGGAAAAATATGATTTTATCCATTTTGCGGCAGGGATACACCCCGACTGGGCGGAGAATACCTCCGACGGGGGCAGCTTTCCCGAACGGCTGGAAGCGATAGAAAGGGCGGCGGCTCACGAAAAATGCTGCGCCATTGGGGAGATAGGTCTTGACTACCATTACGAGGACGGACCTTCCCGTGAAAGTCAGCTGTACTGCTTCGAGCAGCAGCTTATCCTTGCAAAAAGGCTTAATATGCCCGTGGTGATTCATTCGAGGGACGCCTGCGCCGACACAATGGAAATGCTGAAAAAGTATCGTCCGAGAGGAGTTGTGCACTGCTTTTCGGGGTCGGCGGAAACTGCAAAGGAACTTGTGCAAATGGGCATGTACATCGGATTTACCGGCGTTGTCACGTTCAAAAACGCCCGTAAAGCTAAGATGGCGGCAGAGGCAGTGCCTATTGACAGACTGCTTATCGAAACCGACTGCCCCTACATGGCACCCGTACCCAACAGGGGACAGCGGAATTTCAGCGGAAATCTGATATATACGGCAGCGGCTCTTGCGGAGATAAAGGGAATGACTGCGGAAGATATCATTATGAAAACTGCCGAAAACACCGAAAGGCTGTTCGGGCTGAAATAAAATGTACATCGGACCGCCGAAAACGGCGTTTTGAGCTGCGATTGTATATGTTGCCGAAAAAATCCGAAAATAACGTGAAATAATTTGTGTATATAGTGAATTGAAAAAAGATTAGGAATAGTGTATATTTAGAACATACCGAATCTGACGCTTGAGCGGACAGAATATTCGGGTGGTTTTTGTAACACTATGATGAAAAAAGTGTACATAAGGGATAAAACATAAATGATAAATTTGTGAAACTTGTGCATTGACACTTAAATCTCAAAGTGGTACAATGTAACTGTGATTAAATGAGCAGAAGCATTTAGTCACTCAATATTGATTTCCATTCAAATTTGGAAATAAATAAAGAAAACCAAAACAAAACAAGGAGGAATTTTTCATGAACATGAAAAAGTCAATCGCTGGCGTTATGGCCGGTGCAATGGCAGTTTCTGCAATGGCTGCTACTGTTTCTGCTGATCAGGAATCAATTGCTCTTAACTATGACCTTTGCACATATGTGCCTGAGGTTACTAAGGCAAGCATCACAATCGTTGAAAAGTATGCTTCCACACAGCTCACAAGAGTTTCCGACACTGTTGGTGACGAACTCAACGCTTCCGGCGAATCCGAGATCGTATTCGGCGTAATCAACCCCTGGATCCAGGGCGATGCTGCTTCCGACATCGATTCCGGTGCTATGAAGACATTCGAGTTCACAGCTGTATCTCGTTCTGATATCTCTGTTCAGGACGCTAAGCAGTACACAAACACAATCAAGTACACAGATACTAAGACAGACACAGATGCTGTTTACACATCTGCTCTCGGCGGAACAACATTTGCAATGCCTGTAACAACAAATGCTACAGCTGGCAAGTTCCCCATGAACAAGTACAAGGATACTGAACTCGGTTACACACTCGGCGTAGACGCTGAAACAGGTGTTGTTGTTGAAGATAATGACTACACATTCCAGGGCGCTACTGCTACAATGAAGTACGAGATCGACGGCGAATACCTCTCCAAGAAGGGCTCTGCTGGTACAATCGATGCTTCTCTCATCATCAAGTATGGTCTCCAGTACGGCTACAGCCTCACAAAGTCTGATGTAGTTGTTTCTGAAGGTTTTGCAAAGGTTGCAGATACAAGAACACTTGTTGGTGCTCCTACATTCTCTGTTTCCAACTTCGTTGAGGGTGCTTACGGCGAGGCTGTATATCCTTTCAGAACAGTTCTCAATCCTAAGAACATTTACCTCCTCTCCGGCGTTGGTTCAACAACAGCTCTTACAACTACAAATTCTGTTGGTACACTTGCAAACATCGGTCTTGACTACGATGGTTGGACACTTACATCTAACGGTAACTACTTCGGTTACTACCTCCACAAGGACAACGATGTAATCGGCGCTCTTACATCTCGTAAGACAAACGGCAACCGTTACACAAAGCCTGTTGCTGTTATCAACGATGCTATCGCTAACCACGAGAACGTTGTATTCACATTCACATCCTTCAGCGGTTATGTAACAACTGAAGAGTCTGCTATCTACGAAGGTTGGTCTACTGATTTTTGGAATGGTGCAGAAATCGATACTTGGAGAACCGAAGGTTACGACACTTGGGTATCTCCTTACAGAGCATACGGCTACCAGATTAACAAGTATGACTGGTACAATCCTTCCTTCGGTCAGCACCTCTACACTAACCTTTCTGACTCCTACTCACTCTTCGATTCCGATGAGTTCGATGGTTACGGTTCCTACAGCTCTGCTTGGGGCGTAAACCTCTTCACATCTGCACTTGTTGTTAACAACGCTATCACAATGCAGCTTTCTGATACAGATAAGTTCGATTGGAACACAAACACTGTTTCCTTCGATTGGAACTCTATCACAGCTGATGGCAAGGTAACAGATGCTAAGACACTTCTTAACTCCATGCTCCTCTACACTCCTGTAGAGTGGTACTGGGAATACCTCTCCGTAGTAGTTGGCGACGATGCTGAAGAAGACGTTGCTGCCGGTGAAGGTATGGAAGGCGAAGGCGACGAGATCGCTGATGACGAGATCGTTGATGAAGAGCCTGCTGATGAGGTTGTAGAACCTGAAGAAGTTGTAGAGCCTGTTAAGGAAGAAGAAAAGCCTGCTCCTACAGGTAATGCTCCTGTAGCTCTCGCAGTTATTCCTGTAGCTCTTGCAGCTGCTGCAATCGTTGCTAAGAAGAGAGGCTAATCTCTACTGAGATTACTTAACCCTTAGTTATACTGATTAACTGACATAAAGCGCCACCCGATTATTTGGGCGGCGCTTTTTTGTTATATGTAACATATTATACATTCGGTATAATTTGACAATTACTTAATCGTTTAATTGTGCGAAATATACAAAAGAAAGAAAGCAAAATATACACAAAATAAATTGACGTTACTTGACAAGCATTATGCAAATTGTTATAATAGTTATACGGGTCAATAGTTTTTCTCCTGCCTCACTGCGAATTTTTGTTAATTTGCCATAAAATTATCACAATGTTATGCATAAAGCAAATAAATACTCGTCTGTGAATCCGGAATAACAATCCATTGTGTCCCTATTTTTCTACGAAAGGTGGTCTATCTTTTGTCAAGGAAAACAAGTCATAAAAGACTCCTGTCCGCAGCTCTTGCTGTATTGCTGTGCGTAACATCATTCTCCTTCCCTGCTTATGCCGATGATTCGGCTTCGGACGACGCAGCTCCTTCCGATTCCACGGAAGAGTCTGTATCAGATGAAAGCAGCGAATCAAGTGGTTATGAAAAAGCAAAGACCTACAGCGATTATTATGATGAAATTGCGGATGCGGCTCGTCCTCGAATTGAAGACGATGTTTATCTAACCTATCAGTCTGCCTCGGACGACGCCAATGTAACCGTCGGTTCATGCGCAGGCGAAAACGATGTGGTTATCTGGTCAAATCAGGATGGTCAGATAAACTATACCGTTGATGTCGAAAAGTCAGGCGCTTACAATTTTGAAGTATGCTATTATCCTCTCTCCGAAGATGATAAAGCTATCGCCTCCGACGGTATCACTCCCGACGGAAGCGCAACAACCATTGAAGTGTCGCTTCTTGTCGACGGAAAGTCCCCCTATGATACGGCTACCCGTGTTGAACTTCCAAGAATATGGAACTCGGCTTATGAGATCAGCCAGAACGAAAAAGGCAACGAAACCCGTCCGCCTCAGGTTGAATCTCCAATGTGGACAACCACTGCTGTCAAGGACGGCGACGGTCTGTTTAATGAACCTCTTTATTTCTACCTCGAAGAGGGTACTCATACGATCAGCCTTTACTCCGAAAAGGCTTGCGTTGCGATCAAGTACATCAGGCTTTTCCAGTATGAGTCAGCTCAAGCTTACACTAAGCCCACCGATGATGAGCTTCGTGAAAATGCAGGCACACCATCAATAAAGCTTCAAGGTGAAACGTTTTCATATTCAAATTCACAGACTCTTTTCCCGACCTATGACCGTGGAACATATCTGACCGAAGACCAGAACGGTGACCTTTCCGACCCTGTTAAGCAGCGTTATAATACTGTCGGCGAGGATACATGGAGCAATTCGGGTCAGACAATTGCTTGGTCAATGGACGTTCCTGCCGACGGTTATTACAAGATCGGCATCAAGGCTCGTCAGAACAGCATGAGAGGTATGTACTCCAACAGACGTCTTTATATAGACGGAGAAGTACCCTCCGAGCCTTTCGAGCAGATCAAGTTTGATTATTCCTCCGATTGGCAGATGGTTACCCCCGTTGACAGCACAGGTGAAACTGCGTATGTTTACCTGAAAAAGGGTACTCATGAGCTTTCTCTGGAAGCAATTCCGGGTGATATCGGTGAGTCCATGCGCCGCCTTGACGATATCGTTTACGAGGCAAACCAGTATTATATGCAGATCCTTATGATAACCGGTCCTAATCCTGATAAGTACACCGATTACTACGTTCATAAGGAGATCCCTACTCTTGTTGCCGATTTTGAAAGGCTTGCAAACGAGCTTTATGCGGAGCAGGAGTATATTGAAGCGCTTTCAAATCAGACAGGTTCCGAGGCTTCTTCGCTCGCACGTCTTGCCGACGTTCTTATGCGATGCGTTGAAAAGCCCAATAAGATACCTACATATATTTCCAACTCCTCCATCAAGGATAATGTAACATCTGTTTCCTCATGGATGCGTCAGTACAGAGAACAGCCTCTTTGTGTTGATTTCATTGAGGTCGCTCCCGCATATGACGAAAAGGGAAAACCAACCGAATTTACTCCCGTTAAGGAAAGCTTCTTTAAGTCCCTTTCTTTCGGATTCAGGGGATTTATCGGCTCCTTCTTCGAGGATTACACGGTTCTTTCCGATTCCTCCGAGGATTCCATTATCGTTTGGGTAGGTCTTGGACGTGACCAGACAAACGTTGTTAAGGAACTCGTTGACGCTGAGTTCTCTCCAAATTATGATGTTGATGTTTCCATCAACCTTGTTCAGGGATCCGTAATGGAAGCCGTTCTCGCAGGCAAGGGTCCTGATATCGCTATGTTCGTCGGCGGCGAATATCCTATCAACCTTGCTATCAGAGGTCTGCTCGTTCCCGTTGACGAAATGGACGGCTTTGACGAGGTCAAGAGCAGATTCCAGGACGAGGCGCTTGTACATTATACCTTTGATGACCACGTTTACGGTATCCCTATCTCCAGAACCATGCCTATGATGTTCTACCGTAAGGATATGCTTGCCGAAATTGGCATCAATGAGCCTCCCGAAACATGGGACGACCTTATTGATATGCTCCCCGCTATGCAGAGAAAGTATATGCAGCCGGGTCTTATCCTTCCCGTAAACATCAACGGTAACGCCGTTGCTCCTTCAACTGAGGTAGGTCATACCTTCGCTCTGCTCATGCTCCAGTCGGATACAAACTATTATAATGATGATCAGACTGCTACAAACTTTGACTCCATCGAAGCAGTAAATGCATTTGATACATGGACAAGATTCTATACGACCTACTGCTTTGACCAGAGCTATGACGCTTTCTCCCGTTTCAGAACAGGTGAAGCTCCCATCGTTATCCAGAACTACTGCTCGTTCTACAATCAGCTGAACGTTGCAGCTCCCGAAATAAAGGGACTCTGGGATTTCTGCGAGGTTCCCGGCACACGCCGTGAGGACGGTACAGTTTCTCATGCCGCAAACTCTTCCGGTGCAGGCGCTATTATCCTTAAGGACTGCAAAAACATTGAGGGCGCATGGGAATTTATCAAGTGGTTCACTTCAACAGACGTTATGGTAGAATACGGTCAGAACGTTGAGGGCGTAATGGGTCCTCTCGGACGTTTTGAATCTGCTAACATTGAGGCTCTCCAGAAGCTCAACTGGTCTAAGACCGATCTTGAAAAGATCAACAGCCAGATGTCCGAGCTGAAGGAAATTCCGATCATTCCTTCCTCTTACGTTGTAACCAGAGGCGTTATGAACGCTTTCCGTGCTGTTGTAAACGACGCTGACAATGCCCGTGAAACACTGCGCTGGTATAATAAGGACATCAACTCCGAAATTACACGTAAGCGTAAGAACCTCGGTCTTGATGATTAAAAGAAGGAGGGCTTGACTTGGCAGAAAATGTTAAAAAGGAGATCTTGCTTCCTTCGGAAAGAAAGATGTCCCGAAAAGAAAAACGTGATTATACACTTCATGAAATGAAGCGCAACAAGATGTGCTACATCATGCTTGCACCGTTCATGTTACTGTTCTTCGTGTTTACGGTTATCCCTGTTGTACTGTCGCTTCCTATCGGCTTCACTGATTTCGATATGGCAAGCTTCCCCAGATGGGTCGGTCTGCAGAACTTCTACACCATGTTCACCGAGGACGATGTTTTCATTCAGTCCATCAGAACGACTCTTATCTTTGCGATCTTTACAGGTCCTCTGAGCTATGCGATGAGCTTCCTTCTTGCATGGCTTATCAATGAGCTTCATCCCGCTCTCAAAACGCTTTTTACTCTCGTTTTCTATGCTCCTTCAATGGCAGGAAACATCTACTTTGTATGGCAGCTTATCTTCTCGGGCGACTCCTACGGCTACCTTAACGCTTTCCTCATGGAGCTTGGTATAACAACATCGGCTATCCAGTGGCTCACCGACGGCAACTACGTGCTCGGATGCGTTATCGTTGTACAGCTCTGGATATCCATGGGCGCAGGCTTCCTTGCTCTCCGTGCAGGTTTCCAGGGTATCGATAAGTCCATGTACGAGGCAGGCGCTATCGAGGGTATCAAGAACAGATGGCAGGAGCTTATCTACATTACTATCCCTTCAATGGGACCGCAGCTCATGTTCGCTGCCGTAATGCAGATCGTATCCTCCTTCACCGTTGATATCGTCGGACGTACTCTCGCTGGATTCCCTTCCACCGACTACAAGGTACATACAATAATGACTCACGCTTTTGACTACGGCTGGGTAAGATATGAAATGGGTTATGCTTCCGCTGTCTGCTTCGTGCTCTTCATTGCGATGCTGGTGTGCAACAACATAATCCGTAAGGTCCTCAGCCGGTATATGGACTGAGTAAAGGGGTGAGCTGTTAATGAAAAAGAAAAATCTTAAACCGTCTGAGCTTGCTGCTCTTCAGGAGGCGGAAAACGCCGCTGCCCTTGAAGCGCTCAGGAAAAGACGTGAAAAAGAACACAAGAAAATGCTTCGCTCCAAAGGCTCCAACAAACGAGTAGGCAAGTCATGGACAAACGATATCGGCATTTTTCTGCTTCTGTTATTTATGGGACTTTTCATGATATTCCCGATATACCTTGCTGTGGTAAACTCCATAAAGCCCGTGCAGGAGGTTTTCCTCATGCCGCCTAAGCTTTATGCGATCGACCCGACCTTCGATAACTTCAAGGACCTTTTCAAGGTTGCGAATAATTCATGGGTCCCCTTCTCAAGAAACATATTCAACAGTATTTATGTAACCGTTGTTGCAACCATACTTCACGTTCTGTTTGCTTCAACAGCCGCATTTGTACTTGCAAAATGTAAGTTCCCCGGATGTGCGCTGCTCAACGAGATCGTTGTTATTGCCCTCCTCTTCAACAGTACGGTTACTTACATCATGCAGTACATCGTAATGGCAAAGCTTGGCATGATCAATACCTATTCCGCCCTTATCCTTCCTATCATCGCAACGTCAATGGGTCTGTTCCTTATGCGTCAGAGCGTTTCAACCATACCCGACGCCATGATAGAGGCAGCTAAGGTTGACGGAGCAGGTCTTCTCAGGATATGCTGGGGAATCGTAATGCCCAACAACAAGCCGGCTCTTATGACAATTATCATCTTTGAATTCCAGACCGCTTGGAATACGACCGGCGGTACCCTCGTTTACGACGAAGCTCTCAAAACTATCCCCGTCGTTGTTCAGCAGATCGCTGCAGCGGGTATTGCTCGTCAGGGTGCTATCGCCGCATCGGCAGTAGTTCTTATGATACCTCCTCTCGCCGTTTTCATCGCCGCTCAGAGAAACGTTATGGAAACAATGGCTCACGCAGGTATGAAGGACTGATTCGTGTTAAAAAATTCAAATTCTATGAAAAGGGTGATGATATGTCAGGCTTGAAAAAGCTGCTTTCCGCTTCCTGCGCCGCAATGGTGCTTGCAAGCATGCTTGCGGTGAACGTATCCGCAAGCGAAACCTATGACCCTTACAGCTACGACAGATGGGGCGACGCTGTCGCTTCTCAGGTTGGATATACCGCAGAATATTTCGTTGACGGAAGTGATATGGGCGACGAGGTCGGAACACTTGCCGAACCTGCGGACATGTATCTTTCTCACGATAATCTTCTGTATATCGCTGATAAGGGAAACAACAGGATAGTTGTTACCGATCTGGATTTCAAATGTGTAAATATTCTTTCCGAATTCAATTATAAGGGAGAAACTCTTACGCTGAAAAATCCTATGGGCGTGTTCGTTGACCAGTACACAGGCTACATTTACGTATGCGATACGGAAAACAGCCGTGTTATCAAGTGCGACACCGAGGGAAATGTTGACCGCCTGTTTGAAAAGCCAAAGTCGGAGATCTACTCTCAGGATCTGACCTTCAACCCCAACAAGGTTGCCGTTGATAAGGCGGGCAACGTTTATATCGTTGTAAAGTCGGTCACAAAGGGCGCTGTTATGTACGATATCAACGGTGAGTTCCTCGGCTTCTTCGGTGCAAACCGAGTTGAGGCTACAGCGGAGATCATCATGAACGCCTTCTGGAACACTATCTCCACCGAAGAACAGCGTACACTTTCCACAAAAACAACTCCTATCGGCTTCTCTAACTTTGATATCGACGACGACGGATTCATCTACACCGTAACCGAATCCAAGGACGTTGAAACGGATAAGGTAAAGAAGCTTAATCCCGAAGGAACCAATATCCTTAATTCCATTACCGGCGGAGATGTTACCTTCGGCGATAATCCTCCTACATACTACTCCATCTATTCTCAGCAGTCCAGCCTTGTTGATATTGACATCGGTTCGGACGGCGAAATGAATATCCTTGACTTCGCTCACGGAAGAGTATTCCAGTACGACAAGAACGCAAACCTTATGTTTGTTATCGGCGGTACGGGAGAACAGCTCGGACTTTTCAGAAACGTTACAGCCATTGAAAGCTATGACGACAAGATCCTTGTTCTTGACGCACGTAAAAACAGCATAACCGTTTTCCAGAGAACCACCTTCGGAAACATCGTTACCGAGGCGACAAATCTCTATAACGCAGGTTACTACGAGGAATCCTATGAGCCTTGGCTGTCCGTTATCAAGTATGACGGCAACTACAGACGTGCATACATCGGTATCGGAAATGCTCTTCTCAACAACGAGCAGTACAAGGACGCTATGAAATATTTCAAGATATCCATCAGCCGTGCCCGTTACAACAGAGCGTATGAAGGCTACAGAGGACAGATACTTGAAAAATGGTTCACGCCTGTTATGGTTGTGATACTGGTTATCGCCTTTGCGGTATGGCTCCTTAAACTGCTTAACAGAAAAGGCATAATCAGATTCCCATGGCAGAGAAAGAGAGGTGCATAAGGTATGTTGGATTTAACTCAGGGTCAGTTCGTAAAGCATGTTGTTATGCACCCGTTTGAGGGCTTTGAAGATCTCAGATGGAAAAAAGCAGGCTCCATGAAAATTGCCTTCGGCATCGTTTGCCTGCTCTTTATCCAGCAGCTTGCTTACAACAGAATGTACGGTTTCCAGTACTACTCCAGCTACGATAAGATATTCAATATCGTGCCGTACATCTTCCAAAGCTTCGGAATTTTCATAATGTATGTCGTCGCCAACTGGGCAATGTGTACATTGTTCGACGGCGAAGGTTCGATGAAGAATATCTTCATCAACACGGCTTATTCGCTGATACCATATATCGGCGGATACCTTATCGGTACAGTTCTTTCACACTTCCTTATCAAGGATGAATACATCTTTATCCAGACGTTTGAGGTGATCGGTACCGCATGGACTGTGGTGCTGTTCATATCGGGAATGAAGGCGGTTCATCAGTTCTCGTTCGTTAAGACCCTGCTCCTCATATTGCTCACAATAGTGGCAATGGTCGCAATGCTCTTCCTGCTTGTACTTCTTCTTACACTGTTCCAGCAGGTGATCATTTTCTTCTTTACGATCTATACGGAGCTTTCTTACAGACTGAGAGTTTAACTAAACTAAGGAAAAGTGGTGAAAAATATAATGCATTCAAAGTTAAAAAAGACAATTGCCTTTCTTTTGTGCTTTGCTATGATGATCCCTGCAGGGGCTGTCAGCGTTTTCGGCGATGACGAGGCTGCCGAGGAGGATACAAGCGTATCCGAGGAAGAGGAGTCATCAAAAACGGACGATGACGACGAAAAGCAGCCACGTACGGAAGAAGAGGCAATGGCTGATATGGTTGAGGTCGCATCCAACAGCAAGATGGCCTTTTATGCAAACAAAAAAGAAGGTCTGCTTGCTCTGAAGGACAAAAACAGCGGAGAGATCTGGTGGTCAAACCCTGTTGACGCCTCAACATCAGACGCAAAGCCGGCTCAGAAAAAGGAGCTTCAGTCGGGACTGACCCTTACATATGCCGAGCCGAGCAAGCGTGCAACAACAACGGTAAACAGCAAGACAAAGGGCAAGTTCAAGATGAACATCAATGACGGCAAGGGTGTGTCCATTGTATATACATTCAGTGAGCCGGGCATTACCGTTCCCGTTGAGATCACTCTTGAGGACGACTATCTTAAGCTCTATGTCAACACTGCCGAGATCATTGAAGAGTATCCCTCTTCCTCAAGCGGAATGCTTGTTACCGAGCTTTCGTTCATGACGACCTTCGGCGCAGGCCGAATGGACGAGGACGGATACTTCGTTATCCCCGACGGAAGCGGTGCTGTTATCGAGTTCAACAACGGCAAGACAAACTTCAAGACATATACCGGCAAGGTCTACGGCAGAGATATTACCGCCGTTAAGACGACCAAGCCTACAGTATGCGAAAATGTCAGCATGCCAGTTTACGGTATCGTAAAGGGCGACAGCGCAATGGTAGTAGTTGCCGACAAGGGCGATACCTGCGCTTCCATCAACTCCTACGTTTCACGTCAGAACAAGACCGACTACAACTCGACCTACTTCGATTTTGAGATCAGGACCAACGACGAATACCTCATGGGCGGCGATTCAAACCCCCTCAAGGTTTTTGAAAAGAGAGGCATACTTGTTCCGGAGATAGAAGTAAGATACTATCCTGTTTCAAGCTCCGACGGAAGCGCCGTTGACTATACCGACGTTGCGGCAACGTACAGAGATTACCTCATAAACGACAAGGGCGTTGAGGATAAGGATCTTACCGATAAGACTTCTCTGTATCTTGACATTTACGGCGGTACGCTTAAAAAGGAATCTATCCTCGGTATCCCCGTTACGGTAAAGAAGGACGTTACCACCTACGCACAGACTCAGAAAATGCTTACAAAGCTTACCGAGTACGGCGTTGATGATATGGTCGTTACCTACAACAACTGGACGGGTACGGATATTGCCGAAAAGATCACCGACTCCTATTCTCCTGCGGGTACTCTCGGCGGAAAGGGCGATTTCAACGATCTTCTCGATTATGCCAAGGCAAACAACATTCAGATCTATCCTTCCGTTGACAACCAGCAGTTCAAAACAGGAAACGGCTACTGGACTATGACCAACACCTCTATCAGAGTTTCCAACGCTTACTCAAGAATAATCATTTACGATCTTGCACACGGCGTTGAAAACCAGTACTATGATTCCCTTGCACTGTTCTCGCCCGCTTCTTACGATACGGCTTTCTCAAAGCTTATCAAGAGCTACAGCAAGAACGGCATGTCAAACATCGCATTCGGCTCTCTTGCAAATACCATTTACGGCGACTACGGCAAGAAGGCTACATCAAGGGAAATGTCCAAGTTTATCGTTGAGGATATCTACAGCAATGCAAAGTCCACTCTCGGAAACGTTCTTTCGTCCAACGCAAACGCATACGTTCTGCCTTATACGGACTACATAACAAACGTTCCCGTAAACTCCAGCAAGTTTGATATCTTTGATTATGACATTCCCTTCTATCAGATGGTAATGCACGGCGTAACTCCTTACTCCTCAACGGCAGTAAACGGCGACGCAGATATTTCCGAGCTTGTACTCTCCGCAATTGCGGCAGGCAGCAACCTTTCCTTCGACTTCGTGGGAACCGAGGCAAGCGAACTTAAGGACACCAAGCTTGATGCTTATTTCTACGCTTACTATAAGAACTGGCTGGAAGATGCAGCCGGCTTCTACAAGCTTACAAACGATGTCCTTTCAGAAGCTTCCGACGCAACTATCGAGGAATATACCGTTTCGGAGGACGGAAATGAGATCACTACCGTTTACTCAAACGGTTACAAAACCGTCGTGAACTTCTCCAAAAAGACAGTTAAGGCGGGTAAAACAACCTACAAGCTTATCGACTATGTCGGAGAGGAGGTAATCGGAGAATGAAAAGACTGAATCTTTCATATGAAAAGAAAAAAGGTCTGTACGGTTACGGATTTATCGCTCTCTGGTTTATCGGCGCTCTGATGTTCTTCATCATACCGGTAATCAAGTCGTTTATCTATTCGTTCTACGAGGTAAAGCCCGAAACAGGATATCTTGTAATGAACTGGCTCGGTATTACAAACTACAAGAACGCATTCATGCGTGATCCGAATTTCAGACAGTATCTCGTTGAGGTTATTACCGATACGGTAACTCAGACCCCTGTTGTAATCATCTTCTCGCTCTTCGTTGCTATCGTTATCAATCAGGAGTTCAGAGGAAGGACCTTCGCAAGAGCGGTATTCTTCCTTCCTGTTATCGTTGCAACGGGTCCTGTGTATGCTATCATCACAGGCGACCTTTCCACAGCGGGAACAAGCGACGCTGACCAGTTCTCCACAATGTTCTCGGCGGACATGGTCGACGAGCTCCTTGAATTTATAGGAATCTACGGATTTAATGACCAATTGACCGAAACCTTGTCTACCATGACATCGGATATCCTGAACCTGGTTTGGAAGTGCGGTATTCAGATCATCATCTTCCTTTCCGCACTGCAGGGTATCCCAACTTCCGCAAAGGAAGCAGCTGCCATTGAGGGTGCGACATCATGGGAATTCTTCTGGAAGATCACTCTTCCCTACGTATCTCCCATGATCCTTGTAAACCTTGTTTACACCATCATTGATACATTTACAGACCCCACAAACGTTGTCATGGAACGAGTTCTTCAGGTTCAGGACGACTGGCAGTACGGCTACTCCGCAGCAATGGCATGGAGCTACTTTGCGGTAGTTCTTGTGGTCATCGGAATAATCTTCGCTGTCATGAACAAGATCGTTTACTACGACGATTGATCTAAGGATACTGATTCACTCAGAAAGGAATGGGCAAATTTATGGCTGAAAATACAATGCAAAAATCCAACCCTCTTTCCGGTATCCTTAATAAGATCAAACCGGAAAAGAAACCAAAGGAAGTAAAGAAATCCCGTAAGGAACAGCGTGAGCTTTTCCAGAAGCGTCTTGCAAACCTTACTCCCGCAGAGCAGAAATACCTCAAGCGCAAAAGATTTTTTGAGGCTGTTTGGCCTGTGTGCCGTGGTCTGCTGGTATTCGGTCTTTGCTTCGTAATCATCTACCCGCTTTTGTACATGATCACAGCGGCATTCCGTACGAGAGCCGACATGAACGACCCGACTATCGTATGGATACCCAAGCATCTTACCCTTTCAAACATCAAGGACGCTGCAAGGGCAATGAACTTCTGGAGCACCCTCGGCAACACACTGTTCATTAACATCGGCTGCTCCATCGTACAGGTAATCACCTGCGCAATCACAGGCTACGGCTTCGGACGATTCAACTTCAAGGGCAAAAACGTTCTGTTCTTCGTTGTGATCCTGATGATCCTCATGCCCTCGCAGATCATACTTATCCCTCAGTACATGTTCTTCAGATACTTTAATCCCTTCGGTATTTACCACACCATCACAGGCGATTACATCAACCTCATCAACAATGCGCTTACGATGTATATGCCTGCGATAACTGCAAACGGTATCCGTGCGGGACTGTTCATCTTCCTCTACAGACAGACCTTCAGAAGCCTGCCTAAGGAGCTTGAAGACGCAGCTTATCTTGACGGCTGCTCACCCTTCAGAACCTTTGTACAGGTAATGATCCCCAACGCAGGTTCAACCTTCCTTACAGTTTTCCTGCTCTCTGTAGTATGGTACTGGAACGATTACTATGTAAGTACGTCCTTCTTTACAGACAACAGCACAATTGCGCTCCAGCTTAAAAATCTGGACGCTTCCCTTACAAGAATCATCTTCGATAACGGTAACGTTAAAGTCAACGTCCGTGAGCTTATCGTATGGATGGAGGCAGGCTGTCTTATCTCTATCACGCCTATACTCGTTATGTACATATGCCTGCAGAAGTACTTCACGGAAGGTATTGCACGTTCCGGTCTTACAGGTATGTAATTTCTCAAAACCCAATAGCTTTAATGCAGTCGGTTCGGAGCGCATATGCTCCGAACTTTGACTGTTTTTTCTTAAACAACGAAAATTACCTGATTTCAAACAGGATATATATAACTATAATTACATAAAAGGAGGAATGCTCCGCAACGGAGCATATATTACAATATGTCGGTCATATCGGAATTTGTAAATAAAAAGCCACAGTCCTTTACTTATTATACCCGTCCGTCCGCAAATTGGGACGAGGCTCTGCCTGTGGGAAACGGCAGGATAGGCGGAATGATATTCGGCTCTCATAATGCCGAGCTTATTCAGCTTAACGAGGATTCACTCTGGTCGGGTGGATTCAGAAACAGGAACAATAAGAAGGCATATCCAAACCTTGAAAAGATACGCCGCCTTATCGACGAGGAGAAGCTCGCCGAAGCGGAGCAGCTCTGCCTGGACGCTTTCTGCGGCACAAATGAGAATCAGCGTCATTATCAGCCCCTCGGCGACCTGCATATTTATCAGCAGGCAGGGGAGTATAGCGAATATATGCGCAGTCTTGACCTTGAAACTGCCGTTTCCGAGGTGAAATTCATCTCCGATGGCGTTATGTTTACAAGACAGGTGTTTGTATCCCACCCCGATGAGGTTATGGTCATACACATTTCTGCCGATAAAAAGAGATGTGTTTCCTTTACCGCCTGCATAGACGGTCGTGACGACAACTATGACAAAAACGAGGATATCGACACCGAAACACTTATCTTCACCGTTTCGGACGGTATCCCTTATGCCTGCGCCATTACCGCAAAGGCGATCGGAGGCAACTGCCATACAGATGCAAACAGGATTTCCTGCGAAAATGCGGACGAAGCCATGATAATCGTTGCCGCACAGTCCTCATGGAGAACGGGGGATTACGAAAACAAGGCTGTCTGTCAGGCGAAGGCGGCGGCAAGAAAAACATTCTCACAGCTGCTTTCACGTCATATTGCCGATTACTCTTCTCTTTACGGCAGATGCAGTATAAATATCTGCGACAACAGCGGCGGAATGAGCGGAAAGCCTACGGACGAGCGTCTTGAAGCCGTAAAAAACGGCGGACAGGATAACCGTCTGGCTGAGCTGTATTTCAATTTTTCAAAATATCTCATGATCTCGGGTTCCCGTGAGGGAACGCTGCCCCTTAATCTGCAGGGTATCTGGAACGACAAGATGTGGCCTGCATGGGGCGGAAAATATACCGTAAACATCAACACCGAGATGAACTACTGGGCGGCGGAAATGCAGGACCTTCCCGAATGCCATACCCCTCTTTTCGACCATATCGAGCGTATGCGTGACCATGGACGAAAGACTGCAAGGGAAATGTACCGCTGCGGCGGAGCTGTCTGCCATCATAATACGGATATATGGGGAGATACCGCTCCTCAGGACAAATGGCTTCCCGCAACTCTCTGGCCAATGGGACTTGCATGGCTCTGCACCCATATTTTCGAGCACTACAGCTTTACACAGGATAAGGAGTTCCTTGCGGAAAAGTATGATACCATGCGTGAGGCTGCCGAATTTTTCGTTGACTTCCTCATAGATGACGGAAAGGGAAGACTTGTTACAAGTCCCTCCGTTTCTCCCGAAAATACATATATCACGGCAAGCGGCTCAAAGGGAACCCTCTGCAAGGGACCGTCAATGGACAGTCAGATACTTTACACCCTGTTTACCGACGTTATAACTGCGGCGGAAATTCTCGGTATCGACAGCGAGTTTGCAGAGAAGCTTGCAGACATCAGAGAAAAGCTTCCCAATCCGCAGATAGGCAAGCACGGTCAGATAATGGAGTGGGCGGAGGATTATGACGAGGTTGAGCCGGGTCATAGGCACATATCTCAGATGTTCGCCCTCTATCCCTCGGATATGATATCCGTTGCCAAAACTCCCGAACTTGCAAAGGCTGCAAGAGCGACTATCGAGCGCAGGCTTTCCTACGGCGGCGGACACACAGGCTGGTCGAGAGCATGGATAATCAATATGTGGGCAAGGCTTCACGACGGTGAAAAGGTTCAGGAGAATATCACTGCCCTGCTGTCCCATTCCACAAGCATCAATATGTTCGATATGCACCCTCCCTTCCAGATAGACGGCAACTTCGGCGGCGGAGCAGGCATCGGCGAATGCCTTATGCAGAGCTGCTGCGGCGAGATAGCGTTTATCCCTGCTCTTCCTCCTGCATGGAGCGAAGGCTCGGTAAAGCATATGATAGCAAGAGGCGGCTTCGATGTTTCGTTTGAATGGTCGGAGGGAAAGGTCACAGCGGCGCAGATAACCTCACGTTCGGGCGAAACTCTCAGAATAAGGACAGCTGCGGATATAAGCGCCGAATGCTGCGGCAATGATATCCCTGCGGCAAAGAACGACGGCGTGTACGAATTTGCGACCGAAAAGGGAATGATATATTCCATCGTTTTTAAGGAATAATATACTCACGGCAAAGGGCAAGGGGGAATGTTTCATGAATGAATTTTACGGCGATAAGAGAAACGACAGCGGCGAGCGTGTACCTACCAATCTGACGGATTACGATACTCCCGCCGAAGAAATAAAGATCGTCGTTGACAAGGACAGCGGCGGAAGCTTCTGTACCCGATGCGGCTCACAGCTGCCGCCCGATTCGGCTTTCTGCCCGAAATGCGGAAACAAAACGGAAAGCTCCAATTTCTATTCCACCGCCGCACAGACGGCAGAATATGTGGGCAGCAGGACTGCAGGCTCCTACGGTATGCAGCAGCCATACGCAGGTCAGCAGAATGTTACCGTAAATAACTATAACAACATAAACGGTACGCCTGTTAAGGGCATGGCAAAAAGCAAGGATAAGTGGGTATCATTTTTCCTCTGCCTGTTTCTCGGATATCTGGGCGTTCATAAGTTCTACGAGGGAAAAATTCTTGCCGGTATTCTCTTCCTTTTTACGTTTGGACTTTTTGGCATAGGCTGGCTTATTGATCTGATAATCCTGCTTTTCAAGCCGAGATTCTACAATCCTTAGGTTGTGGGATTGTGAAACTTGGGGGCGGCTCAGAACGACATAATTTTGTTTTTTATATAAAAAGTTTGAAAAAAGTATATACAAATTCAAAATTTTGTGCTATAATATAATAAATCAATTATTATGCTACCCAATATGTATAATTTACTAACCACAATACGACTTACTGATCTAACATAAGGGGGACTTAAAAATGGCAGGAAAATATCTTGTAACGGGAGGCGCCGCAAGCGGTAAGAGCCGCTGGGCGATCTCCTATTTCAAAAACTGCGGAGATGTTCTTTACATATGCACAGGCGACAAGCCTTCCGAAGAGGCTGCTCAGCGTATGCAGTACGGAACAGAGCACGACAATGTGAACTGGACTGTTCAGTGTGCAAAGAGGAATCTCGCTTCGGTTATTTCTGACAAATACAGATTCTTTGTTTTCGACAACATGGCTGAATTTGTGCAGAACCTTATCCTTACCATGTGCAAGGATCCCGACCATATAACCGACGAGCAGATAAAGGAGATCCGCACAAGAGCTATCGGTGATATTGACGAAATGCTGAAAGCGGTTGACGGGATAAACGGCGAGATAATTCTCATTACCCTTGAAACAGGTTTTTCTCTCCGTTCCCACCTTCGTGCCGAGAGAGCGTTCAGCGATATCCTTAGCGCCGTAAATCAGCGAGTTGCTTATATGTGCAACGAGGTATATCTGTCGGTGAGCGGTGTTCAGGTCAAGATAAGATAAGATCGTCCTGTGGAAATGTGTGTCCGTATTATCGGGCAGACAGAGGATATAATATGCATAGCTGTAAAGCTTACCCTGCCGTTAAAACGGCAGGGTATTTTTGAAAGGAATGATTTTTCGGTGAAGCTTCTTGCTATCGACGGCAACAGCATAATGAACAGAGCCTTTTACGGCATAAAAATGCTTTCCAACAAAAAGGGAGTTTTTACAAACGCAATTACAGGCTTTATGAATATATATCTTAAAGCTGCGGCGGAGATATGCCCCGATTCCTGCGCTGTGGCGTTCGACCTGAAGGCTCCCACCTTCCGCCATAAGGCAAACGCCGATTATAAGGCAAACAGAAAGGGTATGCCCGAAGAGCTTTTTATGCAGATGCCGCTGATAAAGCAGCTGCTTACGGGCTTGGGTATAAAGGTGCTTGAATGTGAGGGGTATGAGGCTGACGATATTCTCGGCTCTCTTTCAAGGCTTTGCGGAGAAGGGGACAGCTGCTATATCCTGACGGGTGACCGTGACAGTCTCCAGCTCATAAACGACAAGGTGACGGTCCTGCTCCATACCACAAAAGAAATGATATACTGCACCGAGGAGAAATTTGCGGAAATGTATGACGGACTTTCCCCCCTGCAGCTTATCGACCTGAAAGGACTTATGGGGGACAGCTCCGACAACATAAGCGGCGTAAAGGGAATAGGCGAAAAGACTGCTCTTTCGCTCATAAAGGACTACGGCTCGGTGGAGATGCTTTACGAAAAGCTTGCAAAGGGAGAGCTGACAGCCACAAAATCCGTCATAGCAAAGCTTGAAGCGGGAGCGGAGAGCGCCGTTACAAGCAAATGGCTTGCAACCATAGTTTTTGATGCTCCCATAAGCCATGACAAGTCGGCGTATCTTTACGGAGAAAGGGACACCGATACGGTTTCCGCACTCCTTACCGAGCTTGAAATGCATAAGCTCCTTGAAAAGCTGAATATCAAGCCGGGGGCAAAGAGCGATAAGATAGTTCTCCCCGATGTAAAAGGGGCAGCATCAGCGGAAAGCAGCGTACATGTTGACCTGTCAAAGAAGGAATATGTGGTCTGCGGAGAGTATTCGGGAGAGGCGCTTTCGGGAAAGACTGCATTTATACTCACCGACGGAAAGCTTTATATTGCAAACGGACTAAAGCTGTATTATACAGAGGACAAGGATAAGATACTCGGATTTTTATCCTCCGAATGCGAAAAAATAACATTCCGTGCAAAGCCTGCCTACCGTTTCTGCCTTGAAAACGAAACAGAGCTGAAAAATGTGGTTTCCGACGCAGATATTTCGGGATATCTTCTTGACGCTGCGGCATCGGAATATACCGTTGAAAAGCTCTGCGCAGGGTATGGCTGCGAAAGCTACGAGGATATGGGGGAGTATGCCGAGATAGCGGCGCTGACTCAGCTTGCCGAAAAGCTTGATGCCGAGGTGGACGCCGCAGGAATGGGCAGGCTCATGAGAGAAACGGAGCTTCCCCTTACAGAGGTACTTGCGTCCATGGAATATTACGGCGTAAAGGCGGACACGGACGGCATACGTGAGTTCGGAAACAGGCTCTGCGGTGACATTGAGGGTATCGAAGAGCAGATATATTTCATGGCAGGAAGGAAATTCAATATCCTTTCGCCCAAACAGCTCGGAACGGTGCTCTTTGAGGATATGGGACTGCCGTCGGGCAAAAAGACAAAAACAGGCTATTCCACCAATGCGGACGTTCTTGAGTCCCTGCGTGACAAGCACCCTATCGTTGACCTTGTGCTGAAATATCGTCAGTATACAAAGCTTCAATCCACTTATGTTGAGGGATTGTTAAAGGCAGTATCCTCCGACGGCAGGATACACAGCGTGTTCAAGCAGACCGAAACACGGACGGGAAGAATATCCTCCATTGAGCCGAATTTGCAGAATATACCCGTCCGCACAGAGCTTGGCAGAAATATGCGGAAATTCTTCATAGCCGAAAAGGGCAGAAAGCTTATCGACGCCGATTACAGCCAGATCGAGCTGAGGATACTCGCCCATGTAAGCGGGGATAAAAATATGCAGGCGGCGTTTACAAGCGGAAAGGATATCCATACCTCCACCGCAGCGCAGGTTTTCGGAATGCCCGAGGATATGGTGACCCCCGAAATGCGCCGTGCCGCAAAGGCGGTAAACTTCGGAATAGTTTACGGCATTGGAGCCTTCTCTCTTTCAAAGGATATCGACGTTTCCGTGGCGCAGGCAGACCGATATATCAAAAGCTATCTTGCAAATTATCCCAATGTAAAGAAATTCATGGAACAAACCGTTGCGGACGCCTCCGAAAAGGGATATGCCGAAACTATGTTCGGCAGAAGAAGATATATTCCCGAGCTTTCAGCCTCCAATAAAAATATTCAGGCTTTCGGAAAGCGTGCTGCAATGAATGCCCCTGTTCAGGGAGCGGCTGCGGATATCATCAAAATAGCAATGGTAAGAGTTTTCCGCAGGCTGAAGGAAGAAAAGCTTGACGCACAGCTTATCCTTCAGGTGCACGACGAGCTTATCATCGAGGCTTCCGAAAAGGACGCAGAGAGGGCGGCTGAGGTGCTTGGCGAAGAGATGAGGAACGCCGTATCCCTTGATATCCCTCTTATCGCAGACGTTTGCACGGGTGACAGCTGGTTTGAATGTCATTAAAATTTTTTTGAATATACTTCCATGTATCTGAGTTTCGGGAACGGTTTATAATAATATTGTCCCCGAAAAAGCTGATGTTTTTCGGAGTATGTGATTTTGCGCATGGCTGAAAAACATCAATTATTTCGGGTTAAGATATATAATTATATTATATGCCGCCGAGAGCGGACGAACGGAGGTAGCTTATGTCAAAGAATTCTGCAATCAGATGTGATGTTACAAACTGCAAGTACAATATGGATACAGAGCACTACTGCACACTTGAATCCATCAAGGTAGGCACACACGAAAGCAACCCTACAGTTCCCGAATGTACAGACTGCATGTCTTTTGTATGCAAGTCGGGCTGCAGCCACAGCTGATAAAACGAAATAAGCAATAAGCAAAACCGCCGCTGAACATAGCTTCAACGGCGGTTTTGTTTTTCGATAAAGTAAGATAGAGAAAATAACTATAGTTCCAAATCGGAGTAAAAGTTTCGCTCAAGCCTTTTCCAAAGGCTTGCAGGGGTCAAGGGGGCGGAGCCACCTTGTCGCCGTTCGCAAACGGCGAAATCCCCTTTTGCCTTCAAAAGCGGAGAGAGGGT
>JBJERW010000070.1:0-34138 GCA_051882475.1 Huintestinicola sp. | reverse complement strand
ATCTTACGCAAAAAAGCCACCCTTTCGGCTGACTTTTTCGACAGACTGAGCCGCAGACATTATAACGTCTGCGGCTCTTTTTTATTGCTGAAAAGCTGCTCTGTATGTATATGACCTGCCCTTTTTGCCCGTCCGCTCCACAATGCCGCCCTTGAAAAGAGCGTTCAGCGTAAGCTGCGCAGAGGAAAGAGATATCTTTGCGGCTTCGGCAAGGTCGGCAGTGGTAAAATCCTCCTCGAACAAACAGGGCACAAAATACTGCCAATCACTTAAATCTTCAATGACTATCTCGTCAACAAGCTCTGTAGGTATCCTGTCGGCAACCGACAGCCTCCCACGGCGGTTCTTCTTTTTGCCGAGGCTTTCGGGCGGTATGCGGTACTCATCCGCATCAATGACCATTATCACAAAACTCAGATTAGGGTCTGTAAGAAATTCGGCAATGGGAAATATCTCCCCCAGCAGGTCGTAGGGACTCCCCTTCAAGGGTGATCTTCTGCGGCTTTTTATCTCCCTCGTTTCGCCGCTCAGGGTAACAATGGTCTTATGCCGATAAACGGGATATACCACCGTTACATGAGCAATGGGAAGGAAGGCTCTCAGCTTTTCCTTTAAATTTGCAAACTGAGCCGTCTGTATCTCGATTATGCCGTTTTCTCCCACAATATCCGCAATGTAGCCGCCAATCTTCTGCTCCTGACTGTCCGAAAACGGCTCGAAGTAGTTTTTCAGCACCGCATGGACAGTCCGCTCATGCTGAGTGCCTATGCCGCTGACAAGGCGGTTACCCGAAAGCACAGCGCTCAGTGCGTCGTGAAACCGCAGCCTGTCGCAGCGTACAGTCATATCATATTCAGCCATTATTCTCAGGCTTCGACCCCTGCCGCTTCCATAAGGGCGGTCATGATCTCGGGGAATCTCCATTCAAATGTGGTTCTGTCGAAAAGTCCGAAGTTTTCTCCGCTGCCCATAAAAGCGTTGTTATCCCACCAGATGCAGGGAATGCCGACTTCTTTCGCCTTTGTGATATAGTATCTTGCACAGTCTGCTCTCGCCTCGGTATTGAGGATTCGGTTTCTTGAGCCGAACTCGCCGATAATAACAGCCTGTCCCTTATCTATGAAGGTGTCCTTGAGATTTGCAAAGAGATAGTCGATATCCTTTGTATCTGCGGAATTGTCAGCGCTCCACTCCTTTGTTCCGTTATCGGCAAGGGCAAAGCTGTAGGGCAGATATGCATGAATGGATACGATGACCTTATCATCATCGGGAACAACAAAATCCTTGAGTACATTATCCGCAGATGAAGCTGCATAGGTCGGAACCATGAGATGACGGAGAGCATTGTTTCCGCCCGATGCTCTTACTGTTTCCACAAATGCGGCGTCAAGACGGCAGACAGCCGCTCTCGACTCTGCATCTCCGCCGTTCCATTCAAGGTTAGTTTCTCTCAGACGTGGTTCGTTAAGTCCCTCGAAAATGAGGTATTCGTTATAATCCTTAAAATAATCGGCAATCTGCGACCAGAGCGCTCTGAGTATCTCCTCCGCTCTGTCAACGTTGTCTGAAAAAGGCATTCCCCAGCCGTTTTCGTGGTGGGTGTTCAGGATAACGAACATATCGTTCTCGATACCGTAATCAACAACTTCCTTTACTCGTGCAAGCCATTCGGGGTCAATTGTATAATCGGGACCTTCACCGAACTTGCCCTCCCAGGTAACGGGTACTCTGAGCACGTTGAAGCCTTCCGCTTTTACACGGTCTATCATTGTTTTTGTCGTAACGGGATTTCCCCAAGCCGTTTCCCAGTTTTCGGGTGTTTCGCTTCCGGTGGGATCTCCGATGACCGAATCAAGGGTATTACCGAGATTCCAGCCTATTTTCATCTCGCTTATAAGCTCCATTGACGATATATCACGCATTTCGCTCATTTCGGGAACAGAAAACTCATCTGCTGCTGAGGCAGTATCCGATACTTCTGCCGATGATGTATTGTCGGCAGTTTTGTCAGCCGATGAGGACGAGCAGCCCGCAAGGCAGGAGCAGGTCATGACCGCCGCCGCAAGAAGTGCTGTAATTTTTTTTAATGTCATAATTCGTGTCTTCCTTTCACATTATCTTATAGGGAAAATTATATCACAATCCCCCCCGAATGTCAATTGGCAGGCTGAGCCTGCACCCTACCGTTCTGTAAGTTTATTTGACAGGAAAATTATTGGCTCGGTAACGGTACAAACAATTGACCGATAAATTTTAAGCAGGCTGAGCCTGCACCCAATCGTTTCATAGTTTATTTGTACGCTATAGAAATAGCTCGGTATCGATACAAAATTTTAACCGATAAATTGTAAGCAGGCTGAGCCTGCACGCACCCGTTTCGTAGTGTATTATGATGTCATAGATACGGCTCGGTAACGGTACAAACTATTAACAGCCTTTGAAATATCAGCAGACAGCCTTGCGTATAATAGAATTTTTCGGGAAATCTACACCTGTGGTATTCGGCATGGAAAATTTCATCGCCGCATGACAGGTATTCTCCACAGGTTCGCCGTCGCCGTTTTGAAGCTCCGTAACCACATATTCCACAGGCTTCATACCCGGCGCAAGTATCTCCAGCTTGTCCGAAAGGGAGAATTTGTTCCTCTGCTCGGCGTATATCCTGCCGTCCCTGCAGCTGTCTATAACGGCGACAACATCGTAATTTCGGATATAGCCGCTGTCCTCATAATACTGACGGCACTCGGAGGGGTGTCCGAAAAAGAATCCCGTGCAGTAATCCCTGTGGCTTACCTTGAAAACCTCTTCCCTGACCCACTTGGGGAGAGAATAATTATCGGGGTCCTTTTTGAACAGGTCAACTGCCATGCGGTAGGCATTTGTGATGACCGAAACATAATATGCGGACTTTGCCCGTCCCTCTATCTTAAGGCTTGTAACGCCTGCCTGAGCAAGCTCCTTTATATAGTCGATCATGCACATATCCTTGGAATTGAGGATATACGTTCCCTTTTCGTCCTCGAAAACGGGAAAATACTGTCCCTCACGCTTTTCCTCCATGAGATGATACCCCCACCTGCACGGCTGAGCGCACTCTCCCCTGTTTGCGTCACGGTTCACAAGATATGAAGACAGCAGACATCTGCCCGAAAAGGAAACGCACATCGCCCCATGGACGAACACCTCGATATCCATATCCGCAGGAGTTTTTGCACGTATCTCCGCAATTTCCTCCATGGAAAGCTCTCTTGCAAGAACCACTCTCTTAGCGCCCATATTGTACAGCTCGTTTGCAGCGACGAAATTTACTATACCCGTCTGGGTCGACATGTGTATCTCCATGTCGGGAGTATATTTCTTTACAAGGGACAGCAGTCCCAGATCGGCGACTATAGCTGCGTCGATACCTATTTCGTCGGCGTATCTTATAAAACCGCCGAAGCTGTCGATCTCGCTGTTTCTCGGCAGAGTATTGCAGGTCAGATAAACCTTTACGCCCCTTGCATGAGCGCTGTCAACAGCCTCTTTAAGAGCAGCCTCGTCAAAGTTTTTCGGTCCCTGCCTCATGCCGAAGCTTTTTCCGCCGAGATAAACTGCGTCCGCTCCGAAATCAAGAGCCGCATTCAGCCTTTCGGTATCTCCCGCAGGGGCAAGCACTTCAAGATAGTCATATGCCATAGCTTTTTTCCTTTCAAAAATATGCATCCCCTCAAACCATATGTTATACTAAAAACCAATTAAACTGTAGACAAAAAATCTTCGCATAATCCATATATGCAAGATTATGCTCGATTTTTTGTACAGTTTTTAAATGGTTTTTAGTATTATGCTTTGAGGGGGCGGAGAAATATGTATAAATCAGCCCACAAGATGAGCCTTTACAAGATTTTCCTCATGCTCGGCAAGGGTTTCGGCGAAGAAGAATTCGCCCGTGTCTATATCCGAGCAGAAGAAGTAATAGGACGATTCACGGGGATAAAGCACCGCTTCGATAGCGTCGATACCGGGATTGCAGATAGGTCCGGGGGGCAGTCCCGCTCCCGTATATGTATCGTAAGCGTCGAACATTTTCTGTGATTTTATCTCGATATTCGGCTTGATGACCTCGTTTACATATTTTGTAGTCGGGTCGGATTGGAGCAGAGGGAATTCGTCGGGGTTGTTAAGTCTGTTGTAGAATACCGACGCCACCATTTTCATGTCGTAGGTGTTGGACGCCTCCGCCTGAACTATGGAAGCAAGGGTAATGACCTCCTCAAGGCTCATGTCAAGGTCGTTCATTCTTCCGTAGTAATCGGGAGTTATCTTGTACTCAAAGTTTTTGCAGACCTTTTTTGCAACAGTCTTGGGGTCCTCGTCCAGATAGAATCTGTAGGTATCGGGGAAGAAGTACCCCTCCATTTTATAGAATTTGAGCGAATTGGTCTTAACATGCTGCTCGAAATCAAAGCCGAAGGAGGACGAATTGAAGCTGTAAATGAAGTCGGAAGCGCTGCACACTCCTGCGTCCTCAAGCTTCTGAGCTGCGTCGATAAGACGTATTCCTTCGGGGAAGGTTATATCAACGAATTCACGGTCGTTTATAGCCTCCGCCATAAGCTCCTCCATGATATCGCCGTAGGTCATGTTCTGTGTGAGCTTGTGGCTGCCTGCAACGTACATTCCGTCGCAGCCTTTGATCTTTGAAATGACACGGAAAGTCATCGGCTCGCCGATAACGCCCTCTTCATACAATATCTCCGCAATATCCTCGGTGGAGGAATTTACGGGTATCTCCACCGCAAGCTCGGTATCTCCTCTGTCAAGACCGAGTATCTCCTTTGCAACGGTAATGACCGCCGCTGCGCAGAAAATGGATACGGAAATTATCAGAGTGGTGAGCACAAGTCCGAAAACAAGTCTGCCGTGACTTTTCTTTTTCCTCTTTTTCTTTTTTCTCTGCTCTCTGAGCCGTTCTCTTTCTTCCTCGGGGTCATATTCATCTTCGTCTGTTTCTTCATATTCGGCTTCTTCCGAATAGTCAGCGTCATCGTCCTCATCCGAGGATATTTCCTCCTCGGAAGGCATTTCTTCTGCGGAATTATCCTCCTCAGCCATTTCGGGAGCGTCCGAGCCGCTGTTTGTTAAGCTGTCTTCATTTTCAATTTCATTATCATTTTCAGAATTTTCGGGTGATGAATTTACATTCATATCCTTATCTTCCATTTATTCAGCCATCCTTTCGGTATTTACTCTTCGGATATATTTTTCCGTCACAACAGCGTCGGAACGGACGTCGAATCTTCCGTGGAGAAGCTCGTTTACGGTGCAGCTGCAGTAGCATATCCCCATCTTGTAAAGCTTCGGGTGAGCGGAAAGGAATCGGTCGTAATATCCCTTTCCGTAGCCAAGGCGATACCCCGTCATATCAAATGACAGCCCCGGCACGATGCACAAAGCCGTTTCAAAGGCATATGCCTTTACGCACTTTGAAACCACGGGTTCAAGAACGGAAAAGCTGCCCGGTTCAAGGTCATCAAGAGAGGTTATGAAATAAAAATCCATATCTCTCGTTCCTTCGATACATCTCGGAACGGCGACCCTTTTTTTATCGGCGACAGCTTGCCTGATAAGCGCTGTCGTATCGACCTCGATATCGGTGGAAACATATGTCAGCACCACCGATGCCTGCTTGTAAGCGTTTGACTTGACTATTCTGTCAAATATCATTTTGTCCTTAGCAGCTTTTTCCTCAGGCATCATATTTCGGCGTATATCCTTAAATTTCGCCCTTAAAGCTTTTTTATACTCCCTTATATCGCTTACGGGCGAATTATTTGCAAATGTGTTCATATATCGGATGCCCCTTTTTATTTCCTCGGAAAAGTGTCTTTTCAAGACTCCTTATAAATCAGTTTCTTTTCCAGATGATCTGCTCGGCGATCTTTTTCGCCTTTTCGGGTGAATCAACAGCCGAAATAAGCGCTTCCGCAAATTCAAGGGACGCTCCCGCACCTCTTGCGGTAATTATATTTCCGTCACGAACAGCGGGAACGGAAAGCACCTCTGCTCCCTCAAGAGCCTCCTCAAAGCCGGGATAGCATACAGCCTTCCTGCCCTTAAGAAGTCCCTTGTGACCGAGAATTGAAGGCGCTGCGCATATTGCGCCAATAAGGATACCATTCTCTGCGCAGTAGTCGATGCACTTCTGAACACCCTCGCTGCTTTCCAGATTCTTTGTGCCCTTAAGTCCTCCGGGAAGAACGATCATCTCTATATCATCATAGGAAATATCCGACAAAAGTCTGTCGCAGGTCACAGTGATGTTGTGAGAGCTTACCGCTGACGCACCTGTAACGCCAACCGTTTCGACAGTCTTTCCGCACCTTCTCAGCAGGTCGATAGGTGTTATTGCCTCTGTTTCCTCAAATCCGTCAGCAAGAAATACATAGATCATAATTTTTCTCCTTTTCCGCCGTGATACGGCATAAATCAGTCTTTCAGCGTAACAGTCAGCTTTTCGATCATGAATGCGGGATAGTAAGAGCGCTTTGCACGCCTCAGTCCCTCGATCCCAAGATCTTCCTCACGGTTCACGTACAGGAACCCGTCCTTTTCCGTTTCCGCCTTGACAAACATATTGTTGATGGCAGGATATGCCCCTTCGATCGTCGGGTCAGCCTTTTCGATATGCACTCCCAGCGTATCGGAATTTATCCGCTCGCCTATGGTAAATGCGGCAATATTTCCGTCAATTCGGAGTATTCCGCCCCTAAGCCCAAGCTCGTGATAGTTGTTGAAAAAAGCGTTTATGGCATACTGCTCGGCAACCGCCGATTCGTCGTCATATTTTTCTCCGCCCGTGAAAAAGTTTGCCGCAAAGGTTATGCAGTCGTCGAAATCATTTTCCGTAATATCGCTGTATGTCCGGTTGTAATTGTCGATTTTCTTCAAATGGTTCCGCTTTCCGTGATATTTCTTTCCGCTCAGGTTTATGAGGTCGGAAGTATTGTAAACATAATCGTTGCTGCCCTCGTTCCCCGAAACGCTGTAATTGCCCTCCCCGAAGACATCGGCAAATATATGAAGCTGTGAGGGATTCACCGAATTCACCTTAAGCTTTGAACCGTTCTGCTCGGAAAACTTTTTCATTTCCCCAAGAACGTCGGCATAATCACCCGTTCCCGCAGGAAATGTAAAAGATATCTCATGCTTGAAGGAACAGGATAAATAAAAATCCTTGTACCTTGCGATCTTTGTATCGTAAAGCCTGTGCCATGCGAAATTGTTTGCAAAACAGTATTCACAGCCTCTGAAATCCGATTTTGCAAGCAAGCTGTCTATCCATTCCTTATCCGACAGCTTGATAACTGAAAAATCCAACATAATAAAGTATTCTCCCGCAGGCCCATCGGTCTGCAACATAACTATTTTACTCTGCGCCGCAGATGATATCCATTAATCTGCCGTTTATCTCCTCAACGGACAGAGGAGCATTCCCCGAAGCGTCCACACATGAAACTACGCTCCAGCCAAGCTTTTTTGCGGCATAGAGAGCGCTTTTGCGGCAGGACAGCAGATAGGAAACGTTGCTTTCATGGATATCCTTTTTGCTTTCGTCCCCGTGATATCTTTCGCTGAGAAGCTTCTGCGATATCTCCACGGGCATATCGAGAAAGATGACCTTGTCCGCCCTCGGCAGACCCAATCGGCAGTATTCGTAGTCGTACAGCCATTCAAGAAAGCCGTCCCATTCCTCTTCGGGCAGCTTTACCATTTGATGTATGGCATTTGAGCTGACATATCTGCTTGCAAGGATAAGGTTTCCCTCAAGGTAGCTTTTCTCCCAATAGAGCTTGTAGCTTGCGTATCTGTCCGCCGCATAAAAGGTGGAAGCGGCATAGGCGTTCACGTCCGCCGCATTTTGGGAAAAATCTCCGTTCAGATACATCTTTACAAGGGTCGATGAGGGCTTGTCATAATCCGGGAAGCTTATTGCCGTAACATTTTCGCCCCGTTCTCCAAGCTTTGAGGAAACAAGCTCAAACTGAGTTGATTTTCCCGAGCCGTCAAGCCCGTCGATGACGATAAGCCGCCCTTTTTTGCCCATTCTGCCGTCCGCACATTCTGCCATGATAAAAAACCAGACCTTCCCGATGAAAGAATCATATTCTCGGCCGGAAATCCGCCGATACATATACTTATTATACCATAAAAATATATTTCGTCAAGTCTGCATTATGCAAAATATCTGCTTCTGCGACAGCATTTTTTTCAAATCGCCGAAAAAAAGCGGTTTTTTAGGAAAAAAATCTTCTCAAACCCCTTGCAAAATATTTTTAACTGTGCTATAATACAGATAATATGTGTTAATATGACTATACGGAGGTATAATATAATGGGCGTTATTGAAATCGTAAGCGGAGTTCTGCTTCTTATTTCAAGTATTTTTATCATTATCATCACACTTATGCAGTCACAGAAGCAGCAGGGAATGACCTCTGCGATCTCGGGCTCGAACAACGACAGTTTCTACGGCAAGAACAGTGCCAACACAAGAGAAAAGGCTCTTGAAAGGCTGACAAAGATCATGGCAGGTATATTCTTCGTAGTAACCATTGCCGTAAACGTTGTAGCGGCTCTTTTCTGATAAGTCAAAAAGCTGAATGTGATCCTGCATCATTATATTGTGGTGCAGGATTTTTTCATAATCAAAGGATAATTATCCTTTTTCGGATTGGAGATAAGCATTATGACCGATAATCAAAACATCTGTACGACCAGAATACTGAACGTTCTTGAGCAGTGCGGCAAAAAAGCCATTGCCCCGAAGGCGCTGTTCAAAAGGGTAAAGGGCAGAAAGATAACGGATAAGGACTTCCGCAGCAGCATTGCCCGCCTTAAAGAGAGCGGAACTATCTTTGAAAACAAGGAGGGCTATGTCCTTGCGTCCGCATACGGCTGCTTTACCGCCGAGGTCGCACGCATAAACAAGACCTTCGGCTTTATCCGCAAGGAAGATGGAACGGAGATTTTTATCCCCGGCAAGTTCCTCATGGGCGCAATGCCGGGAGATACGGTAATTGCACGGCTTATCCCCCCGAGGGGCGAATCTCCCGAAGGAGAGGTCGTTTCCATTGCAAAAGAGGGTTTCTCGGAATTTACAGGAACCGTTGAAAAAGCTGACGGCAGACTGTATGTCCGTCCCGACAGCTTCTGCCGTGACCTTATCGAGATAAAGGGAATGGACGTTGAAGCTCATGAGGGCGACAAGGTGCTAGCTTCCATAACCCACCGTGGAAAGCGCCATGCAGACCACCGCTGCAAGGTGACAGCACTTTTCGGCAGCTCCGACAGAGCGGTCAGCAGCGCAATGGCAGTCCTTTACATGAACGATGTTGAAACGGAATTTCCCGTTGCCGTTCAGGACGAAGCAAGGCATATCGCCAACATGGGCATATCACAGAAGGATATTGATTACCGTCTTGACCTGAGGGACAAAATAATATTCACCATTGACGGCGCAGACACCAAGGACATCGACGACGCCGTTTCCGTCGAAAGGACGGAAAACGGCTACAAGCTGGGCGTTCATATCGCAGACGTGTCCCACTACGTCAAGCCCGACTCTGAGCTTGACAAGGACGCTTTTCTTAGGGGAACTTCGATATATTACGCAAACAAGGTCATACCAATGCTTCCGAAGGAGCTTTCAAACGGCATTTGCTCCCTCAATCCCAACGAGGACAGACTTGCCTTCTCCTGCCTTATGGAGATATCCTCCGAGGGAAAGCTTGAAAAATACAAATTCAGCAAAACGGTCATCCGCTCCCGTGTTAAGGGCGTTTACTCCGAGGTGAACAGGATACTCGACTGCAAAGACGACCCGTCACGCATTGACCCTGAGCTTGCCGAAAAATATTCGGGACTTATCGACACTATCTTTCTCATGGAGGAGCTTGCGGAGATACTGACCGCAAACAAGCTCAAGCGAGGCGCTCCACAGATCGACACCCCCGAATGCAAGCTGATAATCAACGAGGACGAGGTCTGCGTTGATGTAAAGCGCCGTGAACGGGGCAAGGCGGAGCTTATTATTGAGGAGTTCATGCTCATGGCGAATCAGTCCGCAGCAAAAACGGGACGTGAGCACGATATCCCCTTTGTGTACCGAATCCATGAAAATCCCGCTCCCGAAAAAATTCAGGAGCTTCACGACGTTACCGCACGGCTTAATATCCCCTTCCCCGAATTTACAAACGTAAAGCCCGTTCATCTGGCACAGATACTTGACAGCACACGGGACATGGACATTTCTCCCGTCATCAACAGCATGGTTCTCCGTTCCATGGCGAAGGCGAAGTACAGCGATGAACCGCTGGGACATTTCGGACTTGTGCTGGCGGATTATTCCCATTTCACCTCCCCTATCAGACGATATCCCGACCTTGCGATACACAGAATACTCACCGACCTCTGCTACAACAAAACATCTCCCAAGGTCATTGCAAAGCGTTACGTAAAATTTGCATATGCCGCTGCGGAGCAGTCGTCACAGTGCGAGCTTACGGCAATGAGAGTGGAGCGTGACTGCGAGGACTGCTACATCGCAGAATATATGTCCGCTCATCTGGGCGAGGAATTTGACGGAATGATATCCTCGGTGACAGAATACGGAATGTACGTTGAGCTTCCGAACACCGTGGAGGGACTTGTAAAAATTGAAACTCTCCCCGACGGTCAGTATGACTTTGACGGTCATTTTACCATTTCCAAAAACGGCGCTCCCATGTATTCCGTGGGAAACAAGGTCAGAGTAAAATGCGTAAAGGCGGACGTTTCGGGCGGAAACGTGGATTTCGTCCTTGTGCCCGATAAGAAAGGTTAAGGCTATATGTATGACGCAATAATCATCGGCGGCGGTGCAGCGGGACTTATGGCAGCGGTCACCGCCGCAGACTGCGGAAAAAACGTGCTCCTTTTTGAAAAAAACAGCCGTGCGGGGCGAAAGCTCCTTATAACGGGAAAGGGGCGGTGCAATGTGACCAACAACTGCACCCGTGAGGAGTTCATGGAGAACGTCCCATGCAACAGCAGATTTCTCTACTCCGCCTACTCGGCGTTTGACTGTTACAGCACAATGGATTTTTTCGAGTCACTTGGAGTTCCGCTGAAAACCGAACGGGGAAACCGTGTTTTTCCCGTAAGCGACAAAGCGGAGGATATCGTGTCCGCCTTTGAAAAAGCGATACATCAGCGAAAAAACATAACCGTGAAAAATGCCGCTGTTACAAGGGTCCTTCGTGAAAACGGAGCGGTGACGGGTGTTGCCGCCGATGACAAGACGGTTTACAGCGCTCCTGCCGTGCTTATCGCCTGCGGAGGACGTTCCTACCCGAAAACAGGCTCTGACGGGGACGGCTATCGCTTTGCAAAGGAAATGGGGCACAAGGTGACTCCTCTTCGTCCTTCCCTTGTGCCAATGGTATCGGAAGAAAGCTACTGCTCGGAGATGATGGGGCTGTCCCTGAAAAATGTTGTCCTTACCCTCAAAGACACGGCTGACAACAAGGTGATGTTTTCCGAGCTTGGCGAAATGCTGTTTACTCATTTCGGCGTATCGGGACCTTTGGTGCTCTCCGCTTCGGGACATATCCGCAAAATGGAACGGGGTCGGTACAAGCTGTTTATCGACTTAAAGCCTGCTCTTGACGAAAAGACTCTTGACGCACGTTTGCAGCGTGATTTTGCGGAAAACTCAAACCGTGATTTTGCAAACAGCCTCGGAAAGCTGCTGCCCGGAAAGCTTATTCCCGTCGCAGTAAAGCTTTCGGGCATTGACGGCAGCAAAAAGGTCAATCAGATAAGCCGCAAGGAACGTCTTGATTTTCTGAAGCTCCTCAAAGCCTTTCCCGTAACAATAAAGGATTTTCGTTCCATCGACGAAGCCATAGTAACGGGCGGCGGCGTATGCATAAGCGAGATAAACCCGAAAACCATGGAATCTAAGCTTGTAAAGGGACTGTATTTTGCAGGAGAGGTCATTGACGTTGATGCATACACGGGAGGATTCAATTTACAGATAGCATTTTCCACGGGATATGCGGCAGGAATGAATATATAATACTAATTCCAAAACAACCTATAGACAAAATCCTCGGATATAATAATCCAATTCTGCGTCAAGCTCCCTTGGAAGGCGGGAGCCTGCCTGCGGTCGCTTTCCTTGACTTGGATTATTCTATCTGTCGGCTTTGTCTATAGAACGTTTTGGAATTAGTATAAAAGGAGAAATGGTATGAAAAAGTCTTTTGCTGCTTTACTTGCATTGTTTTTGTCCCTTGCCTGCGGCTGCACGGGTGCGCCTGCGGAGGATAACGGCAATGATATCACTTCCGATACGGAAAGCTCGGTATCGGAAACGACCGAAAGAGAGGTTACAACGGTGGATTACAAAGCACTCGGCAAGCCCTTGGTGGCTCTTACTTTTGACGACGGTCCTAACATAACCACAACCATGGAGGTTCTTGACGTTCTTGAGGAATACGGCGTTAGAGGTTCATTTTTCCTTGTGGGCAACAACATCACCGACAGTTCTGCCGAAGCCGTAAAGCGTGCTTACGACATGGGCTGCGAGATAGACAATCACTCAAAGACTCATTCGGACATGACAAAAATGACCCCCGAAGAAATTTCTGCGGAAATCGACTACGTCAACGAAAAGGTCATGGATATTACGGGCGAGGGAACAAAATTCTTCCGTCCGCCGTATATTGCTGTAAATTCAACGATGTATGACGCTATTGACATGCCCTTTATATGCGGAGCAGGCTGCAACGACTGGGACGACAAGGTTTCAGCGGAGGACAGAGTCGAGCGCACATTAAAGCAGGTTAAGGACGGCACCATAATCCTGCTTCACGATATGCAGGGCAACTCAAAAACGGTGGAGGCGCTCAAGACCATTATCCCTGCTTTGCAGGAAGAGGGTTATGAATTCGTTACCGTTTCCGAGCTTTTCTATGCAAAAGACATTGAGATAAGCGGCGATGATACGGGGCTTTACACTGTTGTGGGATAAATCCGAACAACCAATACATAAAAAAGGCATGATATCCGCAAAATGATATCATGCCTTTTTTATTATGATTATCAATTCTCCGCAGCAGGCTTAACTTCGGCTTGTTTGGAGGTGTTATCTTTGAATACAAGCTTTAGCAGCACGGGAGTGATGATTGTGGTTACAACGACCATGATAACTATAGGCGCAAAGAACTTGTCGTTCATAAGACCTACTGCTTCGCCCTTGTTTGCAACGATAAGGGCAACCTCGCCTCTGGATATCATTCCCACGCCTATCTGCAGGGATTCCTTGCCCGTATACTTGCAAAGCTTTGCGCCAAGGCCGCAGCCGATAACCTTTGTTAGAACTGCCACTATCATAAGGAGAACAGTGAACAGAATGATGTCCCCTGTCATCTTGGGGAGAACGACCTTCAGACCGATACCTGCAAAGAATATGGGTGAGAGAAGCATATAGGAAAGGGTATCGAAGCGCTTGGAGATATAATCGGCTTTCTTTGTACCCGAAAGGGCAAGTCCCGCAAAGAATGCACCTGTGATATCGGCAACTCCGAAAAATTCTTCCGCACAGTAAGCAAGGACAAGGCAGAATACAAAGCTGATGACAACATATCGTCTGAGCTTTGTGGGGCTGTTGTCAGTCCACTTTTTGAAAGCGTAATGATAGCCTATGGCAGCTACTGCCGTGAAAATGAAGAATCCGAGTATCTTAAGCAGAACGATTCCTATGCTTACGCTTGAGTCCGCCATGCTTATTACAAGGGTGAGGGCAATTATGCCGAGAATATCGTCAATGATCGCCGCACCGAGAATAGCGTTTCCCGCTCTTGTGGAAAGCTTGCCCATCTCCTTAAGGGTTTCAACGGTGATACTAACCGATGTCGCCGTAAGAATGATACCGATAAAGATATTCTGGAGCATTGCGTTGGGCGATTCGGTGTCGTTGAAGAAATATGCCATTGCCGCACCGCCTGCAAGCGGTACAAGAACGCCTATCAATGCGATGATAAAGGAAGACTTTCCCGAGCGCTTAAGCTCGTTGATATCCGTTTCAAAGCCTGCTCCAAACATCAGCACGATAACGCCGATCTCGGAAAGAGAGCTGAGCATTTCCGTTGACTGAACAAGTCCCAGACAGGCAGGACCGAGAAGTACGCCTGCAAGGAGCGCTCCCACGACCTGAGGCAGTTTGATTTTCTTTGTAAATAATCCAAGCACCTTTGTGCTGAGCAGGATCAATGCTATCGAAAGCAAGTAGGAATAATCTTCCATTTCAACTTCTCCCCTCTTTGAGCATTCCGAAGGCTCCCCCCTCCGATTGCCCTAAACATAATCTTTTCCAAAAAGAGCTGCGGGTTCCGATATCCGCACGTCATATACCTATTATAAATGTATATTCCACTCTTCAAACAGACTGAATTATAACACATTAATTTCTCATTTTCAAGACATTTTTTTGAACAAAAAAATATTGATATCCATTGTACAATATTAACGGTATTACATTATCTTTTATTGTTTATTTTGTCCATGCATTTGTCATTATACACAAACAGTGCTCTTGTACTGTGTATATAATATATAATAGATTTGTTATTAATCAATATTATTATGTTATGGTATTGCAGCCTTAAAAAGGCAAAAAAAATCCGCCTGAAATTTCAGACGGATCTTGCTCTTGGTGCGCTGTAAGGGACTCGAACCCCTGACCTACTGGTTCGTAGCCAGTCACTCTATCCAGCTGAGCTAACAACGCTTCAATCAGCTTATTTATTATATCATACTAAGCATGGTTTGTCAAGTCTTTTTTCAAAAAAATATTGTTTTTGGGAAAAAAAGAAAAAACGACAGCATGGGATTCTTTGACCGTCCCCCATGCCGTCGGAAAATATACATATGTTACTTGATGTTCATCTGCTGTCTTTCTTTTTCAAGGCCGTCCTTTATGCCCGACATTATAACGTCACGGGCTTTCGCTGCGTCCTCTTTTGAAAGAGGCTTCAGCTTTTCCAGAGGATATGGTATTCCCAGATTTTTGTACTTAGGCTTTGCCATATCGTGATAAGGCAGGACGTCCAAAGCCTTGACAGACTTCAGCTGTGAGATATACTGTCCCAGCTTGAAAAGATACTCATCATTGTATGTTATCTCGGGAACCACAACGTGCCTTATCCACATTGTGACCTTTTTATCGCTGACATACTTTGCAAAAGCAAGAATATTCTTATTGCTGTGTCCCGTAAGGAGTTTGTGCCGGTCGTCGTCAATATGCTTGATATCAAGCATAATAAGGTCGGTAACCTTAAGTAGGCGGTCAACCTCATCGGTTTTTTCGGGATTGAAAGCAATTCCCGATGTATCCAGGCAGGTATGTATCCCCTTCTCCTTTGCCTTTTCAAACAATTCTGTCAGAAAAGGAAGCTGGAGCATAGGCTCTCCGCCCGTTGCGGTGATTCCGCCGTCACGCAGAAATTCTCTTACGCTTTCGCATTTTTCGATAAGCTCGTCAGTTGTCATTACCGTGCCCACAGGGTGATCGGGATTATCACTGCCGATCTCCCACGTATCGGGATTATGACAATACTGACATCTCATGGGACACCCTTGAAAAAAGACGACGAACCTGATACCGGGTCCGTCGACTGTTCCAAAGGATTCAGTTGAATGAATGAATCCGTTCATAAGCTATTAAAGGGAAGCGTGGAATGTTCTGTTGATAACATCATCCTGCTGTTCCTTAGTGAGCTTGATGAAGTTTACTGCATATCCTGATACACGGATAGTCAGCTGAGGATACTTTTCGGGGTGAGCCTGAGCGTCGAGAAGAGTGTCCTTTGTAAATACGTTAACGTTAAGGTGATGTCCGCCCTTAACTGCGTAACCGTCAAGAAGACCTATAAGGTTGTCGATCTGCTGTGCATTTGCTGCCATAATAAAAGACTCCTTTCAATTTTTATAACGCTCCGCCGCACCGCTTTCAGTGCGGCGAAGTCACTTGGCTTAAATTTGATCAATCTCTGTCGTTATCGCTTGTGTTGGGGATATTTGCGCAGGATACGCAGTCGAGATCGAGGTCGCCTACGAATACCTTTGCGTCCTTACCGAGAGCGTCGGGAATGATAGAGAATGTGTTGGAGATACCGTCCTGAGCGTTGGAGAACTGGAGCTTGGATACGGATGCGAGAGAAGCGGAAGCTCCGTGTGTATCTCTGCGGTGCATTGGGTTAGCACCCGGTGCAAGAGGTTCGCCGATCTTTCTTCCGTCAGGTGTTGTACCTGTCTTCTTACCGTAAACAACGTTTGATGTGATGGTAAGGATAGAAGTTGTGGGAAGACCATTTCTGTATGTGTGCTGCTGACGGATCTTGTTCATGAATCTGTTGAGGACATCCTGAGCGATCTCGTCAACTCTGTCGTCATCGTTGCCGTACTTGGGGAAGTCGCCTTCTACCTTGTAGTCAACAGCGATACCCTGCTCGTTTCTGATAACCTTTACCTTAGCGTACTTGATAGCGGAGAGGGAGTCTGCAACAACGGAGATACCTGCGATACCTGTTGCGAAATATCTCTTTACCTCTCTGTCATGAAGTGCCATCTGGAGGCTCTCATAGCAGTACTTGTCGTGCATGTAGTGGATAATGTTAAGTGTGTTTACATAAAGCTCGGCAAGCCAAGTCATCATGTCGTCATACTTTTCCATTACCTCGTCGAAATCAAGGTATTCACTTGTAACAGGTCTGAACTTAGGAGCTACCTGAACGCCGCTGATCTCGTCAACACCGCCGTTTATAGCGTAAAGGAGGCACTTTGCAAGGTTAGCTCTTGCGCCGAAGAACTGCATTTCCTTACCAACTCTCATGGAGGATACGCAGCAAGCGATAGCGTAGTCATCGCCGTGAGTTACTCTCATAAGGTCGTCGTTCTCGTACTGAACGGAGGATGTGTTGATGGAGATCTTAGCACAGTACTTCTTCCAGCCTTCGGGAAGTCTTGTGGACCAGAGAACTGTAAGGTTAGGCTCGGGTGATGTGCCCAGGTTCTCAAGAGTATGGAGGTAACGGAAGCTTGTCTTTGTAACCATTGATCTGCCGTCGATGCCCATACCGCCGAGGGACTCTGTTACCCACTGAGGGTCGCCCGAGAAGAGTGCGTTATATTCGGGAGTTCTTGCAAAACGTACAAGACGGAGCTTCATGATGAAGTGGTCGATGATCTCCTGAGCTTCGGATTCTGTAAGGATACCCTTCTTGAGATCTCTTTCAAAGTAGATATCGAGGAATGTGGAGGTACGTCCGAGGGACATAGCCGCACCGTTCTGATCCTTAACTGCGCCGAGATAGCCGAAGTATGTAGCCTGAACAGCTTCCTGTGCTGTTGTTGCGGGCTTGGAGATATCGCAGCCGTAGATCTCAGCCATCTTCTTGAGGTTTTCAAGTGCTCTGATCTGCTCAGCGATCTCTTCTCTTGCACGGATCTTTTCCTCTGTCATAGGACATGTGTAGAAAGCCTTCTGCTCCTTCTTGTCCTCGATAAGTCTGTCAACACCGTAAAGTGCAACACGTCTGTAGTCGCCGATGATACGGCCTCTGCCGTAAGCGTCGGGAAGACCTGTAAGAATGTGGCTTGTTCTTGCAGCTCTCATTTCGGGAGTATAAACATCGAATACGCCTGCGTTGTGAGTCTTTCTGTATTCGGTGAAGATGTGCTTGATCTCGGGGTCGATGGTGTAGCCGTTGTCTGAGCAAGCCTTTTCAGCCATTCTAAGACCGCCGTAAGGCATAAGAGCTCTCTTGAAAGGCTTGTCTGTCTGAAGACCAACGATCTTCTCAAGGTCCTTATCGATATAGCCTGCGCCGTGAGAAACGAGGGAAGAAACTACCTTGGTGTCCATATCAAGAACGCCGCCTGCTTCTCTTTCCTTCTTGGCAAGCTCCATAACGTCGTCCCAAAGCTTCTTTGTAGCTTCGGTAGGCTCTGCGAGGAAGCTTTCATCTCCGTCGTAGGGTGTGTAGTTTTTCTGGATGAAGTCACGGACATTGATCTCCTTGGTCCAATGACCTCCTACGAATCCTTCCCATGCCTGTGGTAACTGATTCATTGTTTATTTCCTCCTTTAATCTTTCGCACGGTTTATTCCGCACGAAGCCTTGTTGACAATAACGGCAGACCCTTTGAGTCCACCAAAGAAACATGCGGTGTATCAAACGCAAGTATCGTTTTGAGCATGTTTTTTGTTATAACCATACCAAACAAGTCTGCATTTAATATGCGCAAAAATGCGCTTAGCAGATGCCTGTCAAAACATCATTGCCGCACATATCTTCTTTACTTATAATAATACATTATCCGCATAGATTTGTCAAGTATTTTTTAATGCTATTTTGAACCGTAACATTACTGATTTTACATGTCCCTTCCCCTGCTGCTTGCGCATCAAATACAGCATATATAGTGGCTGTCAAAGCAAAGAATACATATATATAGTATCCAAACATCAAAAGCAGTATTTCTCAGGCATAAAACGGGGCATATATGACTTCATATGTCAAGTTGCATAGATTTTGCCCGTCGGAGCTTAGCACATAATTCATGGTGCATAAAACCGCCTTATTTTCCTATGCAGGGGTCGATCTCGATTATCTCGTATTTCATTCCCGCAAAAACGCTTGTCTTAACGACCTGTCTTGCATAGGACGCAGAAGAATATTTCTTTGCGCCGGCAATGTCACTGACAAGCATCTTTCGGCTGAAAATGTACTTGTTCTCATCAACTATTCTTATAATATAATACTTCATTTACATCAGATTCCTTTCGGAGAAAATATCGTCCCGATTTTTGTCGAAAAGTCTTATAAACAAGAAATGTGCAGTATGAAAACATACCGCACATTTGCAAAAATCAAAATTAATATTTATCTGTCAGCGACGCAACCATATCGTGGGACATAACATTAAGCTCTGTTGTTGCATCTGCGACCTCCTGCATTGCTTCTCTTATCATGCCTGTATTTGAAACGGATTCGTTAACATTTTCATTAAGCGAAACAAGAGCAGCCTGAAGCTTTTCAAGAGTCGATACAAGCATAGGCAGATTGTCTGCGTCGATGCTTTCAACGCTTGAGCAGAATCCTACAACCTTTGAAAGGATATCCTCAACGATCTTCGCACGGGAAGCAGTCTGATGATTTGCTTCGTCAATATTCGACAGGCTTGCGTAGATATTCTCGATATCCGCCAGAAGCTGTGTTGCGAAATTGCTTACCTTTACCGCTATCGCAGCACCCTTCTTATTGTTTACAGCAACAGCAGGAGAAGAACCTTCTCTTGCGCAGAAGATACAGTTTTGTGGGATATTCCTCTCAGCATAGATAGCCGTTGCCATATCGGCACATGTTCTGTATCCGCAGGCTCCGCAGTCGATCTTGCGCTGATAGTCCTCCGTCTTTCCCATGCTCTCAAATATCTCGTCCAATTCCTTTACGGAAGGTTCGGGAGTGAGCTTGGTGTCGTTTTTATAGTTTCTCATGAAGGTCTTTATGTTGAATATCTCGTCAAATTTCTTGAACTGCTTGTCAACGTTGTCAAATGTGCCTGTCTTGCGGCGCTTTCTTGCGTCAAGCTCCACCTCACGCCAGATATTCTTTATATCAAGAACGCTCTGATCGTCATCGGGTCCGACTCCGCAGCCGCAGCCGCAGCCTCCCGAACAGGACAGCACGTCAAACACCTGAGGACGGCGGTGAGGAGGTATCTCGGCAAAGTCGTTTATCTCCTTGTAAACGGCAGGAGCTCCGCTTGATGATGCGGCAATAAGGTCGGGCATATTGATATTAAGGTTATATCTCAGACCGTCGGGAGCAGCAAACATTGCGCCCATTGCACCCTGCACCTGATCGTCGAAATCATAATGCATATCGCCCTCGATAGCCTTGTTGAAGTCTATCTTCTTGCGGCGGAAATATTCCTTAAGGCGCTTGAAGGTGATGTTGTAGGCAACGTGACCTGTAGCCTCAAATTCAAGCTTCATTGCAGGACATGGGGTAAGAGCCGCAACGGCATAATTTATCTTAAGATAATCCCTTATGTAAATCGCCTCGCAGGACATGGGGCTGTGAACGGGAGAGATATTCTTCGCTTCGTTGGGGTAATATGTTTCCATATAGCTTACAACTGCGGGACAGTGCTGTGAGATAACGTTCTGAGCGTTGCCCTTTTCGATGGAACGAACATATGCCCATGTGCAGATATCTGCGCCGTTTGAGCCGTCGTAAACGCCTACTGCGCCGTTCTGCTTGAACCATTTGAGGACAGCCTGCCATGTTCCGGGGAAAGCAGTTTTTATGGAAGGGTGAGCAATAACAACGATCTTCTTATCCTTTATGTCCTTAAAGAAGCGGTCGATATCATCGTTATAGTCACGAGCCTTCTGCTTGCACGCCTTAACGCACTCGCCGCAGGCAACACATTTGTCATTGTTGATCTCAACGACGTTTCTGCCGTCGTTCAATATTTTAACAACATTCGCCTCGGGAGATGGGCAGACACGAATACATGCGTTACAGCCGATACACCTTTCCTGTATTACCTCGATAAGGTTATCCATATAACTACACTCCTTGCTGAAATTTATTTATACTTTAATTTATTCAGAATCAAAACAAATAATTATAAGTATCAAAATGCTTATTAAAGTATAGCATTTTTTTATAAAAATTGCAAGAAGTTTTTTAATATTTACTATAAAAAATCGTAATTTCAGACATATAGCAAATTTTTGCACATAAAAATCAGCAAAAATATACAATAATTATTTTATATTTGTAACCTTTATCCAAAAAAGTAAAAACACCCCTCCGCCCGAATGAAAACCCGGACAGAGGGGTGCTTATTTTACTTCGCAAATGACATCAAGCTCTTACGTCAAGAACAGAACCGATATCTCCGCTGAATTTCGGAAGGTTCTGCGCCATTTCAACAATAGCATTTCCCTGTGTTTCAACAGTATCAAGGGACTTTTTCATGACAGCTGTGCCGATATTTGTCATAAGCTCTGTCTGCTTCATAACCGAAGCCATTGCTGCAATTGATGTTTCCATAAAAAAACCGCCTTTCTTACAAATGTACCGATAATTATACGGATAATCAAAGCATTTATGCTTCACTGCGTCAAAAGCCGCAGATCACATCATTTTGAATAATCGGAGAGCACGCTTTCAAAATCAGAAACAGACTTCATACCCGTTTCCACGATCTCCTGAGTAGATTCGATGCAGGTTTCTATCTCACGGGCAAGCTCGCCGATAGTTTTCATCTTCTTCTCGATCTTGTCCGCAGATGTCTTGGAAGTATCCGCAAGAGTTCTTACCTCCTGAGCGATAACGCCGAAGCCCTTTCCGCTCTCCTTTGCTCTTGAAGCCTCGATAGACGCATTGAAGCCCAAGATCCTTGTGTTCATGGCAATGTTCTGGATAACCTTTACCGTATCCTGAGTTGCGCTTATCTCATCGAATGCCTTCTGAGCAATGCCGCTGAGCTCCTTGAAGCTTTCGCCCATGGAGCGGATAGAATCCACCGTTGTTCCGACGAATTCACGTGTCTTGTCAACGATTTCCCGAGTTACTTCCATCTCCATTGTAACGGACTTATTCTTCTGCTGGGTTACGTACCTGCTGTAGGCGATCTCGGAGATAATGTTTGCAACGGTGTGCAGGAATTTTGCAGATGCGTCGATCTGTGCCTTGGGCACGATCTTTACCTGACGGAGCGCTCTGATATACTCGTTGGGGTCAATGCCGAGTTCCTCAGCTATTCTGCGGAATTTTGCCTCATCGGGAGTTTCGGGGAGAACCTGTCCGCCGATGAAGGAACCGATAAATTCACCGTTTACCATGATAGGTGCCGCAAAGTCCATAAGACCTGCATGACAGCGGTAAGCAACAGCCTTGCCCGTATGCATGGTCTGCTCGCCGCCCTTCTTGTCGCACTGCTCGCATCTTTCACAGCCAAGGCGGGATTTTCTCGTAAGCTCCATGCAGAATTTGGTAAAGTTGCTGCCCTCGGTAACGGGAACGCCGTCGGCGTCGGTCGTAAGCGCAGCCATACCCGTAACTGCCGAAAAACCGTCCTGAAGCTCCTGGAGCGCACGGACATCAATAAGATCTGTAAGTTTCAAAGAAGCCATAACAGCTACCTCCGTATGTTATTAATTAAAGCAGAATCACACTGCCGCTATTATCTGCTTATAATTTTACAATAAACTGTGGCTCTTGTCAATCTTTTTTATTCCGTTTTTTTCCTTTTTATGCAATTTGCACTAAAAGATACCTTTGTATATACAATATTGATAAAATAAATCACTTGTTTATATATTCCAGATTTTTTCTGATAAGCTCGCACCTCTGCTTTACGCAGTCTGCGCTGCGGAGAGGGTCGGAGGGTGTGTTGAAGGTATAATCCATGAGCTTTTCGATGGTTGTGGAGGCAACGTGGAGCCTTGTGTCGGAGGACGCATAGTATATGTATACCTCGTTCTTTTCATTAACGACAGCTCCGTTTGTGAAGCATACGTTTGAAACGTCGCCCACTCTTTCGCCGCCGTGGGGAGCGATAAACAGACCGGACGGTGAAGCGATAAGCTTTGAAGGGTCATTAAGGTCGGTAGCAAAAACATAGATAACATATCTCAGTCCCGCAGCGGTATTTCTTACGCCGTGAGCGATGTGTATCCAGCCCTTGGGAGTCTTTATCGGCACAGCGCCTGCGCCGTTCTTCACCTCGGTTATGGTGTGATACTGTCTTGGAGAGATGACCTTTTCCTCGGTGCAGATAACGGGGTCTTCGATATTTTCGCAGAGTCCGAAGCATACTCCTCCGCCTGAGCCTGTGGAGATGAAGTCGTCCTGAGGACGGGTATAGAAGGCATATTTTCCGTCAACAAATTCGGGGTGAAGAACAACGTTTCTCTGCTGAGGAGATCTTGACTTAAGGTTTGGAAGTCTTTCCCATGTTTTCAGGTCCTTTGTCCTTACAATGCCTGCCTGAGCGGTCGCTGCGGAAAGGTCGGGATTTTCCTTGTCCTTGCTCTCGGAGCAGAAAACGCCGTATATCCAGCCGTCCTCATGCTGCGTAAGGCGCATATCGTAAACGTTGGTTTCGTCAGGCTCGGTGTCGGGAAGAACAACGGGATAATCCCAAAAACGGAAGCCGTCAACGGGGCTGTCGCTCTCTGCGACAGCAAAGAAGGACTTTCTGTCGTTTCCCTCAACTCTTGCAACAAGATAATATTTTCCGTCAATATAAAGAGCGCCCGAATTAAGGACCGCATTTATTCCCAGTCTTTCCATAAAGAATGGATTTGTTTCGGGGTTCATATCGTATTTCCATATAACGGGAGCATGTGCAGCCGTCAGAACAGGATTTTCATATCTGTCATAAATGCCGTTATAGCATGAAGATATTTTGTTTTTTCGGGAAATAAGGCTTTCATAATCGGAAATGACCTTAGCCTTGTTTTCTTCAAAAATACTCATATTCGGATTAACCGTCCTTTCGATTTTTTTGCTCCGCCGGCTGATACTATGCCAAAAAGCAGCCGAAAGCATTGTAATTTACCGGAGAAGCTGTTTTATTTTTACAGAACAATTATACATGAATTCTCCCGAAATTGCAATAGAAAAACCCTGTTTTTTTGCGTATTTCCGCATATTCGGAGCTTTTTTGCTTGTAATCGTTTCCCAAAAAATCGGAAAATATCAAAAAAGCTCTTGACAAAATGTGTAATATATGGTATATTGAGTTCCATCGGCTCTGAAAGACAGGCTTTCGGGGCAAATTTACGAAAGGAGGCGGACAATTTTGAACATTATCAGATTCAGAACACTAAATGAAAGCAAAAGAAGATTGTCTGCCGTTTTTTATTGTTTGTATTGACCTAAAGGGTGAAAATACAGGCATAACGCCGCATAACAAAGCTTCTGCGCTTTCTGTATCTTTTACGGAAAGCGCTTTTTTATTTGCTGCGGCAAAAACGGCAGATCGTACACAAATTTGACGAAAGGATAAGAATATGGCAGAAAAGACAAAGAAAAAAGCCAAGGACAAAAAAGAAAACGAAGATCTGCTCCACCACGAATACGGGGTATTATCAAACTGCGCCTATATCCTCCGTGCCTTTGCAAAATACCGCAGATCGCTGATCTTTTATCTCTTTGCCGCAGGTATTGCGGGGGCGTCCATGTCATACATATGGGCATTTATCGGAAAGCTTGTTATCGACATGATAACAACACAGGCAGGCTCTTCCGAAAAAAGCATAACTCCCCTGCTTATCCTCGTGGGGATAACAACTGTGGCGGAACTGCTTTTCATGTGGCTCAACACTGTGGCTACCACAAAAACAGGGGTGGGATTTACCTACATAAGGCTCATGCTGATAAAGGAGCGCATCGCAAAGGCGCTTTCCATGGAATATGAAACTCTCGAAACTCCCGAAATGCTCGACCGCCTGCAAAGGGCGAAAAGAGCCACTTCGGGGGACTGGCAGGGCGTTCAGGGAATGATGACCTACATGCAGTCGGGCATTGTACAGGTATTCTCCATAATCACCGCCGTGACGATAATGACCACCTTCGACCCAAGGATAATTATTGTTATCGTCCTGCTGTCGCTGATACAGTTTCTGTTCTTTGACTACATACGCAAAAAGGACAAAAAGGAAATGTGGGACGCTATGATGCCCCACTGGCGAAAGCTCGAATACATGGAGAACGTATCCACGGATTTCTCCTACGCCAAGGACATCAGGCTTTACGGCATGAAGGATTATCTCAGCCGCAAGCAGATAGAGGTCTACGACACGGAGCTTGCCCACTGGAAAAAATCCCGTACCTACTGGCAGTACAATTCGCTTTTCGCCCACGGGATAATGCTTGTGCGGCAGCTGATAATCATCGGCTGGCTGCTTTACAGCGTAATTAACGAGGGACTGACGCTGGGTAATTTCACTCTTTATTTCGCAGGAGCTTCCTCCTTTTCAAGCGCTATCGGTCAGATACTTGAGGCGGTTTCCGCTCTGCGTGAAAGAAGCGCTCAGACGGACGATTTCCGCAGCTTTCTCGACATACCCGACCCCGATTCGGAAAAAAAGACCGTTCCTCTTCCGAAAACAGGCAGCTATACCTTTACCTTTGAAAACGTATCCTTCAAATACAAGGGACAGGATAAATACGCTCTCAGGAATATAAACATCACTTTGAAGCAGGGAGAAAAGCTTGCTGTCGTCGGACTTAACGGCGCAGGAAAAACCACATTTATAAAGCTGCTGCTTCGTCTTTACGACGTTACCGAGGGCAGGATACTTTTAAACGGCACGGACATACGTGAATTTGACCGCAGCGAATATTTCACCCTTTTTGCACCTGCCTTTCAGGACGTAATGATATTCGCCTTTCCCATGAGCGAGAATGTTTCCATGAAGGAGCCGTTCAACACCGACAAGGAAAGGGCTGAAAAAATGCTCCGTCTTGCGGGCATGGGCGAAAAGGTGGATTCCCTTGAAAAGGGCGTTGACACCGAGCTGCTCAAGGTGCTCTACGATGACGGCGTCGATCTTTCGGGAGGCGAAAAGCAGAAGCTTGCTCTTGCAAGGGCGCTGTACAAGGACGCAGACGTTGTCGTTCTCGACGAGCCTACCGCAGCTCTCGACGCTCTGGCAGAATACAAGCTTTACCGCAGCTTTGATTCTATGATCGGCGAAAAGACCGCCGTATACATCTCTCACCGTCTTTCCTCAACACGCTTCTGCGACAGAGTGGCTATGTTTGTAAACGGCGAGATGGTCGAGCTGGGAACTCACGAGGAGCTTCTCGAAAAGGACGGCGCATATGCGGAAATGTTCCGTGTACAGGCGCAGTATTATGTGGAAGACAAAGACGTAATTATGGAGGGAGGCGAAGCAAATGGCTGAAACGACCGTGAAAAAGACCTCCTCCCTTAAACCGACAAAGGAATCGCTGAAATATTTCTTTTCGGACGCATGGAGGGATCACAAGGAATATTTCGTAATGTCCGTGATAAACGTGATATTCGCCGCCGCACTGCCTTTTTGCGACATAATCTTTCTGCCGCTGCTGATAAACGAAATGACGGCGGAAACGAAGGACCCGAAAATGCTGCTTACTTACGGCGTTCTGATGGTAGCTTCAAACGTGCTTCTGAGCGGAGCAAACAGCGTTCTGTCCGTGCAGCTTGAAAAATACGAGGACCTTTTCCTCAACAAGGCAAGCGAGGACATCTCTCAGCGCTGCATGGCGATAGACTTCGCTCTGACCGAAAACAAAGCCGCTCTCGACCAAATTCAGAAAGCGAGAGAGGGTATACAGTGGTCGGGCGGAACTCACGGCATTGCAAAGGCTTTTTTTACGATAATCTCAAACCTTATCAAGATATTCGGCGTTATTGCGGTCATTCTGACGACTGCCCCCTGGCTGCTGCTTATAATCGGCACGCTGCTGACTGCTTCGGCGCTTCTGAACCGCAAAAAGAACGATATTGAGATAAAGGGCTTTACCGACCTGTCAAAGATTAACCGAATTTTCTGGCATATATGCTGGGAGATAGAGGATTTCCGCTACGGCAAGGATATCCGTCTTTACGGCGCAGTGGGAATGATGGTGGAAAAATCCGCTCAGCAGATTAAACGGATTTCCGACTACTGGGAGGACATCAACAAAAAGAAATTCCCTCTCAATATCCTTGATATCGTCGCCGGTGCGCTCCGTGATTTCGGAACGTATGTCTACCTTGGAATACTTGCCATTCTCGGAAGGATAACCATAGGCACATTTTCACAGCTGCTCACATCGGGCGGTGTGCTCAACAGCTCCCTGCAGGGCGTTATATTCGGCGTGCAGGATATTATCAAGCGCAGCAGCTATGCTTATGAGATAGTTAAATTCATGCGGTACGAACCGTATCTTGAAAAGGGCGACAGAAAGATCACGGACCTTAACGGTCAGCATGAATTTGAGTTCAAAAACGTCAGCTTCAAATATCCCGGCTCGGACGTTACCGTGCTGAAAAACGTATCTCTGACCCTGCACAAGGGCGAACGGCTCTCCGTAGTGGGTCTGAACGGTGCAGGAAAAACTACCTTTATCAAGCTTCTTTGCAGGCTTTACGACGTTGACAGCGGCGAAATACTTCTTGACGGCGTAAATATCCGTGAGTACGACTATGACGAATACATGAAGCTGTTCTCGGTGGTATTCCAGGACTTCCGTCTGCTTGCATTTTCGGCGGAGGACAATATTCTCCTCGGAAAAAAGGACAGCCGTGAAAAGGTGGATGCGCTGTTTGAAAAGGTGGGACTGCTTGAAAAGATACGCTCCCTTCCCGACGGTGCGGACACCATGATGTTCAAGCAGTTTGACAAATCGGGCGTTGAGCTTTCGGGCGGAGAACAGCAGAAAATGGCTATCGCACGTGCGCTTTACAAGGACGCTCCCGTAGTCATTCTTGACGAGCCCACCGCTGCTCTTGACCCTGTGGCGGAATACGAGATATACCGTCAATTCAACGACCTTGTGGGCAGCAAAACTGCGGTATACATATCCCACAGGCTTTCAAGCTGCAAATTCTGCGACAGGATTGCGGTTTTCTCCGAGGGCACTGTCAAGGAATACGGCACTCATGACGAGCTGCTGAGAAAACCCGACGGCATCTATGCGGAGATGTTCAAGGCACAGGCGCAGTATTACATCTGATCCTGCCGACAAAATTTGCAAAACAAAGAATACGGCTCGATAACGGGTGTTACGAAAGCTCCCGTTACCGAGCCGTTTTTATCGTCATTCTGCAAAAAGCTCTTTCAGCTTGTCCACAATGTAAAGCCGCACCTCATAATCCTCGGTTTCGGAGAGCATGAGCAAGTCCTCCTCGGTAAGCTCGGTGCCGTATTTTTCAATTATCTCCTCGTCGGTCATGTCGGAACAAACGCAGGGCACGCAGAGAGGCGGATACATCACGCACCACCAATTATGTCCGCTGCCGCTGCCTATGGTTATCCTCAGGGCGGTATATCTCCCTGCGGGAACGGTGAAGCTGTCATATTCACGGCGGTCGATGTCCATCTCGGTGATCTCCGCCTTTACGGGCAGGGAGCAGCCGTTTTCGTCGAGAGTTTTACGGGCTGTGGCGGTTATTTTATCAAGGGAAGCGGCAAGCTCCCGTTCAGCCTCCTCCTTTGTGGAATAGGGCTTGAATATCTCCTCCGAATCGGCAAGGACTGCGTCCCTTACTTTAAGCTTCAAAGCCTGATCCTCCTCGCTGTCCGATTCGGCAAGTATATGAAGTCTTACAAGACTGTTTTCAATATGCTCCCCCGTCTGAGCGGCTGAGATAATGCCGCCGAGAAACAAAGCTATCAGCATTACTGCGCATAACATTCCCTGTTCGCTTATTTTTCGTAAGGCAATTGCTTTTTTCATCTTTATATCCGTCCTTTCAATGATCTGTGCTCTGTACCCTGAATATTGGCAAATTTACCCGATATTATTCAGATTTTTATTTTTCTCTGCGCAGTTTTTCATATGCAGATATGATATATATCCGATTGACATTTTCCGTAATTAGTAGTATAATGTTTCCTGTAACGATAAAAGATATATATGCTCTCCCCCTTTGACGGAGATAGCGTATTTTTGAAAGGACGGTAAATTTAAATGAGCGAATGCAGTCACAACTGTTCAAGCTGCGGCGAAAGCTGCTCCGAGAGAAAATCTCCCGAAAGCTTTATCGAAAAGCTCCATAAAAAGAGCAGCGTTAAGAAGGTCATCGGAATCGTCAGCGGAAAGGGCGGCGTCGGAAAGTCGCTGGTCACAGGTCTTATGGCGTCGGCGTTTGCAAGAAAATGCTGCCACACGGCTATCCTTGACGCAGATATCACAGGTCCTTCTATCCCGAAGATGTTCGGTCTTTCGGGAAGAGCTATGGCAGCCGAGGACGGTCTTATCCCTATGAGAACACGCTTCGGAATTGATATCATGAGCATAAATCTGCTCCTTGAAAATCCCACCGACCCCGTTATCTGGAGAGGTCCCGTTATCGCAGGAGTTGTAAAGCAGTTCTGGACGGACGTTATCTGGGACGATGTGGACTATATGTTCGTCGATATGCCTCCGGGAACGGGTGATGTTCCTCTTACGGTGTTCCAGTCTATCCCTCTGGACGGCATTATAATTGTAACATCTCCTCAGGACCTTGTTTCCATGATCGTGAGCAAGGCTGTGGGAATGGCTGAGATGATGAATATCCCTATCGTGGGTATTGTGGAAAATATGAGCTATGCCGAATGTCCCGACTGCGGAAAGAAGATAAAGCTCTATGGCGAGAGCCATATTGACGCTATTGCCGCAGACAACGGATTAAAGGTCCTCGGCAGACTTCCCGTTTCCCCGAAGATCGCAGAATGCTGCGATATGGGCGTTGTTGAGGAGATCGAGGGTGACTGGCTTGCAGACGCAGTTGCTGCTGTGGAGGCTCTCCCCGTTAAGGCTGAAAAGCCTGTGAACGACTGATAATTCACTTTTTTGAAAGGGCGGCGGAAGATGAAAAAGAAGCTTACGGGATATCTTGTTTACAACGGGCTTATTGCTGCGTCAAATATAGTATTGTTTGCAAGCGGCTTTTTCTCCGCTCTTGCCGTTCCCGCAGTGGGAATTGGCGCATGCCTGCTGGCTGACGCAGTTCTTGTTATCGGCGGAAACGCCGCCATGTCAAAAAACAGCAGAGAGCTGCCTGTGCTTGAGCCTCTGCCCGAAAAAAGGGACGTTTACGCCGACATTGCCGAATACGGCAGACGGATAAGCGCATTCGGCGGAAAAGAGCCTTTTGCGGCAGAAACTGCCTCCGCTTCGGAGCAGTGCAGAGCCTTTACCGCAAAAACCGAGGACGTTAAGGGACTGCTTTCCCAAAGCTTCTCCCCCAACGATCTTGCATATATAAAATATCTGAAAACGCTTGAAAAGATCGCCGACATTTTCTGCGGAAATGTAAAAAGCATGGCTAACAGGCTTTCTGTCTTTTCCTTTGAGGAATACAACAGATGTATGCTCAACATGAAAAAAGGGCTGTCCACCGACACGGACAATCAGCGAATGGCTATTTTTGATGAGCATATTGCGGCGGTAAAGGAAGCTGCGGAATGCAACGACGCAGTGCTGATAAGTCTTGACAGGCTGCTCCTTGAACTGACTAAGCTTGACGACCTGACCGAAGAAGCGCTGAGCAACCTCCCTGCGGTCAAGGAAATGAACGACCTTATAGAACAGACGAAAAATTACCGCTGAAATCCCGGACGGGCGATTTACAGCGGTTTTTTTGAAAATAACTATTCCATTTTAATGAAAGGAATGACACGACCTATGAAAATACATAAACGTCTTAGCGGAAAATCCAACGGGGCGGTCATTGCAATAGCGGCAGTGACTCTGCTTATCTGTGTCGGAATAGCTGCGGTCACTATGTTCGGCAGCTCCTCCGATACGGAGCTTACTGCCGAGGACGCAGCAAAGAAGCTTGACAAGCTTTACAGCAAGGTTACCGTCAGCGAAAACCACGCTCCCAAGGGAACGGTTTCCTACGGCGGCTCGGACGCAGGCGAGGAGCTTCCCGACATTGATACCGCTTACCCCATGACCGTTGAAAACACAACAGGCTTTTACATCGAAATTTTCTCCTCTCCCGAAAAGGCAGGCACGGGAACAGACGGCTGGCTCTGCGAGGTTGCGGATAACTTCAATGACGCAAGGATACAGATAAACGGAAAAACAGCTTCCGTTGCAGTCCGTTCCATAAGCTCGGGCGCAATGGTGGATTACATTGAGTCGGGCAGATACGTTCCCGATGCTTTCACTCCCTCAAACTCCTTCTGGGGCAGCATGATAAGCGCAAACGGAGTTGATATCAGAACCGTTTCCGAAAGGCTTGTAGGCAACTGTGCAGGTATACTTCTGTCCCAGTCGAAGCTTACCGAGCTTACCGAAAAATACGGTCAGATAGATATGCAGACAATAACCTCGGCGACCGAAGCCGAAGAGATAGCAATGGGCTACACAAACCCCTTCGCAAGCTCAACGGGACTGAATTTCCTCGTTTCCACACTTTACAGCTACGACAGCGGCAATCTTCTCAGCAGCACCGCCGTTGACGGCTTTAACCGTTTTCAGGCAAATGTTCCCTTTGTTGCATATACAACTATCCAGATGAGAGAGGCTGCCGAATCAGGCTCCTTTGACGGATTTATCCTTGAGTATCAGAGCTACACAAACGATACTGAGTTGAAAAGAAACTATGTATTCACACCCTATGGTGTCCGTCACGACAATCCCCTTTACGCAATGGCAAATCTTTCGGAAGACAAGGCGGCTATAGTTGACGAATTCGCATTATTCTGCCTTTCGGCAGAGTCCCAGCAGCTTGCTTCGTCCTACGGCTTCAACGGCATGAACGACTACACTTCCACAATGCCCGAGCCTGACGGAAACACTCTTACTCAGGCTCAGAAGATATGGAAGGAAAACAAAAACTCCGCAAAGCCTATCGCAGCGGTATTCGTTCTTGATACCTCTGGTTCAATGTCGGGCGAGCCTATTTCCGAGCTGAAAAAATCCCTTACAAACAGCATAAGCTACATAAACTCCACAAACTATGTCGGCGTTGTTTCCTACTCGGACAATGTAAATATCGAGCTGCCCATCGACAAATTTGACCTGAATCAGCAGTCCTATTTCCAAGGCGCAGTTGACAGTCTTAACGCTTCTGGCAACACGGCTACATATGACGCAGTGGTTGTGGGACTGAAAATGCTGGAGGATTTCTCCAAGGACAATCCCAACGTTCAGCCTGTGCTCTTCGTCCTCAGCGACGGAATGGCAAACAAGGGCAGCGATTTCAGAGATATTTCGGGCGTACTGAAAACATACAGCGTTCCCGTTTACACCATCGGCTACAACGCCGACCTTGACGAGTTGGGAGAGCTTTCCTCGGTAAACGAGGCTGCCTGCATCAACGCCGACACAGACGATGTTGTATACAAGCTGAAAAATCTCTTCAACGCAAATCTCTAAGGAAAGGATAAAAAGCCATGCTGTCAGACCTGCACCTGCACACAAGCTTTTCGGGGGACTCGGATACTCCCCCCGAAAAGCAGATAGAAAGGGCAATTTCCCTTGGCATGAAGCAAATATGCATAACCGACCACCACGACCATGATGTGATATCCGACTGCGATTTTGAGCTTGATATCCCCTCCTATTTTGCCGAAATGACAAGGCTTCGGGAAAGATACAGCGGCAGGATAGACATTTCCATAGGTGTGGAGTTGGGTTTGCAGCTGCATCTCAAGGATTATCTTGAAGCTGTTGCAGCGGAGTATCCCTTTGACTTCATTATCGGCTCGGTGCATTTTGTGGACGGAATCGACCCCTACTTCCCCGAATTCTGGGATGGCAGGACAGAGGAGCAGTCCGTTGAAAGGTACTTTAAAACCGCTCTCGGCTGTGTGGAGAATATCAAGAGCTTTGACTCCTTCGGACATCTTGATTATTTTATCCGCTACGCAAAGGAGAAGAACCGTTATTATTCCTACGAAAAATATGCGGACCTCATCGACCCTATCCTAAAGTCACTTGCTGAGGACGGCAAAGCGCTGGAATGCAATTCGGGTGGCTTCAAGGCAGGACTTAACGCTCCGAACCCCTGCCCTGCCATACTGAAACGGTTCCGTGAGCTGGGCGGAGAGCGTATCACTGTCGGCTCGGACGCTCATGTTCCCGAATATATAGGGCATGAATTTGAGCGGTGCAGGGAGATACTTCTGGACTGCGGTTATTCTTATTATGCGGTTTACAGAAATAGGCAGGCTGAGATGATAAAACTGTAAAAGCAAAATATAATGATAAGCAAACGGGAGGCAAACCAAAAATTTGCCTCCCGTTTTTTCACATTCCGTATTTCACAAGATTAGGCAGAGCCGAAATATCTCCCCCTGTTCTGACCGCTTCAAGATATCTGTCCATATTTCCCAAAGTGACCTTGGCAATTGCGCTGAGCGCCTCCTCGGTGAGAAAGCCCTGATGAGAGGTTATCACAACATTCGGCATGGAAACAAGCAGCGACAGGATATCATCGTCCACGATATCTCCCGATCTGTCCTCATAAAAGATATCCGTTTCTTCCTCGTAAACGTCAAGACCTGCCGCTCCAGCACGCTTTTCACGCAGCGCCCTCAGCAGTGCTTCGCTGTCGATAAGCTTTCCTCTGGAGGTGTTGATGATATAAACATTCGGCTTGCACATACGCAGGCTGTTGTCGTCAATAATATACTTTGTATCCTTTGTAAGGGGGCAGTGAAGTGAAATTATATCGCTGTTTCTGAAGAGCTCCTCCTTGTCAACATATTTCATGGCACGGGTCGATGCAAATTCTTCGTTGGGATAGGGGTCATAGGCAAGCACATTCATTCCGAAGCCAAGGCAGATATCTATAAACACCTGACCAATCTTTCCCGTTCCGATGACCCCTGCGGTCTTGCCGTAAAGGTCAAATCCCGTCAGACCGTTTATGCTGAAATTAAAGTCCCTTGTCCTGAGATAGGATTTGTGGATCTTTCGGTTAAGGATAAGGATAAGCGCCATGGCGTGCTCGGCTACCGCATAGGGCGAATATGCAGGCACACGGAGTATTGTCAGCTTGTCCGAGGCATATTTCAGGTCGATATTATTGTATCCTGCGCACCTCATAAGGAGCAGCCTGATACCGTTTTTGTGAAGAGTGTCGATGACCGAGCTGTCAATTGTATCGTTCACAAATGCACAGACCGCCGTACAGCCGTTTGCAAGGACGGCTGTTTCGCTTGTCAGCTTGTCTTCAAAAAATCTGATGTCATAGCTGCGGTTATGAGCTTCGAAGCTTTCACGGTCATACGGCTTTGTATCAAAAAAAGCAATTTTTTCCATTCAATTTGTTCCTGGTATAATTAAATCATCCCCCAGCCAAAGATTTAATTACACAATCCTTT
>JBJERW010000069.1:0-8266 GCA_051882475.1 Huintestinicola sp. | reverse complement strand
CAGGCAGACCCTTACGGTGACGAACGCCTCTGTAGCAGCCGATTTCAACAAGTCTTTTAATATTGAGAGCAACATTTCTTCTGAGATCGCCTTCAACCATGAAGTTGTGGTCGATATATTCACGAAGCTTGGAAACCTCGTCCTCAGTGAGATCCTTAACTCTTGTATCAGGGTTTACACCTGTGTTTGCGAGAATAATATCCGCAGATTTACGACCGATACCATAGATATAAGTGAGTCCGATTTCAACTCTCTTATTCTTGGGAAGGTCAACACCGGCAATACGTGCCATTAAAAATACACCTCCGAATAAAATTTGGACTTACGCCCAGTGTGTTATGGCTATTTTATCCTTATTTCAAGCTGCTTAGGCAGCTACAGCAATCAGCCCTGACGCTGCTTATGCTTAGGATTTTCGCATATGATCATTATTTTGCCTTTTCTTTTGATAACCTTGCACTTTTCGCAGATAGGCTTAACTGAAGGTCTTACTTTCATTATAATTCCTCCTTTTTACGTGGTTACGGAATACAGGTCAATTACTTGGCTCTCCATGTAATTCTGCCCTTTGAAAGGTCATATGGTGACATTTCAACGGTAACCTTGTCGCCGGGAACGATTCTGATATAGTTCATTCTCAGTTTTCCGGAAACATGGGCAAGAATCTGATGTCCGTTAGCCAGCTCAACCTGAAAGTTAGCATTAGGGAGAGCTTCTGTTACTGTTCCCTCAATCTCAATTACATCTTCCTTAGACAAGCAAATGCCTCCTTACGGAATTTTGTTTCGGTTTGAATTACCTCGGGGTCTACAGAGTTTTTTCAGTAAATTCTCTGATAACGCTTCTGAGCTTTTTATCGGTGAGCGAGCTTGTATCTATAACAGTATTGGTAGGTTTTACATGCTTTAAACGCTTTTTTTTGGGGCGTTCAAGCCTTCTCTCCTTGCCGTCTGCAAGATAAGCAAACTCTTCATCTGCAGCAACTACGACCAGAAACTTTCCTTTGTCCCTGCCTGCGCCGCTGCGGACTATCATGCCGCATATTACGTCCACATCAGCGTCCCCCTCTTAAACATCGATAGTAGGCTTGGTGAGCAATACCGGCCCCTCGGACGTGATTGCGATTGTATGCTCAAAATGAGCAGAGAGTGAACCTGATTTTGTCAACACAGTCCAGCCGTCGGGAAGGACCTTAACGTCCTCACCTACCGCATTGATCATAGGCTCAATGGCAATTGTCATGCCTGCAACGAGCCTCGGTCCTCTTCCCGGTGTTCCGTAGTTCGGAACTTCGGGAGATTCATGAAGCTTCATGCCTACGCCGTGACCGACGTACTGCTTGACAACGCCGTATCCATAAGACACACAGTGCTCCTCAACAGCATGGGAGATATCCCCTATGCGGTTTCCGACAACAGCCTTTTCAATTCCCTTGTAAAGGCTTTCCTCGGTGACCCTGAGAAGCTGTTTTGCGTCCTCAGAAACATTTCCGACAGCAAACGTGTAGCAGGTGTCCCCATGATAGCCGTTGTAATAAGCGCCCACGTCTATGCTGACAATATCGCCGTCACGGATTATCTCATGTCTGGAAGGGATACCGTGAATGACCTTATTGTTTATCGAAATGCACGCCGAAGCGGGGAATCCGCCGTATCCCAGAAATGAGGGAGTTGCACCGTGCTTTACGATGTAGTCGTGGATTATCTTGTCAAGCTCATGGGTAGACATTCCCACTCTTATAGATTGCCCGCCGAAATGGAGAGCGTTGCCGGCGATTATTCCGGCTTCACGCATCTTTTCCAATTCGGACTTTGATTTAACATTTATCATTGTAACGCCTTCTTAAATTCAGGCATTCACTGCCTCAAGCACAAGCTTGGAGGTATCTGCTACCTCAGCCTGACCGATCACAGTGTGAAGCTTGCCCTTACCCTTGTAGAAATCAACGAGAGGAGCGGTCGCTTCATGATAGGTCTTGAGTCTGTCGATAACAGTTTCGGGTGCGTCGTCCTTACGCTGAACTGCGTTTCCGCCGCACTTGTCGCACTTGCCTTCAACCTTAGGAGGGTTGAATTCGATGTGATATGTGGCGCCGCAGCTTTCGCAGACTCTTCTGCCTCCCAGACGAGCCTTGATATCCTCGTCGGGAACGCTGATCTCGATAACCTTGTCGATCTGAACGCCCATTGCTTCGAGAGCCTCAGCCTGGGGAACAGTTCTTGGGAAACCGTCAAGAATGAAGCCGTTTTTGCAGTCATCCTCAGCAATTCTGTCCTTCAGGATGCCGATAACAACATCATCGGGAACAAGAGCGCCTGCGTCCATAAAGCTCTTAGCCTTAAGACCGCATTCTGTGCCGTTCTTAACGGCAGCTCTGAGAATGTTGCCTGTAGAGATCTGGGGGATGTTAAGCGTAGAGCTGATAACCTCAGCCTGTGTGCCCTTACCGGCACCGGGAGCGCCGAGCAAAATAAGATTCATGACTGTATCCTCCTTATTCTTTACGGATTATTCAAGGAAGCCCTTATGGTGACGCATCATCATCTGGGATTCCATTGTTCTTACGGTTTCAAGCGCAACGCTTACCAGGATAAGGATCGACGTACCGCCCATTGAAATGTTCATCTGAGGCACAGCCATGGTGAACAGAATTGGGAAGATAGCGATTATACCGAGGCATACGGCGCCGATGAGAGTGATCTTTGAAAGAACTCTCTGAATGAAATCGCTGGTAGGCTTACCGGGTCTGATACCGGGAATACCGCCGTTGCTCTGACGGAGGTTGTTAGCGATCTCAATAGGATTATACTGCATTGAAACATAGAAGTAGTTGAATGCAATAATGAGCAGGAAATAGATCGCAGCGTACCAGCCGCTTGATGTGCTGAAGAAGTTGAGGAATCCTACATAGAACTTCTGCCAGAAGCCCTCGGGATTTACAGGACGTGCAACGAACATCTCAATTGTCTGAGGAATAGACATAAACGCCATAGCGAAGATGATAGGCATAACGCCGCTCATTGCGATCTTAACGGGAATATGAGTATTCTGTCCGCCGTACTGTTTTCTTCCCACAACACGCTTTGCGTACTGGATCGGGATACGTCTTTCGGAGTAGTTCATAAGAACTATGAAAGCGATCATTGCGATATAGATGAGGATAACGAGAATATCGAGGAAGATGAACTTCTTGTCTGTCTTGATAAGCTCAAACATTGAAAGGAAGTCGGAAGGAACTCTTGCAACGATACCCGCAAAGAGGATTATTGAGATACCGTTTCCGATACCGTTTTCGTTGATGAGGTTTCCGAGCCAAACGATAAGGCTTGAACCTGCCGTGAACACCGCAATGATAACAACTGCGGAGAAGATACCTTCAAAGCCGTCAACATATTCGACAGCGCCCTGATTTCTCATTGTGAGGTAATATGCGTAAGACATTACAAGTGAAATTGCAAGAGCAACGAAGCTTGTAATTTTCTGAAGCTTCTTCCGTCCCTCTTCGCCTTCCTTCTGAAGAGATTCAAGAGGAGGCAGCGCATATGTCAGCAGCTGGATAATGATCTGAGCGTTGATATACGGCTGAATGGAGAGAGCGAAAAGCGTACCCTTTGCCAAAGCGCCGCCCGACATAAGGTCAAGGTAAGAAAAGATATTTCCGCCCGACATCATGTTGGAAAGAACGCTTGCGTCAAGGAACGGAACGGGGATCGCACAACCGAGGCGATATATGATCAAAATGAGTAATGTGTAGAGCATCTTTTTACGGAGCTCAGTTTGTTTCCAAGCATTTCGCATGGTCTGGAACACATTACATCACCTCAGCCTTCCCGCCTGCTTTCTCAATTTTTTCCTTAGCTGATGCGCTGAAAGCAGCAGCCTTTACAGTAAGGTTCTTTGTGAGATCACCGTTGCCAAGGATCTTAACGCCGTCGTTTACCTTCTTGATAAGACCGCTGGCAATAAGGAGCTCAGCGTCAACAACAGTACCGTCAACGAACATGTTAAGCTTGTCAACATTTACAGTAGAATATGTTGTCGCAAAAATATTGTTGAAGCCTCTCTTAGGGATACGTCTTGTCATTGGCATCTGACCGCCTTCAAAGCCCGGTCTTACGCCGCCGCCGGAACGAGCATTCTGACCCTTGTGACCCTTGCCGGCTGTCTTGCCGTTGCCTGAGCCGTGGCCTCTGCCTATTCTCTTGACGTCCTTTACAGAACCTTCAGCAGGGGATAATTCGTGTAACTTCATACTTAGTCGCACCTCCTTGCAATTATGCGTTTGTTACTTCGATGAGGTGAGCAATCTTCTTGATCTTGCCCTGTACTGCAGCATTATCCTGCTGAGCAGTAGTGTCGCCGATTTTACGAAGGCCGAGAGAATGTGCTGTAGCGATCTGGTCCTTCTTGCAGCTGTTAAGGCTCTTTACGAGCTTAATGTTAAGTGCCATAATCACACATCCTCCTTAACCTAAAATTTCCTTTACGCTCTTGCCTCTTACAGCAGCAACTTCCTTAGCGCTGCGGCAGCTTGCAAGACCTGCGAGTGTAGCTCTTACTACGTTGCAGGCATTGTTTGAGCGAAGGGACTTAGTTCTGATATCCTTGATACCTGCCATTTCGATAACGGCACGAACAGGACCGCCTGCGATAACTCCTGTACCGGGAGCAGCGGGCTTCATGAGAACACGGCCTGCGCCGAATTCACCGATAACCTCGTGAGGGATTGTTGAACCTCTGAGGGAAATCTTTATCAAATTCTTCTTAGCGTCTTCGATACCCTTACGGATAGCGTCGGGAACTTCGCCTGACTTACCGATACCGAAACCTACTGTACCGTTTCCGTCGCCAACTACTACGAGAGCGGCAAACTTGAAGATACGGCCGCCCTTAACAGTCTTTGATACTCTGTTAATGGCAACGACCTTTTCGGCGAGTTCGAGATTTGAAGCATCTATCTTAGCCAAAAGTATAACCTCCTTGTAAAGTGATCCGATTTAAAAATCAGAAGTTAAGACCGCCCTGTCTTGCACCGTCTGCAAGCTCAGCAACTCTTCCGTGATAAAGGTAACCTGCACGGTCGAATACAACATCAGTGATGCCCTTAGCCTTTGCAGCAGCTGCAATAGCTTCGCCGACCTTGCGAGCGCCTTCCTTGTTGCCGCCGTTGCCCTCAAAGCCCTTATCGAGAGATGAAGCGCTTGCAAGTGTTACGCCTGCAACGTCATCAATGATCTGAGCGTAGATGTGCTTGGCGCTGCGGAAAACGTTGAGTCTTGGGCAGGCAGCTGTTCCGCTTACCTTGTTACGTACTCTGTACTGTCTTTTAGCTCTTGTAACCTTACGGTTGATCTTTTTAACCATTGTAAATTCAACTCCTTTTTTAACTGGAGAATAGTAGCAGTGCTGTCCCATTCTCTTTCGTATACAGGAAAACAACGAATGATAAACAGTATAAAAACAGTAAGATTACTTCTTACCCTTACCTGCCTTACCTTCCTTGCGGATGATCCTCTCGCCTGTGTAGCGGATACCCTTGCCCTTATAAGGCTCAGGAGGTCTTTTCTCTCTGATCTCGGCAGCGAACTGACCAACTGTCTGCTTGTCGATACCGTTTACAACGATCTTTGTAGCAGAGGGAACGTCAATTGTGATGCCGTCGATCTCGGGAACGATGACCTGATGGGAATAACCCAGATTCATAACAAGATTCTTGCCCTGCTTAGCAGCACGGTAACCGATGCCTTCGATGTCGAGGGACTTGGAGAATCCTGCGGAAACACCCTCAACCATGTTGGCGATAAGTGTTCTTGTAAGTCCGTGAAGGGACTTGTGGAGCTTATCCTCGGAAGGACGCTCAACGATAACCTCGCTGCCTTCGAGCTTGATTATCATGTCCTTATGAAAAGTCTTTGTAAGTGTACCCTTAGGGCCTTTAGCTGTAACGGTTGTGCCGTCGATCTTTACTTCTACGCCGGCGGGAACACTGATGGGTTTTCTACCTATTCTTGACATTTATGTGTTCCTCCTTACCAAATGAATGCAAGGACTTCTCCGCCAACGTTGAGCTCTCTTGCCTTCTTGTCTGTCATAACACCCTTAGATGTTGAAACAATGGCAATACCAAGACCCTTCATAACCTTGGGCATGTCCTCACAGCTGGAGTAAATGCGAAGGCCGGGCTTGGAAACTCTGCGCAGACCGGTGATGACCTGAGATTTATTTTCGCCGTACTTGAGGGTGATTCTGATAACACCCTGCTTGCCGTCGTCGATTATCTGATAGCTCTTGATATAACCTTCATCAACAAGAATCTGAGCGATAGCCTTCTTCATATTGGAAGCGGGCACGTCAACGGTAGCGTGCTTAGCAGTGTTGGCGTTACGGATTCTTGTAAGGATATCAGCAATTGAATCGGTAATTTGCATACCTTGTAACCTCCTTGTAAAAATTCGGAGCGAATCAAGCGATTCGCATTACCAACTTGCCTTCTTAACGCCGGGGATCTGACCCTTGTGGGCAAGCTCTCTGAAACAGATTCTGCAAATGCCGAACTTTCTCATGTATGAGTGAGGTCTGCCGCAGATCTTGCATCTGGTGTAAGCTCTTGTAGAGTACTTAGGAGTTCTCTGCTGCTTAACCTTCATTGAAGTTTTAGCCATTTATTAATTCCTCCCAAATTACTTAACGAAAGGAGCGCCCATAAGTGTAAGGAGCTCTTTTGCTTCTTCATCTGTGTTAGCGGTTGTGATGATGTTGATATCCATACCACGAACCTTGTCGATCTTGTCGTATTCGATCTCGGGGAAAATGAGCTGCTCCTTGATACCTGTGGAGTAGTTTCCTCTACCGTCGAATGAATCGCCGTTGATTCCTCTGAAGTCACGTACACGGGGGAACGCAACGTTGAAAAGTCTGTCGAGGAACTCGTACATCTTTTCGCCTCTGAGAGTAACCTTAACGCCGATAGGCATTCCCTCACGGATCTTGAAGTTAGCGACGGACTTCTTTGCACGGCACACGATAGGCTTCTGACCTGTGATAAGTGCAAGGTCGCTCATGATAGCGTCGATGACCTTGGAGTTGTCCTTAGCTTCACCGGCACCGACATTGATAACTACCTTGTCGATCTTGGGGATCTGCATAACGCTCTTGTAGCTGAACTTCTTCATAAGAGAGGGAGCTACTGTGCTGACATATAATTCCTTAAGATTTGCTGCCATTGTAGGTAACTCCTTTCATTAGTATGATTTGCCGCAGTCTGCGTTCTTGCAGACTCTGGTCTTTGTGCCGTCAGCCTCGATCTTGTGAGCGAGTCTTGTAGGCTTGCCGCACTTGGGGCAGACAGCCATGACCTTGGAAGCGTACATAGGAGCTTCACACTTCACGATGCCGCCCTGCTGGCCCATCTGACGGGGCTTAACATGCTTTGTTACCATGTTAAGGCCTTCAACGATAACCTTCTGCTCCTTGGGAGAAACCTCAAGAACCTTACCCTGCTTGCCCTTGTCCTTACCTGAAAGGATAACAACGGTGTCGCCGGTTTTAACGTGTAACTTATTCATAATGCGGCACCTCCATTAAAGTACTTCGGGAGCGAGTGAAAGGATCTTCATGTAGTCCTTGTCACGAAGCTCTCTTGCAACAGGACCAAAGATACGAGTTCCTCTGGGGTTCTTGTCTTCCTTGATAATAACTGCTGCGTTTTCGTCAAAACGGATATATGTTCCGTCTTCTCTGCGGAGGCCCTTTGCGGAGCGAACGATAACTGCCTTAACAACATCGCCCTTCTTTACAACGCCGCCTGGTGTTGCTTTTTTAACCGAAGCAACAACAACATCGCCGATGTTAGCATATCTCTTGCGGGTACCGCCGAGAACTCTGATACACATAAGTTCCTTGGCACCTGTGTTATCAGCGACTTTTAAATAGGTCTGCATCTGTATCACAGTGCATTTACTCCTTCCTTAACAGAAAACTACGGCATCGGGCAGGATTTTACCCCTTCCCGGTACCGAGCTTCATTTATAATTTAATTATATACACCTTACACGCCGCCGTGTGTTTCGCAATATACGGCATAAATAACCGTATTTTCGCCCTTCAAACGGCAACATTAAGATTATACCACAGCAAATATAATTTGTCAAGCCCTTTTTTGCAGATTTGCCAAATTATTTTTTCACCGGGGGATCAGCTTATCGAATCGGGATTACTTAGCCTTTTCGATAACCTCAACAAGTCTCCATCTCTTGTCCTTGGAAAG
>JBJERW010000068.1:0-8304 GCA_051882475.1 Huintestinicola sp. | reverse complement strand
ATTACTTAGCCTTTTCGATAACCTCAACAAGTCTCCATCTCTTGTCCTTGGAAAGAGGACGAGTTTCCATGATCTCAACTCTGTCGCCGATGTTGCAGATATTCTGCTCATCGTGAGCCTTGAGCTTGATGGTTCTCTTGATGATCTTCTTGTAAAGGGGGTGCTTTACATTATCCTGAATTGCAACAACGATAGTCTTGTCCATCTTGTTGGAAACTACCTTGCCGACTCTTGTTTTTCTAAGATTTCTATCAGCCATTGTCATAATCCTCCTTTACTTACTGGGCGTTGGACTGCTCACGCATGATTGTCTTGATGCGTGCGATGTCCTTCTTAACTGCCTTTAAACGTGCAGGATTGTCAAGCTGATTTACAGCGTGCTGGAAACGAAGAGCGAAAAGCTCTTTCTTGAGATCAACGAGCTTGTTCTCCAGCTCCTGTGTAGTCATATCTCTGATTTCCGAAGCCTTCATTATTCGCTCGCCTCCTCTTCCTTAGTAACGAACTTGCACTTAATGGGGAGCTTGTGCGCAGCAAGACGCATAGCTTCTCTTGCAGTTTCCTCGGGAACGCCTGCAATTTCAAAAAGAACTCTTCCGGGCTTAACAACAGCAACCCAGTATTCGGGTGAACCCTTACCGGAACCCATTCGAGTTTCAGCAGGCTTCTCTGTGATAGGCTTGTCGGGGAAGATCTTGATCCAAACCTGACCGCCACGCTTGATGTAACGTGTCATAGCGATACGGGCAGCTTCGATCTGGTTTGAGGTGATCCATGCGGGCTCAAGAGCCTGAAGACCGAAATCACCGTTTGAAACCTTATTGCCTCTGAGTGCCTTACCGGTCAGTCTGCCTCTCTGCACTCTTCTGTATTTAACTCTCTTTGGAAGCAGCATTATGCATTACCTCCTTCTTTTTTATCGGCACGGGGTCTGTAACCGCCCTCGCGTCTTTTGCCGTCATTGCTGCGGCGCTTTCTTTCGGGCTTTTCGGAAGCAGCCTTGTTTACTCTTGCTGCGGAAGCTTCTCCCTTGAGAACCTCGCCCTTGTAGATCCAAACCTTGATTCCGATACGACCATAGGTTGTAGCAGCCTCTGCAAAACCGTAGTCGATATCAGCACGGATAGTCTGAAGAGGAATTGTACCCTCGTGATAAGTTTCAGCTCTTGCGATCTCGGCACCGCCAAGACGGCCGCTTACTCTGATCTTGATACCCTTAGCACCGAGCTTCATAGCACGGCCGATAGCCTGCTTCATAGCACGTCTGAAGGATACACGGTTTTCAAGCTGTGCGGCAATGTTCTCAGCAACGAGCTGGGATTCGAGGTCGGGCTGCTTAACTTCAACGATGTTGATAGCAACCGACTTGCCGATCATCTTTTCAACCTGAAGGCGAAGCTTCTCAATGTTCTCGCCGCCTCTTCCGATAACGATACCGGGCTTAGCGCATGAAACATGGATTCTTACCTTGTCTGCAAATCTTTCGATTTCAACCTTAGGAACGCCTGCTGCGTAAAGGTTCTTCTTAATATAGTTACGAACGTTATAGTCCTCTACAAGAGTATCGCCGAAAGTAGCCTTATTGGCAAACCAACGGGAATCCCAGTCCTTTATAACGCCTACACGAAGACCGTGTGGATTAACTTTCTGTCCCATAATCTACCTCCTCCTTCGACTTATTCTTTTTCAGCAACAACGAGAGTAACGTTTGAAGTTCTCTTGTTAATGCGGAATGCTCTGCCCTGTGCACGAGGCATGATACGCTTCATGATAGGTCCGGGGCAAACGTAGCACTCGGAAACGATGAGGTTATCCTTATCCATTCCGTAGTTGTTCTCAGCGTTTGCAACAGCAGACTTCAAAAGCTTCTCCAGGTATTCACAGGCAGACTTAGGTGTATACTTTAAGATCGCCATAGCAGTTTCAACGTCCTTGCCTCTGATAAGGTCGAGAACGATCTGAACCTTTCTCGGTGCTATGCGAGCATTGGTCAATGATGCTCTTGCTTCCATTTAAACCTCTCCTCTCTACCTTACTTACCGTTATTGGATGTCTTTGAGCCTGCGTGGCCCTTGAATGTTCTTGTAGGTGCGAATTCACCTAGCTTGTGTCCTACCATATCTTCTGTGATATATACGGGAACATGCTTTCTTCCGTCGTGAACTGCGATTGTGTGGCCTACGAAATCAGGGAAAATCGTTGAAGATCTGCTCCATGTCTTGAGGACCTTCTTTTCGCCTGCCTCGTTCATTGCAACGATTCTCTTAAGGAGAACCTCCTGCACGAATGGGCCCTTCTTGATACTTCTGCTCATTGGTTTTCCTCCCCTCTCAGATGCCAGAGGCAAGAATGTGCATACCTCGGAAAGCCTCGGTATACATCACACTCCTCTTTACGAATCCTATGAGTTTATTAAAATGATTGTTGTTTATAATTTGAAGATTACTTGCCGTTTCTTCTCTTAACGATGAACTTATCGGAAGCCTTGTGGTTAGCTCTTGTCTTGTGACCGAGAGCGGGCTTGCCCCAAGGTGTAACAGGTCCGGGACGTCCGACAGGTGACTTACCTTCACCACCGCCGTGGGGGTGATCGCAGGGGTTCATTACAGAACCTCTTACAGTAGGTCTGATACCTCTGTGACGTGTGCGTCCTGCCTTACCGAGGTTAACGTTCTCATGGTCGATGTTGCCGACCTGACCGATAGTAGCCATGCAGTTGAGAGCGAACTTTCTCATTTCTCCCGAAGGAAGTCTAACGAGAGCGTAGCCGTTTTCCTTACCCATGAGCTGAGCCATGTTGCCTGCTGCTCTTACGAGCTGAGCGCCCTTGCCGGGATAAAGCTCAATGTTGTGGATAAATGTACCTACAGGGATATCGGAAAGAGCAAGTGCGTTACCTGCCTTGATATCAGCGTCCAGACCTGCACGAACGGTATCGCCTACCTTAAGACCGTAGGGAGCGATGATATATCTCTTCTCGCCGTCTTCATACTGAAGAAGAGCGATGAATGCGCTTCTGTTGGGATCGTACTCAAGAGTCATAACCTGAGCGTTCATGCCCTGCTTATCTCTCTTGAAATCAATGATTCTGTATTTTCTTCTGTTTCCGCCGCCTCTGTGACGAACTGTGATACGACCGTAGCTGTTTCTTCCTGCCTTCTTATCGAGAGGAGCAAGGAGGCTCTTTTCGGGAGCAACCTTGGAAAGCTCGCTGTAGTCTGTAACAGTCATCTGACGTCTTGAAGGGGACGTTGGCTTATAAGACTTGATAGCCATTGTATTTCACTCCTTAATATGGTTTTGCGAAGGGAAAGAGCTGCAAAGCCTCCCTCCATACATTCCGCCGAAAGGATTATCTTTCGGGGCAATCGTCCGAATTTAGGACAATTACATCATGCCGTCGAAGAATTCGATGGTCTTTGAATCAGCCGTGAGAGTAACGATGGCCTTTTTCCATGCAGGTGTAGTACCTCTGTTCAAGCCGACTCTCTTTGCACGGCCTCTGCAGTTCATAGTATTAACGGAAGCCACCTCAACGCCGAAAAGCTCTTCGCAAGCCTTTGCGATCTCGATCTTGTTAGCGTTCTTGGCAACCTTGAAAGTGTACTTCTTGTCCTGAAGGCCGCTCATGCTCTTTTCAGTAATGATCGGCTTGATAATGATATCCTGTGCCAGCATTATGCGTACACCTCCTCAATCTTAGCAACTGCGTCCTGAACAACGATGAACTTATCGTAGTTGAGGATATCGTAAACGTTGATCGTGTTTACGAGAGCAGTCTTAACGCCGGGGATATTAGCTGCGCTCTTGATAACCTTTGTATCAACCTCAGGCATAACGATAAGAGCCTTCTGACCCTCAGCGCCTACAGCCTTGAGCATCTCAACAACAGTCTTGGTCTTGAACTCGTCCATCTTGATAGCGTCGAGTACGATCATGTTGCTGTCGAGAACCTTTGTGGAAAGAGCGGACTTGATAGCAAGTCTTCTGAGCTTCTTGTTTACTGTGAAACAGTAGCTTCTGGGCTTAGGGCCGAGAGCCACACCGCCGTGTGTCCACTGAGGAGCTCTTGTGGAACCCTGTCTTGCATGACCTGTTCCCTTCTGACGCCAAGGCTTCTTTCCGCCGCCGCTTACCTCTGTTCTTGTAAGTGTGGACTGTGTGCCCTGACGCTGGTTAGCGAGATAATTCACAACCATTGTATGCATTGCAGAAACATTCGGCTTGATACCGAATACTGCGTCTGACAGCTCAATGCTGGAAACTTCATTACCTGTCATATTCATTACTTTAATAGTAGGCATTATTGCTTCCTCCTTCCATTAAGCTTTCTTTACGCAGTCAACGATAGTAACGATACCGTTCTTGGGGCCGGGGATAGCGCCCTTAACTGCGATAAGATTGTTTTCTGCATCGATCTTAACAATTTCAAGATTCTGAACTGTAACCTTTTCAGCACCCATGTGTCCGGGGAGAGCCTTGCCCTTGAAGATTCTTGAAGGGGAAGAACATGCACCCATTGAACCTGCATGTCTGTGTACAGGACCTGTACCGTGAGTTTCCTTCAGTCTTGAGTTATTGTTTCTCTTGATCGTACCCTGGAAGCCCTTACCCTTTGAAGTGCCGCATACATCAACGATGTCGCCTACTTCAAATGTATCAGCCTTGAGTACGTCGCCGACATTCATGGAATCTGCGTTTTCGAGTCTGAATTCCTTCAGAGTTCTCTTTACAGCCACGTCAGCCTTTGCAAAGTGACCCTTGATAGGCTTGTTTGCAAGCTTTTCTCTCATGTCGCCGAAACCGAACTGAACTGCGCTGTAGCCGTCGTTTTCAACAGTCTTCTTCTGAACGACTACGCAGGGGCCGGCTTCAACAACGGTTACAGGAACAACTTTTCCTGCTTCATCGAAGATCTGAGTCATGCCGATCTTCTTGCCGATGATTGCCTTTGTCATATATTTTCCTCCTTTGGTTATTGGTTGAGGTTACCCTCAACTTGACCCTACAAGCTGATATCTGAGAAATCAGATCACTTGATTTCCATTACGATGTCAACGCCTGCAGGAAGCTCAAGACTCTGGAGAGCCTCGGTTGTCTTTGCAGTAGGTCTGATAACGTCGATAAGTCTTTTGTGTGTTCTCAGTTCGAACTGCTCACGGCTGTCCTTGTACTTGTGAACGGCACGGAGAATTGTAACGATCTCCTTGTCGGTGGGAAGTGGGATAGGACCCGATACTCTTGCACCGCTGCGCTTAGCTGCCTCAACGATCTTAACTGCTGCTGCATCTACTACCGCATGGTCAAAGCCCTTGATCTTGATTCTGATTTTTTCATTGACTGCCACTTTTGATCGCCTCCTAATAAATTTGAAAAAATATGCTTGGGGACGAGTTTGCAATACCGCATCTGTTCTCAGACTTCACACGCTGCCGTGTGTATCGCATATCCTGCAATAAAAAATCCCCGAAAACCTTTCGGTCTTACGGGAACAGCCTGAAAAAACACATTTTTACACACGCATAGCTTACCTGCGGACATTATCCGTGGTTTAAGCAGCACATACCGTGTTCAGTATTACAGGCGCCCGGTTTAAAATCGGACATACTCTGTGAAAATTACCCGGCGCACCGCCGGCAACCTTTCACTTCATCGCATATTGTAAATGACCGATACCGTTAAAAATACCGATCCGCAGTCACGCAAGTAGTATTATATCATAATCTCTCACATTTTGCAAGGGATTTTGTATTTTTGCTTTATAAAAATATTGCAGTATTTTTCCCCCGTTTTATAGTGATTATGCACAAATCAGTGCAAAATTATCCCTTTGGGGGAAAATATTATATAATATTATAGTATATCCCCGTTCGCAGCCTTATTTATCCGTCCGATAACGTCCTTGTCGGCGTCGCCGCACATTATGACGGGAACTTCACGGAAGAATCTGTCCTTGATGATACCTTCCTCATGCATTTCCCTGACAGCCTCCCCTGCCATGGCAAGAACCTGTTCGGCGCTGTTTCTCATGTCAAAGCCTTTCAGTTCAAGCCACATATCCAGCGCACCGAAATCGTCCATGACCGACATGGACTTTTCCATAAAGCTGCTTGTATCGAATCTTTCCGCCCCCGACCTTTCCAGACCGCTTTCGGAATTGTAGCCCATTGAAAGCCTTGGGAATTCAGCCCCGTTATCGTCCCTGCCGATGTCATATGTGACCGTCACCGCATAAACTCCTCTTTCGGTGATGTTGTCTATCTCGGCGGAAAGCCACCTTTTGACAGCCTTAACGGCGATAAGGTCATACTCCTGAGCGTTTTCGATTTTAAGGCTCTTTATCTCTTCGTCAACTTTTTTCATATAATAACCTCCCTCCGAAAAATCACTTTCCGATGAACCACGCTTTCGGATTGCGTGTGTCCCTGCAGGTCACAAGAACGTGTGAGCCGCAGGAAAGCTTGTCAAAATCCTTTTTCCTGCATGAAACCTCGCAGATATACCCTTCGCCGCCGTCCTCAATGACTGTGACCATATATTTATTTGAGGGAAATATCAGCAGCTTGCTTTTGTAAATATATTTTTCCGCAACGATCCCTCTGCACCCGAACTGATTGTCGTACTTTCCGTAGCTGCCCCAAAGGCTCGGAAGAAAAGCAAGCATAACGACCCCTGCCGCTCCCACGAACCATATGAGCGCAGCAGGAACACCGTTAAGCTTCGGAATATAACCCGAAGCGATAAAATATCCAAGGCATATCAGGCATAATATAACCGCAGCGGCAGTAAAATTTAACCTCCGCTTGAATTCAAACTTGTCAACGAAGTAGACCTCGTCGGTAAAAAGGGATATTCCGGGCAGCTCGTCGGGGAGTATCCGTTTCAGCTCATTGTTTTCGGAAAGCTTGTCGGATATCTCAACGCTGACTCTTTTTTCATCGGTCATGGCAAAGCCTCCTTAATATGCCTGTTTCATTTCCGCAAATCGTATATACTATAGTATATAAATATGTGAGCGGACGCTGCCGAAAAAGGCAGGGAAACAATGAATATATCAGTGTTTCCCTATCTCTGCATCTCCGCCCGCAATATTTACCCCTGCCGGGGTATATCAATATGCCTTGCCCCAGTAAACCATGTGCTGTGCAGGCTTTCCGCAGCATACGCACTTGTCGGATATCTGCTCCCCGTCGAGAGGGATACATCTTGAGCCTACACCCGTGACTTCCTTGACCTTGTCCTCGCAAGCCTCGTCGCCGCACCACATTGCCTTTACAAAGCCGTCGCCGTTCTCTTCAAGAGCCTTGGTTATCTCGTCCATAGTCGTGCATGCGTAGGTTCTTCTCTCTCTGTTTTCGAGAGCCGCAGCGAAAAGTCCGTCACGTACAGCTTCAAGCTTTTCCTTAACGGTATCGCCGATATTTTCAAGGGAAACAAAGAACTTTTCTCTGTTGTGACGTGTAACTATTACGCACTGATTGTTTTCGATATCCTTGGGACCTATCTCAATTCTTACGGGAACGCCCTTCATCTCATACTCCGCAAACTTCCAGCCGGGAGAATTGTCGGAATCGTCAAGCTTAACTCTTATTCCGGCAGCCTTGAGAGTTTCGTAAAGCTCTCCTGCCTTGTCAAGAACGCCCTCCTTATGCTGCTGCACGGGCACGATAACAGCCTGAACGGGAGCGACTGCAGGCGGAAGAACAAGTCCGTTGTTGTCGCCGTGGGTCATGATGATAGCGCCGATAAGACGTGTTGTAACGCCCCATGAGGTCTGAAAGGGGTGCTTCTGCTTGTTGTCCTTGTCGGTAAACAGGATATCAAACGCCTTTGCAAAGCCGTCGCCGAAATAGTGGGAAGTACCTGCCTGGAGTGCTTTTCCGTCATGCATGAGAGCCTCGATAGCATATGTGGATTCAGCGCCCGCAAACTTGTCGCTTTCGGTCTTCTTGCCCTTGATAACAGGCATTGCAAGATATTTCTCGCAGAAGTCCGCATAAACGTTCAGCATTCTCTCTGTTTCTTCGATAGCTTCCTCCGCAGTAGCGTGGATAGTGTGACCCTCCTGCCAAAGGAACTCTCTGGAACGGAGGAAGGGTCTTGTGGTCTTTTCCCATCTTACAACAGAAACCCACTGATTATAGAGCTTAGGCAGGTCACGGTAGGAGTGAACGATATTTGAGTAATGCTCGCAGAAAAGGGTCTCCGACGTGGGACGAACGCAGAGCCTGTCCTCAAGCTTTTCGCTGCCGCCCATTGTTACCCATGCAACCTCGGGAGCAAAGCCCTCAACGTGGTCCTTTT
>JBJERW010000067.1:0-35077 GCA_051882475.1 Huintestinicola sp. | reverse complement strand
AGCAGGGGTGAGAAATGCGACAGCATTTCGAGGGGGGCGTACAAGACCGCCCCCCCTTCTTTCAAGAATGTATTAACTTTTCCTCAAAAACGTTCCTGTGGAACGTTTTTGACGCAGTAACACCAATACATTATAGTTTTTCTATAGACTTATGGCGGCAAAGGAATTATCCCTTGCCGCCATAATTTTTTGTTATTCTGACTTATTACTTAAGTATCCAAAGCTCATCGGCATACTGCCTTACGGTTCTGTCGGAAGAGAATTTGCCCGATGTCGCAATGTTCATCCAGCACTTCTTGGAGAAGGTTCTTCTGTCCTTGTAATCGTAAAGCGCACGGAGCTTCGTGTCAACATATCCCTCAAGGTCGGTAAGGAGGAAATAGTTGTCGGGCTTGTGCCAGCTTGCACCGTTGATAAGGGAGTTGAAAAGTTCGCCGAACATTCCCGTATCGCCGTCGTTGAAGGTGCCGTCAACAAGAGTGTTGACAACTCTCTTGACACGGTCGTTCTTGTAGTATATCTTTTCCTTGGGGTTGTAGGTCGGGCGTACAGCGTCCAGCTCTTCGACTCTTGCGCCGAAGATATATTCGTTCTCCCAGCCTGCCTCTTCAACGATCTCAACGTTAGCTCCGTCATATGTTCCCAGAGTAACTGCGCCGTTGAGCATGAACTTCATGTTGCCTGTTCCCGAAGCTTCAAGACCTGCCGTGGATATCTGCTCGGAAATATCTGCCGCAGGGATAAGCTTTTCGGCATAGGACACATTGTAGTTCTGAACAAAGATGACTCTGAGCTTGTCCTTGGTTTCGGGGTCATTGTTGACAAGCTTTGCTATCTCGTTGATATACTTGATGATTCCCTTGGCTCTTCTGTAAGCGGGAGCAGCTTTTGCGCCGAAGATGAAGCAGGTAGGCTGGAGATCGGGGAGCTTGTGCTCCTTGATTTGGAAATAAAGGTCCATGATAGAGAATGCATTGAGCAGCTGACGCTTGTATTCATGCAGACGCTTTACCTGAATATCGAAAGCCCAGCTCGGGTCAAGCTCCACGCCTTCATGCTTCTTGATATATTCGCAGAGCTGTACCTTCTTTTCATGCTTGATATCCATAAATCTGTTGATAACGGATTCATCGTCAACGAAGGCTTTAAGTCCCTGGAGCCTGTCAAGGTCGGTTTCCCAGCCTGAGCCGATCTTTTCGGTGATAAGAGCAGAAAGCTCGGGGTTGCAAAGACCCAGCCAGCGGCGTGGAGTGATGCCGTTTGTCTTGTTCTGGAATCTTTCTGGGAATATTTCGTACCAGTCCTTGAGAACGTCGTTTTTGAGTATCTCGGTGTGGAGAGCGGCAACGCCGTTTGTGTGGGAGGAAGCGAATATTGCCATTCTCGCCATGTGAATGCGGCTGCCGTCAACGATAAGCTTGGAGTTTATCTGATCCTCTGTCTGACCGATGGAGCGGAGATATTTCTTCAAATGTTCGTTTATAAGGAGGATTATCTCGTAAACCGTGGGAAGAACGCTCTTGAACAGATCAATGCTCCATTTTTCGAGAGCCTCGCCCATGACTGTGTGGTTGGTGTAATTGCAGGTCTTCTGAGCAATATCGAAAGCGTCCTTGAAGGACATTCCTTCCTTGAACATAAGGATACGTATAATTTCGGGGATAGCCACAGTCGGGTGAGTATCGTTGAGCTGGAGAGCGTACATCTCTGCAAAGTGGGAGAAATCATCGCCGTAAACAGCCTTGTACTTCTTGAAGATATCCTGAATTGAAGCGGATACAAAGAAATACTGCTGCTTTAATCTGAGCCTCAGACCCTTTTCTGTGTTGTCGTTGGGGTAAAGCACATTGCTTATAGCCTCTGCAAGAATGGTGCTCTCCGAAGCCTTTATGTATTCCTGATTGTCGAATGCGCCGAAATCAAAGCCTCTGAGGGATTCAGCCTGCCACAGTCTGAGAGTGTTAACTGCCTTTCGGTCAAAGCCGATGATGGGCACGTCGTAGGGGACAGCCTTAACAGCCTGATCTGCAAATTCGACCACAACTGCGTCAGCGTCGCATCTTACGCTCCATGCGTCGCCGTAATCGAGCCAGCTGTCAGCGCTTTCCTGCTGGAAGCCGTTTCCGATAGACTGCTTGAAAAGGCCGTATCTGTAACGGATACCGTAGCCGTTGAGAGGAATATCGCAGGCTGCTGCGGAATCGAGGAAGCAGGCTGCAAGACGACCCAGACCGCCGTTTCCGAGAGCGGCGTCTTCTATTTCTTCAAGGCAGGTGAAGTCTATGCCGTTTTCGGCAAAGATCTCCTTTGCTTCGTCAATAAGACCTGCGCAGTAAAGGTTATTGTAAACGGCTCTGCCCATGAGAAATTCGGCAGAGAGATAGTATGCACGTCTTTTTTTGCCGTGACGGCTTTCCGTTTCGTTCCAGAGGGGGATAATGTCGCTCATGACAGCTCTTGAAACAGCGTTGTGAAGCTGCTTCGGAGTAGCGTGCTTGATGTCTGTACGTCCGTCAACGGTAAGGTTTTCGTTGATTTTATTGAGGAACTGTTCCTTGTTCATTTTTTTCAATCCTTTCAGAAGTATAAAAATATACCCGTTGATGGGTATTCGGAAGAATCTTCCTTCTGTTATGTACCTTTCCGCAAAGGCAGCAAAATAATATACAACTATTTTAACACATTTTTGCAAAAAAAGCAACCTGTATTTTTAAAAATAACGGATTTTTTGGGAATAAGCATCATTTACAGCCTGCGGAGCATGAAAACCAGATGCCTGAATCCGTCCCGAATGCTTCTCAGGTGAGATCTTCCGTTCCTGCCGTCACAGCGCAGATCGGCAGGTATCTCGTCAATGCGCATGCCTGCCTTTGCAAATCTTCCGATAAGCTCGGTGGCAAATTCCATTCCCTTTGAGCGCAGTCCCAGCGAAAGTGCCTTTTCACGGTCAAATCCACGTATGCCGCAGTGAAAATCCCCGACGTTTGTTCTGTATCGGAGCCTGCCTGCAAGGGAAAGGAGGGGAACGCCGAAATACCTGTGATGAGGGGGCATTGCGCCCTTTTCGATATTGCCCTTGAAGCGGTTTCCCATAACGAGGTCAGCGCCGTCACGAAGATGTCTGACAAACTCACCGATATTTTCAAGATCATAGCTCATATCGCAGTCGCCCATGATGATATATTTCCCTTCGGCGGCGTTTATCCCGCTTATGAGAGCGCTGCCGTAGCCCTTTTCGGCGGCGGTTATGACCCTTGCTCCCATTTCCCGTGCAATTTCTGCGGAGGAATCTGTGCTGCCGTTGTCGGAAATGAGTATCTCATAGTTAAGCTCCAGCTTCTCCGCTCCACGCTTTGCTTCGGAAATGCAGGCGGCGATGGTTTTTTCTTCGTTAAGGCAAGGCATAAGTATTGTAAATTCAACGTCCATGAGAACCTCTCTTTTTCTTTGCCTTTTCAGGCTTCTGCCGTGCTGCGTAAATGGCGGTCAGCAGGGCAAGTACGGATGCCGCTTGCGCACGGTAGGTAAAAAAGTCGTGGAGATAGGAATGGTTGTTCAGCACGGCATATCTGAGATAGGGGACAGCGCCGAGGATAAATGCGACGAGCATATATTCCCTTGCTTTTGGGTTGTGTCGTGAAAGATACAATGCCGCTCCTGCCGCTGTTAACATGAGAAGTATGCCTATGATACCGTGAAGCATATCCGCTCTTTCGCTGCTGCCCATCATTGTGGATATGTTTGTAAAGGGAGCGGCAAATATCTGTGCAAGGGGCGAGAGTACCTGAGAGCTGCCTCCGAATCTTTCCTCCGCAGATGAAAGTGCGGCTGTGAACTTGTTTTCCCCCGTGACAGCAGTTGCTGCTGTCCATTTGACTATGTATGCTCCGCCGTATGCCAAAAGCCAGCCGACAGAGCATTTTACCGCCGTGAGAAGCTCATTTTTGGCGCCCGAAAACCGTCCCTCGCTGTATCTGACGGACATTATTGTTATCAGGGGGATAAGTATGGTGAGGGTTTCTGCGGTGAGAAAATCGAAAAATGCAATCATTGCGCCGCTTACCGTTGACAGTATGATCAGCGCCGTATCACCTTTCTTTTCCATATTCAGAAAGAAGGGCAGCATGGCGAGCGTTACAAGCACAGCAGGATGATATTCCATTGAAAGGCGAATATTCCATGCCTGAACGCAGAAAAATGCCGGCGGCAGGGCAGCCGCCTGAAAATAAAGACGGCGTTTTGCAAGTATCATGCAGCATATTATCAGCAGCAGAGCCGCAGTTACCGCTCCTATGATCCTTACCCCGTTTAGGTCGGTTACTGTCATAAGGGGTCGGATAAAAACGGCTGAGCCGTGCCAGTATCGGGAATAGTCGGTATTTGGAGCAGTGCCTTTCAATGCGGCGTAAAGCCCGTAATTTTCGCCGTAGTCGTTTACTCCGTCGTTTCCGTCGTAGTATTTTGTGTCAAGCGATGAAACAAAGGGGTCACTGCTGTCCATGTTCCAGATAACATTCAGCAGGATAACATCGGCGTAGTTGTCGGTTATGGTATTCCTGCCGCCTGTTTGCGGAAATCCCGGCGCACCGTTCAGCGAAAGTGCGCTTTTCATCATGTTGCCCTGTATTTTCTCATTTGGGATAAGGGTGGTGAGGAATAATGCCGCCCAAAGAATAATTATGGCAGCAAAAAAGCTCCCCACATATGTAAGTATCTTTTTTAACATGAGTTTTTCACCTTATATTACATCTTTTTTCATATCATATCATTTTTAAAGCAGGTTGTAAATAGCATTTTAAAATTTTCTTCATAAAAATATTGAAAACATAGTGACAAAATCCCGAACTTGTGATATAATGATTATTATCAAAAAATACCTGTGGGGGAATATTCCATGAAAAAGCACTCGGTTCTTATTACCGCTGCGGAAGCTGCCGCAGTCTTTCTGCTGACATTTCTCATCTCTTTTTATGATGTTTTCTATTCCTTTGACAACCTTATGAAGGATAAGCTTTATCAGCAGCCGAGAGGTATAAACAACAAGATAAAGATAATTGCCATTGACGATGAAACTCTGCGTGATGTAGGTCCCTTCGGCACATGGTCAAGAAGCGTATATGCCGATGTTATTGACAAGCTTGGAGATATGCCTGCGGTCATCGGCATGGATATAATGGTGTTCGGCGATATGGACAGCGAGGGCGATGCTGCGCTCATTGAAGCCTGCGAAAGAAGCGGCAGGGTAGTTTCGGGTTCATACATAAATTACACCACCGCATACTGCGTCGATGAAAACGGAAAGCCTTATATCGACCATTTGAACGTATCTACAGTCGAAGAGCCGATAATCGGCAGCGTTGTCCAGACGGGCTTTGTTAATTCTATCCCCGATGATGACGGTATCGTGCGTTCCGCAATGCTGTCCGAAAGCTTTGAGGACAGGACTTATTCAAGCTTTGCCGCAAAAATATACTCGGTCTACTGCGAAAAAATGGGTATCTCCGAGAATACTCCACGTCTTGACGGAAACGGACGCATGCTCATAAATTACGCAGGACGCCCCGGAGATTACGAGCATATACCCTACAGCGCCGTACTTAACGGTTCTGTTGACCCGAAGGTGTTCAAGGATTGTATCGTGCTTATCGGTGCATATGCATCGGGACTTCAGGATCAGTTTGCCGTACCGAACAGCGCAGATCAGATGTACGGAGTTGAGATACACGCAAACATCATTCAGGGACTGCTTGACGGAAAAAGCTCCGTACCTGCTCCCCGTGCGGCGGCTGCGCTCATAGCGGCGGCGCTGACCTGCATTGCATATCTTCTGACAAAAAAGCTTGCGCTGAAATTCTCCACACCGCTGACGGTTGTTCTTATTGGAGGAAGCGCCGTAATATTTACCGTTTTAAACGGCACGGGCACATCTTTCCCTCTCATATATCTGCCTATGGGCGTGCTTGTCTGCTACCTTGTAAATCTGATACGTAAATATGTGGAGGAAAGCATTGAAAAGAAGAAGATAACCGACGCATTCAAGAAATATGTTGCTCCTCAGGTCGTTGAGGAGATCGCAAAGAAAGGCGGATATCAGATCCGTCTTGGCGGTGAAAACCGTGATATTGCGGTGCTTTTCGTTGATATCCGAGGCTTTACGCCCATGTCCGAGAGCCTTGAGCCTGAGCAGGTAGTCGATATCCTGAACAGCTACCTTAATCTGACCACAAATTCCATCTTTGCCAACGGCGGTACCCTTGACAAGTTTATCGGCGATGCGACCATGGCAGTTTTCAACGCTCCCTTCGACCTTGACGACTATGTTTACAGAGCGGTCAAAACGGCATGGGATATTGTCAGCGGAGGAAACGCCATCGAAAGCAAGTTCCTCGAACGTTACGGCAAATCGGTAAGCTTCGGTGTCGGAGTTAACTGCGGTCCTGCGGTCGTAGGAAATATCGGCTGCGACTTCCGTATGGACTATACCGCTATCGGTGATACGGTAAATACGGCAGCTCGTCTTGAAGCCAACGCCAAAAGAGGACAGGTGCTCATAAGCGAAAGCGTTTATGAAAAGGTCAAGGACAGGATAACGGTTGAGCCTATCGGAGAGATACCCTTGAAGGGAAAGTCGAAGGGCGTTTTCGTATATTCTCTGACGAGCATTTCCGAGGCTGAAAAGGAACCTGAGGAGAACAGTGATGCCGATGCTGCGGTACCCGAAAAGGTTTAATATTGTGCAAATTTACTAATAAAATGAAGCTGAGTTTATTTTGTTTGACAAAATTTATAAATTTGTTCAAAAACTATTGAAATCTGAATTGATATATGATATAATTCAGATAACAAGTATAAAGGCAAAACCGATGAAAGTCGGTGACGCAAAGCACGAGCCTAAGCTTTTGATAATTCAGGGAGTATGGCGGTCGGGCTGCATTTGTAGGGAATCCTTATTATGCGGCTCGGTCGCATACTCCTTTTAATTTTTGTGATGTGTCTGCTCTCGAACCAAATTTGACACAGAAAGGTGATGACTGTATATGGGTATAAAGACATTTTTTGCATCAATGACGATGAAAGTAAAGATAATAGCAGTATGTGCGGCGGTAGCAGTCGCAGGAGGTGTGACCGCAACGGTAGTTATGACCTCCGCAAAAGCTGATACATACCGTGTGCTGAAGGTTTTTGAGCTTACAGGCTCTGCCGTTATTTCCCGTGAGGGTTCGGGCGACCTTGACGCATATGTAGGCATGAATCTGGAGAGCGGCGATACGCTTACCGTTAATGACGAAAGCACAATGCGCATCTCTTTGGACAATGACAAGTATGTCCTTCTTGACAGCGGAACGACCATAGAGCTTGTTGCGGAGGGTACTCCTGCCGACAGCAGGACATCGATCGAGCTTAAAGAGGGTACTATACTCAATGAGCTGACAACATCTCTTTCGGCAAACTCTTCCTATGAGATAGCTACTCCGAAGGCTACCATGGCTGTCAGAGGAACAAGCTTTATGGTATCGGTTGAAGAAAATGAAGACGGAAGCTATATTATCAGGACCAATACATTCCACGGCAAGGTGGAAGTAATGCTTCTCGATCCCGATGGCAAGCCTACAGACAAGAGCGCTATGGTGCCTGAGGATAAGAGCGTGGTTATCAAGACAGTTCCCGATTCCGTTTCGGGAAATCCCGCCGAGGTGGACGGTATATCGTTCTTTGTGTATGAAACCGAAGAGGGAGTTTTTGTTGAAGTCCCCGAGGGCAGCAGTCCTGTGACCGAAATAATATATGAGCGTATTGCAGAAATTGTTAAGGAATATGTTCTTCGTTCAAATGACAACGGTTCAATGACTCTGAAGGAATTTATTGTTGAAAAGATGAGAGGTTCTGCAATGAACGACGGAACCGATCCAAATACAACTTCTGCGGAAACAACGGGTGAAACATCGAATGTAACATCTTCCGAAACATCAGCTGAAACAACGGTACCTGCTGTTTCGGAAAGCGAAACTGAGGCACAGACCACTGTTCCTATGTTTGAGAGCGAAACCGAAGCAACGACCACTGCTGCTCCGATCACTGAGAGCGAAACAGAAGCGACAACTACAGCTGTTTCCGAAACGGAAAGCGAAACAGAATCCACAACTACTGCAGTTTCCGAAACGGAAACTGAGAGCGAAACAGAAGCCACAACAACTACCGCTCCCGTAACAGAAAGCGAAAAAGACTCAACAACAACGACAGCTTCCGATAGGGGATTAGTGCCTGCAGATCATGATCCGATCGATGACGATCCAACCGAAAAATATACGGTGTCCTTCATCTGTGAAGGTTCGACAATATATAGTGAGAGCGTTGAAAAGGGCAAGACTGTAAAGAATATCCCCGAAATCCCCGAAAAAACGGGTTACACGGGAAAGTGGATAAGCGGCGGCAAGGAGTTCTCGTCCCAGACCGTTATAATGGGTGATATGACAGTTACAGCGGTTTATACCGCAAATAAGTATACGGTTTCCTTTATTTCTGACGACGGTGTGATTGCAACAAGAAGTGCAGATTACGGCAGCACACTGTCCGATATCCCCGAAATCCCCGAAAAGACAGGTTACACGGGCAAGTGGATGAGTGGTGTTAACGAGTTTACTTCAATGACCGTTATCACGGAAGATATGACAGTTACAGCTGTTTATACCATCAATAAGTATACCGTACAATTCATTGCAGATGATGTTGTCATAAGCAGTGAAGTCGTACAGCACGGCGATACGGTTACAACTGTTCCGCCGGTTCCGGAGAAGGCAAGCCATATTGGCAAGTGGATGTACAACGGCGAAGAATTTGCATCTGATACTGTCATTACAGAGGATACAGATGTTGAGGCTGAGTATACAGAGCAGTACACGGTAACCTTTGTTCTCAGCGCTGATGTAGACTATGTGATCGAAAGTCTAAATGTTCCCTTCGGATATGTTCTTGATGAAAATGAGGTAGACCTTCCAATAACAATTGACTATGACGGAAGTGGCGATTACGACTCCAGGGATTACTATCTTTATTACTGGGAGTTCCCGACGGAGCCCATTACAGAGAATACGGTCATTCAAGTAAACTATGTAGCATACGATACCGTGCGTGAAGTAAAGATAACCGATTATAACGGTGAGGTCGATCATTACCTTTCAATGGTGGACAATAACATAACCCTTCCCGACACAGCCTCGGAGCTTGAAAACTATGAATTTGTAGGCTGGGGATACTTAATATCGGGCGGATATTCGGACTATAAGGTAGGCAGCAGCTATGTAGCCGACGACACAGTTAACCATATAATATCAAGCGACGGTACAGCTGACTATGAGCCCGGTGCCGATGTTAAACTGACCGATGACATTAGTTTTATAGACTATGGCAGAAACTTTAAATTTGTGGCAGTGTATAAGCCCATAGTCTACACCGTAACCTTTGTTCTCAGCGATGATGAAGACTATGTGATCGATACTCTGACAGAGGTTCACTACGGAGATGTTCCTGATGAAAATGATGTAGTGCTTCCGACAATAATTGACTATAACGGAGATAGCAACTACGACAGCAACGATTACTATCTTTATGACTGGGAGTTCCCGACGGATCCCATTACAGAGGATACTGTTATCCCCGTAACCTATGATGCCTACGATGACGTGCTTGAAGTAAAGATAACCGATTGTAACGGTGAGGTCGAGCATTTCCTTTCAAAGGTCGGCGAAACAATACCCCTACCCGATACAGCCTCGGAGCTTGAAAACTATGAATTTATCGGCTGGGGCTGCATAACATCGGGCGGATACTCCGATTCGAGCGTTAAGTTAGGCAGCAGCGATATAACCGACAACACAGGTGTTGACCATATGATATCAAGCGACGGTACAGCTGAATTTGACCCCGGTGCCGATGTTACGCTGACCGAAGACATGAGATTAAACTACTATAACAATAATGGCAAAAACTATAAATTTGTTGCGATTTATTACACTTTAAGCGGCGGAACGTCTTACAGCACAGAAACCGGATCGGGAAGTTACGAAGAAGAAACAGACCCTTCGGAGGACGACAGCTCAAATGACGATGTGCCCGAAGAACCTTCGTTCAACTCCAATGATGCGATAGTGGTGGGAACAGCCTCTGATCCGGCATATACGCCGGCTGACCGAACGGAAACAGTATACTGTGATACTTACCAAAACAGGGTATACAGTCTTTTGCAGAACTGCAGGAATATCGTGAGAGGCTTGGCGTACTTCATAAGTTCGATTAACTCCTAAAACGATCCTTCATTAAATATAAAACACCGCAGCAGGACGGGAAACCGAAATGCTGCGGTGCTTTTTTCATAATACTGCCGAAATTGCCGTGGATATAAGGTTTACCGCAGCACACAGCAGAAGTCCTGCTGCCGTAGGCAGCACTGCGGAAACTATCGTCCATTTCATGCTGCCCGTTTCCTTTTTCACCGTTATGCAGGAGGTGGAGCAGGGAAAATGACAGAGCATGAATATCATCGTGCAGAGTGCGGTGGTAATTGTCCAGCCGTTTTCCCCGAGAACAGCCCCAAGCTCGGCGTAGGAGCTGTATTCCTCAATGGACGAATTGCCCATATATGCCATGAGAATTATGGGCAGGACTATTTCGTTTGCGGGAAATCCGAGGATAAATGCAAGGAGGATAACGCCGTCCATGCCGAAAATCCGTGCGGCAGGGTCGATAAAATCCGAGCATATCCTGAGCAGGCTTTCTCCGTTTCCTGCATGGATATTTGCCATGAGCCATATTACAAGTCCTGCCGGGGCAGCCACAGTGACCGCTCTGCCGAGGACGAAAATTGTTCTGTCAAAAAGGGAGCGGACAAGCACCTTGCCTATCTGAGGACGGCGGTAGGGCGGCAGCTCCAGCGTGAATGAGGAGGGCACCCCTTTAAGAACGGTTTTTGAAAGCAGTCCCGACATGATAAATGTCAGTGCAGCGCCGAGAATAATTATTCCCGTCAGCGCCAGCGCCGATACAACGCCGCCGTAAGCACCGCATGAGCCTGCAAAGAAAACAGTTATCAGTGCAATAAGAGTGGGAAATCTCCCGTTACACGGCATAAAATTGTTGGTAAGCACAGCAATAAGCCGTTCTCGGGGTGAATCTATAATGCGGCAGCCTGTTATACCTGCAGCATTGCAGCCAAGTCCCATTGCCATTGTGAGAGCCTGTTTTCCGCAGGCGTTTGCCTTTTTAAAATGCTTGTCGAGATTGAAAGCCGCACGGGGGAGATATCCCACGTCCTCAAGGAGCGTAAACAAAGGGAAAAATATTGCCATCGGCGGAAGCATGACCGCTGTGACCCATGTCAGCACCCGATATATCCCGTCAAGCAGCACCGAGGTGAGCCACGGCGGAGAAGCTATGGCTTCAAGTCCGCTCCTGAGCACACCTTCAAGGGAAGAAAACGCCGAGGACAGCCACATGGAAGGATAATTTGCTCCCGTTATGGTTATGTAGAATATCAACGCCAGCATGAGCAGCATAACAGGCACTCCCCATATCCTGTGAGTGAGAATGCTGTCAATGCGGCGGTCTTTTTCGTAATAATCGGGAATGCCCCATGTGACCGTCATGTCAGCAAGCTGCTCCGCACGTTTGATTATGGAAGTTATGACCTTGTCACGGAGAAGAGCGGTGTCAATGTCCGCCTCCGTCAGTATTCCGACTGCATCGGCATATGCTTTTCCAAGCTCCGATGTATCATCGGAGAGCATCATTCGCAGCTCGGGACATATATCCGTGCGTATCTTTTCAATGATATCGTCGCAGCGTTCAAGGATACGCAGCGCCGCAAATCTCGGAGAAATCTTGTTTGCGAGCAGGGGAACGAGAGCATTTTCCATAAGCGACAGCGCTTTTTCAATCGGCTCCTCGTAGATCACGGGCGGCTCTGCTCCGACACGTTTTTTCGCCGACAGTATTTCTTCCGTGCGCTCGGAGAGCTTATCGAGTCCCTTTCCGCTTCGTGCGGCGGTTTTGCATACGGGCACCCCTAAAATTTCTTCCAGCTTCTTTTCGTCAACGGTGATTTTCTTCTTCTCCGCCTCGTCCGCCAGATTTACGCATACAAGCACCGCAGGGGTGATCTCAAGCACCTGCAGCACAAGGTTCAGATTCCTTTCAAGGCATGAAGCGTCGCAGACGACAATTACCGCTTCCGTTCCGCCGAAGCAGATGTGATCCCGTGCGACCCGTTCTTCTTCGGAATGAGCCATGAGAGAATATGTTCCGGGGAGATCGGTCAGTATGATATCATTTTTTGCCGTGTTCCACCTGCCCTGTGCCGTTGAAACGGTCTTGCCCGTCCAGTTTCCCGTGTGCTGGTTCATTCCTGTCAGAGCGTTGAAAACAGTGGATTTTCCCACGTTGGGATTTCCGGCAAGAGCAATGAAGTGTTCGCTTCCGCTAAGCTTGCCTATATCGTTTGCCGAGGCAAGACTGCGCCCCGTGCTGCTGCCCGTAAGACCCATAAAAAATCCTCCTTCATGGACGTTTTCTTTGCATTATGACAGTATATTCACCATAGAGCTTGTATAATGATAAAAATGATTCAATTGTTGCATTTATACTAAAGAACAAGCATATAATTAGTTATAGCGCTTAAAAAAATTCGTCGGGTTGTTTGCAGTTAGTTAAATTTTGTTATTGATTTTTTTTCCGAAGTGTGATATACTTATTTTATACTTTAGATTATGCCAAAAAATGTTTGTATGCAAGCATTATGAAAAACGGACAACAACGCTTTTGGGGAAAAGTGTGATGAAAGGACGAATATAATGGACGGCTCAACATTTCAAGAGAGAATGATGGATCTATTAATGAAGCGCAGCAATTCCTGTTGTTTCAGTTATAACGCTGTTACGGGGAAAACAGATTCGGTCAGCAATTTTCCCATGGAAAAAATTTTTGGTAATAATGATTTAAACCCTATTGAGGCATTGCTTTCCTGCGGTGGTGTTTCCGTAGAAGATAAAAAAATATTGTCCGATTTCTACGGAAAATTTCAGCGTGCTCGGCATATTGCTCCATCTTCAGCCAATGCAAACGATTATTATTTTGAATATCTTATAAATATAATCCTTGACGGCAAGCTTGCGTCCATGAGTCTTGCAGTTCAGATAGAATTTGGTTCTGACGGACTTGCAGTCGGATTTTCGGGATACATTAATTCAATTTCAAAGTTTGCAACGCAGTCTGCTCCAAATGCACCCGAGCAGCCGGGCAGTACGCCATTTCCCGTTGATGTCGTTATGAAAACCATGATGACCACCAAGGAAAACTTTGCAATTATTCAGTTTGATATCAGCCGTTTCAAGGTTATAAACGAAACCTACGGTGACAAGATAGGCGACGCTATTCTTGAATATATCAGACGCAGCCTGCCCGAAGTTTGGGAGAGAGAATCTGTATCCTGCCGTCTAGGAGCGGATATATTTACCGTGTTTAGTGAATATTCCGACATTGATGAGCTGGAGCACCGCATAGGTCTTATCCAGTCAAAGCTGCAGAGCTTCAATAATATATCATATAAGTTTTACTTCGGAGTTTACCTTGTAAAGGATAAAAGTATACCGCTGAGAAAAATGGTGGACAGTGCGGGACTTATGAGAAAAAGCGCAAAAAACAATGCGGTAAAGCCTATTCAGTATTACGAGGAAAAGTTCATTGATGAGCTCCATAACCGTCATAAGATCGAAGCCGAAATGCAGGGTGCGCTTGAAAGCGGACAGTTCGAGGTCTATCTGCAGCCAAAGTGCAGAATAGCTGACGGAGCTGTTGTGGGCGCAGAAGCGCTTGTCCGCTGGAATCATCCCGAGGACGGAATGCTCCAGCCGTATGCCTTTATCCCTGTTTTTGAAGCAAACGGATTTATTGAGCAGCTTGACGGCTATGTTCACCGAAAAATATGCGAGCTTATCCGCAAATGGCTTGATATGGGGCTTAAAGTCATGCCTATTTCCGTAAACGTTTCACGGGTCTATCTAAACCAGCCCGATCTTGCGGAAAGACTTCTGAAGATCGTAAATGAATTCAATATCCCTCTTGACCTTTTCCAGATCGAGATAACCGAAACCTTTGAGAACCGTGACGCAGCCCTTACGATAGACAATCTGAAAAAAAGCGGATTTACCCTGCTTATGGACGATTTCGGTTCGGGTTATTCATCGCTCAATACCCTCAGAAATACCATGTTTGACGTGATAAAGCTTGACCGTGGCTTCCTTGGAGATTCTCTGAATACCGAGCGTGGCAGAAAAATAGTTACCCATACCATTGCCATGACAAACGATATCGGACTTGAAATGGTAGCGGAGGGCGTTGAAACCTCCGAACAGGCAACATTTCTTGATACAAACGGCTGTAAATGTGCTCAGGGCTATCTTTATTCAAAGCCTGTGCCGGTGCCTGTTTTTGAAAAAATGGCATTCGGAGAAGCTTGTGTAACCGTGTGATAATATATTTATCATTAATTAAAATGCAGAAAACTTCGCAATATCCGTTACGGGATATTGCGAAGTTTTTTTCATCTTCTCCGCCTGAATTCGGTGGGGGAGATACCTGCATATCTGCTGAACGCCCTTGAAAAATAAAGATTGTCTTCGTATCCCACCGACCTTGCAACAGCTGTCACGGAGATATCCGTCCCCGAAAGGAGCCGTTTAGCCTGTTCCATTCGGCAGAAAATAAGGTATTCAAGGGGCGACATTCCGCAGCATTTCTTGAATATCCTGAAAAGTGTGGTCCGGGAAACATCTGCCGCTGCGGCAATATCCTCCACGCCTATCTGCAGGGGATAGCTGCATGAAATAAAGCTCCGAGCCTTTTTCAGGCAAAGCTTTTCCGAGGAAATATCCACGCTGCTTTCCGACTGTCGGACAGATTTGTCCATAAGCTGACCGAGGAGGATATACAGTCTGCCTGCAAGCTCAATGTTATTGCTGTCCATTATTTTTTCCATGTTCGTCAGAATATCTTCGCCGCAGCCGTGCATAACGGGACTGTCGCTTGAAAAATCCGTCTTTTTGAGAATGTCCTCCGCTCCCTCTCCGCTGAAATTTATCCAGTAGTATTCCCACGGACAGACCTCGTCGGCAGTGTACTCCACCTCGGTAAATGGGTATATCAGAAAGCAGTCCCCTGCGGAAAGGGTGTAGGTTTGGTCGGGCGTGGAATATGTACCCTGTCCCGATGCGATAATGTGTAGGATATAGTGGTCACGGACACCCTTTCCCCAGCTGTGAAGGGGTTCGCATTTCTGATGCCCCGCATACAGCACATTCAGAGGGGGAGTATGGGCGGTATTGGTTTTAAGGGTGTGCTTGAATGAGTTTTCCATTGCAGTCCTTCCTTTCAGCTCAATTATACAACATTTTCTCTGAATATGCAACAAAAATCCATATAACTGATATTTTTTTGCATTGCATGAGGCGAATCGGTATGCTATAATAAATACAGAAAATCAATCGGCAGTTCATACTGATAATGAAAGGATGATTTGTTATGGCAATTCTCGTAACCGGCGGCGCAGGCTATATCGGTTCCCATACTTGTGTGGAGCTTCTTAATTCGGGTGAGGAGATCGTTGTCCTCGATAATTTTTCAAACTCCAAGCCGAGAGCTTTGGAGATCATTAAGGAGCTGACGGGAAAGGATTTTCCCTTCTACGAGGCGGATCTTCTTGACAGAGCCGCAGTGGAAAAGGTTTTTGAGGAGAATGATATTGATTCGGTAATTCATTTTGCAGGTCTTAAAGCAGTCGGTGAATCTGTCAGAAAGCCTATCGAATATTATCACAACAATATTACGGGTACTCTCATTCTCTGCGATGTTATGAGAAACCACGGCTGCAAGAGGATAGTTTTCAGTTCATCGGCAACTGTTTACGGTGCTCCGAAATCCGTTCCCATTAAGGAGGATTTCCCCCTCTCCACCACAAATCCCTACGGCTCAACAAAGCTTATGATAGAGGGTATCCTGCAGGATATTTTCAAATCCGACAATGAATGGAGCATTGCTCTTCTCAGATACTTTAATCCTATCGGTGCTCATAAGAGCGGAAAGCTTGGCGAAAACCCCAACGGTATCCCCAACAATCTCATGCCCTATATCCAGCAGGTAGCTGTTGGCAAGCTGCCCCGTCTTGGCGTGTTCGGAAACGACTATCCCACTCATGACGGCACGGGAGTAAGAGATTACATTCACGTTGTAGATCTGGCTATCGGTCACGTTAAAGCCATAGCAAAGGTGCGCAGCATGACAGGCGTGGGAATATGGAATCTCGGCACAGGAAAGGGATATTCCGTTCTGGACGTTGTAAATGCATTTATCAAGGCAAGCGGAGTTGATATCCCTTACGATATCAAGCCACGCCGTGCAGGGGATATTGCCGAATGCTATGCAGACCCCTCAAAGGCATATAACGAGCTTGGCTGGAAGGCTGAAAGAGAGCTTTCCGAAATGTGCGAGGACAGCTGGAGATTTATCAAAATGAATCCCGAGGGACTTTGATACTTATAGTACATAATAGCAAACAGCCGCCGCAAGATATTTAGTCTTGCGGCGGCTGTTATGCTTATACCGTGAGCTGTTCGAGCTCCTCTGCCATTTGTCTGATATTTTTGACCATATATCCGAGATTTTCAGTGCCTGCGCTGTTTTCCTCAATAGCCGCCGCAACGTGCTCTACCGCACCGCAATTGTTGGCGATATTGCCGCTAACGCTGACAAGCTTGCGTGAAACATTTTCTCCGCTGTCCGCAACATTTTTGATAACTGCGTTCATATCGGCAATGTTCTGTGAGATCTCGCTGTTGGAGTGGCTGAGCTGCTCGGCTGACGCCTTCATCTCCTCCATACTGTTCATACCATCACGAGTAAGCTCGGCGTTGTTTTCCATAGCGGCTACTGTTCCCGAAATATTGAGGGTTACATCGGTGATGATCGCTCCGATCTCCGAAGCAGCTTCCTTAGTCTGTTCGGAAAGCTTCTTTATTTCATCTGCCACCACAGCGAAGCCTCTTCCGTGCTCTCCTGCGTGAGCTGCCTCAACGGAAGCGTTCAGTGCAAGGATATTTGTCTGCATTGAAATATCGGTAATGACATCTGCTATCTCAACGATCTTCTTTGACTGATCGGACAGCTTTGCAATTATTGCCTTGCTCTCATCGGTGCCCTTGCATATCTCGTCCATACTTGCAGCGGCAGCGGACATTTTTCTGTCGTTTTCGGCAGTGATCTCGTCAGCACGCTTTGTAAGCTCGGAAATGCGTGCGCTCATTTCGGAAAGGTCACGAAGATTGTCCGAAATAAGTGTCATACTTTCCTCAACCGATTTTATGTGAGTGAAATTGGCTTCGCTGTCCTTCATAACGTTTTCCGACTCGTTTGCAATGCTGCGGTTAGCCTCGGCAGCTGCTGCGGAGATGTTGTCAAGCTCGGTAACAGTCTGAATAAGCTTTTCGGAAACCTCCTTCGATTTGTCCTGCATTATCCTCTGCTGCTCCGCACCCATCAGACTTCCGAGCATGGAAGCGGTACGTCTGCAAAGCATTGTGAAAATAGCCGAAACGCTGAAAAGCACCATTGCACGGGGAAGTATCCCGAAAAGCACACATTTCTTTACGGATTCAAAGTTATGATCGCTTACAAACTGATACTTAAAAGCTATAAGCTGTCCCACCGAAACCGCAATTATGGTGAGGATAACAGCAAAGATGTTCAGTCCGCCGATAAAATACAAGCTTGCAATGGCTATGGGATAAACATACAGCAGAACCGCATGATAAGACAGCGTAACGGTTGTTATTGCCGTAAAAACAACGGCGCATACTACGATAACATATTTCACCCAGCCGCTGTCAAGCTTCAGTACATTTACCAGAAGCGTGGGTATCAAAAGCAGGATACTTCCCACAATAAATGCTGTTATCATAACAGGGAGCCGCACGGTAAATATCCCCAATATATCAAGCACCAGCACCAGTGCAAATACGATGACGGTTACTCTCATTACCTTTACCGCTGCCTGATTTGCGCTTTTTTCATTTTCACTTAAAAGTCCCATTGATGACCCCTCCAATGTATTTATTGTCTTGACTGTTCGTATGGTTTGAAGACCTCGCTGTTTCCCGATTTTGCCATTGAAATGATACTGCGGAATTCATGAGTAAGCATTTCGGATATCTCGTTTTCGGAAAAGCTGCACATTCTTGTGGCAATCAGAACGCTGATACCGTAAGTATATATCCATGTGTGTTTGAAAATCTCCCTTGCATCTTCGGGAGAAAATCCGTAATCCACATTCAGAGTTTCAATGCATTTTCCTGCAAGATCTCCAAGGTTATGAAATATTTCATCAAAACTGCCGCTTTTGTCGTTTTCGCTCATATGAAGCAGTCGGAAAAGCTTCGGCTGTTCTGCGGCAAACTTTGTCATTTTCAATCCGACCTGCTTAAAGGGCGGAATATCGTTATCGGTTATCTGTGTAAATTTCTCAAACTTTTGCAAAGCAGCCTTGCGAACCTCTTCGCAAAGCTCGTCCATATTTGAAAAAACGGTAAAAATCGGTCTTGCGGAGCTTCCCAAAGCAGCACCCAGCTCCCTTGAGGTAAGGGCTTCAATTCCCTTTTCCGAGGCTATTTTCAGTGCTGCTTCGACGATCTCTTCTTTTGTAAATTTTGGTTTTGGCGGCATATAATATCTCCTTAAACGCTTGATTTAAATCAACTGTTTTAAATCGCTTGATTTATTATAACGTATTTTTCCTGATTTGTCAATAGCATTTAAAAGATTTATGGATTATTTTACGAAAAGGCGGTGTTGGGCAGAAAAAAACAAGGCTGCGTTTGATTTTACGCAGCCTTGTTGTATCTTTGAAACGTTATCAAATAATTCTTCCGTCGGTAGAAACAGTCACAACCTTGCAGTCAATATCCTTTCCGCTTGCCGCAATAGCCCTCTTAACAGCGTGTTCGATCCCGCCGCAGCAGGGGACTTCCATACGAACTACAGTCACGCTTTTTATCATGTTGTTTGAGAGGACAGCAGCAAGCTTTTCACTGTAATCGCACTCGTCAAGCTTGGGACAGCCTATAATTGTGATCCTGTCACGGATAAAATCGCTGTGGAAATTTCCGTAGGCATATGCGGTGCAGTCAGCTGCCACAAGAAGGTCGGCGTTATGGAAATATGGTGCATTGACAGGGACTAATTTTATCTGCACGGGCCATTGGGAAAGCTGACTCGGTACGGCGGAGGGGGCTGTCTGATCATCGTGCCTTATCGCCCTTGACTGCGTTCCGGGGCAGCCGCAGGGGAGAACAGCTCCTGTTTTTTTCTGCTTAGCGGCAAGGACAGCCGCTTCGTCATAGGCAGGGGCTTCACGCTCTTCAAAGGTTATAGCGTTTGTGGGACAAGCAGGCAGACAATCTCCCAACCCGTCGCAGTAATCCTCACGGGTAAGCTTGGCTTTTCCGCCGACCATTTCGATGGCTCCCTCATGGCAGGCTTGGGCGCAAAGTCCGCAGCCGATGCATTTTTCCTCGTCTATTTTTATAATTTTTCTTATCATTGTAAATTCTCCTTGTTTTTTTCTGAAAGCATTTTGACTTTCTGATATGATTATAATATAATATATAAAACAAGTCGGTTGTTTTTGCAACGGAAATGAGGATATCATGAAGAAATATATACCTGTTCTGAAAAGGACTCAGCTTTTCAAAGGAGCAGCGGAAGATGAAATTGAGAAGATGCTTTCCTGCATGCAGGCGAGGCTGTGTGAATATAAAAAAGGGGAGTATGTTTTAAAGCAGGGCGACAGGGTCGGGAATATCATGGTGCTTGCAGAAGGCAAGCTTCATATTCAGCGTGACGATTATTGGGGAAACCGCAGTATTATCAATATGATAGACGTGGGAGAGATTTTCGGGGAGTCGTATGCAGCACCCGAAAGCGGTCCGTTTCCGAATGATGTGCTTGCGGTGGAGGACAGCGCAGTGATTGTTTTTGATATCGAAAGGCTGCTGACTGTTTGTCCGACGGCATGCGATTTTCATTCAAAAGCGGTGCAGAATCTGTTTTATGCGTTATCCGAAAAAAACAGAAAGCTTGTTCGTAAGCTTGGTTATATGTCCAAGCGGACGACCCGTGAAAAGCTTATCGCATATCTTTCCGAAGAGGCAGACCGTAATAACGGCAGCAGCTTTTCGATACCTTTTAATCGTCAGCAGCTTGCGGATTTTCTTTCCGTTGACAGGAGCGCAATGTCAAATGAGCTTTGCAAAATGCGTGACGAAGGTTTGCTGGAATTTGAAAAAAACAGATTTGTGCTGATTATAAGAAATGATATTTGATTTGTTCTCTGAAGTGTAAGCACAAAAGAGCGTACTCTTATTCACGCTCTTTTAGAAGGATTTATTTATGTAAAATACTCCTTTAATGGTTTTTAAGGTATAAAAAAAGCGCCTTAAACAGGTGGTTAAGGGCTGTTTTCACTTTAATTTTTGTATCGTTCTGATTAATGCTTCGTTTACCCATTTGCTTTCGATGCGTTCTTTCGTTACCGATATAAAATTTATAAATCGAAAAATCAATTTCGGAATGCACAAAAGCCATGCGGCAACAAAGCAGCCTGTCGGCACGGGGTTTGATGCGTTCAGTGCATAAAAAAGGATTATTGTGCTTATCATTTATTCACCGCCTTTCTTGGTTTTTGGGGCAAAAATAAAGCACCCTGCTTTTGTGTAAGGTGCTTACATTTTTATGGAACGCTGTTTGTTTTCTTCACGAATTCTCTTTCTGTATTCCTCGAATTCCTTATCAGTCATTGTATTTGGAGATAATTTTGTAACATCAACAGGCGTATCATCAATTATATCTCCAATTTTCAAGTCATTATAATCCATTACAATTCAATCCTTTCAAAAATCAAATAAAAATCTTCGCCAAGCATTTGAAAGTCTTTATCTACCATAGTCATTTTACTATACATTGAAAACTTTGTCAAGTAATTTTTGTATTCCTATCAGTGCGTTATAGGCTGCAAGTATTTATAATCGCAGTCATCGGCTGATTCTTTCAGAAGCTTCAAATGCTCAAGCATTATGTCTTTATACTTCTTCGACCATTGATTCTTACCGCCTTTCATAGTTACTTGCCAAAATAAATTTTATGTCTGCCTGTGCGTTCAAAGAAATAGTTATCATATTCGATAGCTTCTTTCCTTACGCTTTCCGGGGCATCATCTCTTAACTTTGGAAGACCATCGGTTTGACACGACGGAACATCCTCAAACCATTTTGAGAATTCATGTTCTATCATTAACTCATTCAATTGTATCTTCTCCTTTCAAAATGATATTTACAACTCTTTTTGTGCATTAAATGCAGCATGGAATTTAGGACTTGTTTCTTCGGTAAGGTCATGTCAAATTACAATTAATTATAAAGAACATCACAGATCGTCTTCCCTGTACCTTTTAACAAGCACAACGCCCATAACTGCGGAAAATGCGCAGCAGATGATGATAGTCCATATCAGCACGGGAGATGACGCTGCCGCAATGCCGTGGGAAATACGGTAGGCGGATAAAAAAGAGGCGGAAAAAATGAGAAATGGGGAGGCAAAAGCAAAAAGCTTTGTCGTTGTTCGGAAATATTTTGCAAGGGACATATCCGTCAGTCCGATACCCGCAACGGTAAGAAATGAAAACAGCGCCAGCAGAATAAATCCTGCCCTTCCTGCTGCACTTCTGACCGTTACCGCCGTGTAAATAAATACTCCTGCACCGAAGAGAAAATCAAGGGATAAGATCAAGGGGAAAAATCCTTTTGAATTGCCGTTATTATCCATATAATCATTCCTTTCGGAGTATTTTGTGGGACAGACTGTCCTTTACGGCTGAATAAGCGGAACGGTGACGATGAATTTTGTGCCCTTTTCGGCGTCGCTTTCGAGGGTTATGCTTCCGCTGTGGTATGCGACAATGTGCTTTACTATAGAAAGTCCCAGACCCGTTCCGCCCGTTTGCTTGGAATGGCTTTTGTCAACACGGTAAAAGCGCTCGAAAATTCTTCCCTGATGGTCCTTGGGTATTCCGATGCCGTCGTCCGAAACGATTATTTCCGCCTTGTCGTCCCTGCGCCTAACATCAACAGTTACATGACCGCCCGGGTGATTGTACTTGATACCGTTTTCGGCAAGGTTGTAAATAAGCTCGTAAATATATCCCGAATTGACCGACGCCTCCACGCTTTCACCCGTGACATATACGCTTATTTTCAGAGAATCGGCTTTCTGTGCAAGATTTTCCGAAACCTGCTGCGCAAGATACAGAATGTCCGTTTTGGAAAATATCCTTGCGCCGTTTTCTTCTATCTCGCTGAGCCTGATTATATCGTTTATGACGCTCAGCAGACGGCTGCTCTCGTCAAAAATACGTTTTCCGTATTTGACGGTGTCCTCGGTGTCGGTTATCATTCCGTTTGCAAGCATTTCACCGAAGCCCTTGACCGTAGTAAGAGGTGTCCGAAGCTCATGGGATACGTTTGCGGAAAAATCACGGCGCATTTCCTCTGCAAGATGAATGTCCGTTTCGTCCACGATTATTATGACCGCTCCCGAGTTGTCCGATTCGTTATCTCCTATCCTGCTGATAAACACTCTCAGATAACGGTTTTCGCAGGAAAAAATGCCTGTCACATTGGGAGCCTCTTTTGACTGCCTGACAAGGGAGAGAAAGTCATCGTTTCGGGAAAATTCAATAATATTCCGTCCGCTTTCCTTTGGGAAATGAGGACTTACAAGGTCGATGGCGCTGCGGTTTATTGAGAGGATATTGTCGTCCTTGTCAATGAGTATCATTCCCTCGGTCATGTTGTTGGTGATAAGCTGGATAGTATTTTTCTCCCTGCTGATCTTTTCGACGTATTCGCTTATCTGCCTGCGCATTCTGCCGATAGTCTTGACCATGGGTATCAGCTCTTCGTACTCGTCGAAATCCTCGGGAGTGGGGATATGGCTGTCCCGTCCGAAAAAGTCAAGACTGCTCACGAGCTTGTGTATCGGCTTCATAATGGTTTCGGAAAGCTTGTCCGAGGCGATGACCGCAATCAGCACAACAAGCCCTGCCGCAGCCAGAAAGAAGGGGAGAATACTGATGAAAACGGTGATTATTGCTCCCGTGTCCCGTGAAAATCTTATAACTTTTCCGTTATGTAAGACTGCATAGTAATAAGTTGTTTTTGAAAGTGTATGAGAAAAGCGCTCGCTTGAACCGATACCGCTTTCAAAGGCTTCGATGACCTCGGGGCGGTTTCCGTGATTTTCCGTGTTTAAATGATCGTCGGAGCTGCTGTCGTATAAGACCGTACCGTCGGCGTCGATCTCGGTGACACGGATATTGTAGTCGAGAGCCTCCGACAGCCTGTTGTACATTTCCTCAGCGGAAATGTCGTCCTGCAATACAAGATCTGCGGCGTATTTCAGGGCAGCTTTTGCTTGAGATTCGTACAGTCCGAAGCTTATGAGCACAGAGCACAGACCGACAACAATGACAGCCGTCATAACTATAGAGCAGATCGTTTTGTAAATTCTTTTCTGCATTTATACGGTAATTCCTTTCAGATGATGATCAGCCGCTGATCTTATAACCCACTCCTCTTACGGTTTGGATAAGGTTTCCGCAGCCTGCCTGTTCAAGCTTTTGGCGGAGAGTTTTTACGTGAGCGTCAACGGTTCGGGATTCGCCTGCAAACTGATATCCCCACACACGCTCCATAAGGCATTCCCTTGTGAGGACGATATCACGGTTTTTGAGCATGCAGAGGAGCAGCTCAAACTCCTTGAAGGTAAGTTCGACCTCCTGTCCTCCCACAGATACCTTGTGCTTTGCAACATCAAGGGTAAGCTCTCCTGCAAAATACTGCTCGCAGCTTGACTGAGAAACGGTTGAAGTCCGCCTCAGCACAGCTTTGACCCTCGACAGAAGCTCCATAACGCCGAAAGGCTTTGTTATGTAATCGTCGGCACCCGCTTCAAGTCCGTTTACCTTGTCAAGCTCCGAGGAGCGTGCGGTAAGCATGATAACGGGAATATTCTTGTAAAGCTCATTGCTTTTCAGTTCACGGAGTATCTCCATTCCGTCCTTTTCGGGGAGCATTATATCGAGGAGGATTATGGAAGGGATCTTCTGTTTCAGTCCTTCGCTGAATTCATCGGCGGAAGGGAATGAAACAACATCGTAGCCCCCTGTTTTTAAAGCGCAGGAAATAAGCTCACGGATACCTTCGTCATCTTCAACACAAAAAACGGTCGTCATAAAAGATCACCTTTCAGATAAATAATTATAATTATGAAAACAGCGTACCGTTACAGATACGCCGCTTTTTGCTTTATTGATTCTTTTCCGCATTGCGTGGGAGAATGTATTTGATCGAATATTCGTTGTACTGATTGAAGAAATCAGTGTTTTCGGCGCTTTTAACAGTGTTAAGATATTGATGGTTGTCAAAGTTGTTGTCGCTTATCTGAATGAGATTAACGGCAATATTTGAGCAGTGGTCGGAAACTCTTTCAAGGTCGGTAAGAAGGTCCGTGAAAATAAAGCCCTGTTCAATGGTGCAGGTCTTGTCACGCAGACGTTCAACATGACGTGTTTTCATTTCCGTGCGCAGATTGTCAACAACTTCTTCGAGAGGCTCGACCTTTCTTGCAAGCACAGGGTCGTTAGCTTCAAATGCCTGCACGGTAAGGTCAAGAATATCTTCGATAGCCTTGAACATAACATCAAGCTCACGCTTTGCCATGTCGGAAAATTCAATGCCCTTGTCGAAGATCTCCTTTGCCGAATCCATGATATTTATGGCATGGTCGGAGATCCTTTCAAAATCACCTATGGAGTGGAGCAGACGTGAAACGGTGCGGCTGTCCTCCATAGTCATGCTGCGGCCGGAAAGCTTTACAAGATAGGTTCCCGTAATATCCTCGTAGGTGTCGATGCTGTTTTCGTTTTCAACGATCATCTGAGCCTTGTCTTCATCAAAATCCTTGAGAAGATCGAGAGAGAGGAAAATGGTGGTTTTTGCAAGAGAAGCCATTCTGCATGTAACATTGCGGCACTGTTCGATAGCAACGCCGGGAGTGCTGAGGAAACGGTCGTCGAGAAGAACGGGAGCTTCGTTCTCGTCCTTCTTTTCATCACGTATCGTAATCAGGGCAAGCTTTTCAAGCAGACCTGTAAACGGCAGGAGAATTATTGTTGCACCGAGGTTGAATACCGTGTGAACAATGGCAATATTAAATTCGGTAACAGGTGAGTCGATAAAAGCAAAGTTAAAAATTGCGTCAGAAGCATAAAAAGCAATGAGAGCAAGAAGAGCGCCGAGAACGTTAAAATAAAGGTGAACAACAGCAACACGCTTTGCACTCTTGTTTGCACCGACGGCAGAAAGAAGAGCTGTAACGCAGGTACCGATATTCTGTCCGAGAATGATGGGAAAAGCAGCGCCGAAGGTGAGCTGTCCCGTTGAAGAAAGTGACTGAAGGATACCTACCGAAGCGGAGGATGACTGAATGACCGCAGTCAGCAGAGCACCTGTCAGAACGCCTAAAAGAGGATTTTGGAACATTACCAGAATATTTCTGAAAGAAGGGGAATCAGCAAGAGGAGAAACGGCTCCCGACATGGTTTCCATGCCCATCATAAGGATAGCAAATCCGACGAGGATACCGCCGATATCCTTTTTCTTTCCGTTTTTGGACTTGCAGGTCATTCGCATGATAACGCCGACAGCGGCAAGTATAGGAGCGAAGGTTGTGGGCTTGCAGAGCTGGATAATAAAGCTGTCGCCTTCAAGTCCCGAAAGGCTGAGGAGCCATGATGTAGCCGTTGTTCCGATATTTGCGCCCATGATGATGGAGATAGCCTGAGAAAGCCGCATGATGCCCGAGTTTACAAATCCGACCAGCATGACTGTGGTTGCCGAAGATGATTGTATTACAGCAGTTACAAGAGTACCGAGAAGCAGTCCCTTGAAGCGGTTTGAAGTAAGCTTTTCAAATATTTTTTCAAGCTTTCCGCCTGCAAGCTTTTCAAGCTTTTCGCCCATAAAGCTCATTCCGTAGAGGAAGAGCGCCAATCCGCCGAATAATTGTACCAAGTTAAAAAAATTCATTATCTTTAACCGTCCTTTTCGGGCATTTACTGCCGGAACATGAATAATAAATTACTTGCTCTGTTAGTTTTATTATATACCAAAACAGCGCCGATTAAATATTTAGTTTTCACTAAAAGACACTGACTTATTTTCCGAAAGAATTATAACATAAATAGATGAATTTCAAATATAAGCAATGTAAAGTTTGCGTAAAATAATGTGAAGATATTTGTCGAAGAGCATTGCGCTCATTTCCGCAAAAAAGCGGCATGACGCTGTTTCGGTCATACCGCTTGTAAAATTTTGTGATTATTTTTTAATATTTGCTGTCGACATTTTCAAAATCGTCGTCGAGATATATTTTTGAAGGCTTAGTGTCTGCCATTGTGAAGCTTTCTCCGAAATCAACGGGGACAAAATCAGAGTTCGTATCGGCGGTGAAAACGGGAGAGCTGTCCGTTGTTTCTTCGCTGTCAAATTCGGGTTCAAAGGCTGTGTCGTCAAAATATGAAACAGGTTCGGAATATTCCGATTCATTGTTTGCTGAACCGATCTTGAAATGTGAAAGAAGTCCCTTGAGCATGCTGGACTGTCCCGAAAGCTCTTCGGAGGCAGCAGCGGATTCCTCTGCCGTTGCAGTATTGCTCTGAACGACTGCCGAGATCTGTTCAACTCCCATGTTAACACGCTTGATAGCGTCCGACTGGGATTCGGAAGCGGCTGTGATCTTGCCGATCTCCGATTTGATAAGTTCTGCGCTTTCCACGATACCCGAAAGAACATCTGCTGTTTCCTTGGCAATCTTCGAGCCCTTGTTAACGTTGTCAACGGACCTTTGGATAAGAGCGGTGGTCTGGTTTGCGGCTTCGGCGCTCTTTGCGGCAAGATTTCTTACTTCGTCCGCAACGACTGCGAAGCCCTTTCCTGCTGCTCCCGCACGTGCTGCCTCAACGGCTGCGTTCAGCGCAAGGATATTTGTCTGGAATGCAATATCGTCGATTACCTTGATGATCTTGGAGATCTCTGTGCTGCTGCGGTTGATATCGTTCATGGAGGAGAGCATATTCTGCATTTCTGCGCTGCAAACATTCATCTGATTTGCGGTTTCCTCGACAACCTCGGAAGTCTTCTTTGCAGCCTCGGCATTTGCGGAAACCTGAGCTGCGATATCGTTTATCTGAGCTGAAAGGTCTTCAATGGACGCTGCCTGCTCGGTAGCACCCTGTGAAAGCGCCTGAGCGCCGTTTGCCACCTGCTGGGAACCGCTGTTTACCTGACCGGAAGCAACATCAATATCTGCAAATGTTCGGCTGAGCGACTGAGTTATCTCCGAATATTTATCCTTGATCTTTGCAAAATCGCCGACCCATATGCCGTCAAGCTCATAGCTGAGGTTGCCGTTTGCAAGCTCCTCAAGACCCTTTGATGTGCTGTTGATGACCGAGTTGAGCTTTTCGACTGTTTCTTCAAGAGCGATTGAAAGCAGCTCGGCTTCATCGCCGCTGGCGTCATATACAAACTCGGTGTGAACATCTCCGTCCTCAAGCTTTTGGATCCTGTCAAGGACGCTCATAATAAAGTTTGTGAGCTTTTGGGATATGAAGCTTATCAGCAGAACATTGACGCCTATCGAAAGAAGCGTGAATACCAGCTGGATAATAACGGAATCCTTTGCAACAAGCTGTATCAGTGCGGATAATATAACAGTATTCAGTGAGATGAAAAGTGAATACGATGTGATGATCTTTGTTTGCATGCTTTTGAAATTTTTTATGTTTTTTCTATCTGACATAACCGAATCCTCCCAACGGAAATTATTAAACTTTGCCGAAAACGGTGATTTCCGTGCATTATGCTGTTTCACATAAAATCAGTATAGCACATTTTTCCATGAATTGCAATAGTTTATTCGTTAAAAAAACAAAATTTCTGATGATTTCTGACTGTTTGATATGGTAAAGGTGCACATATTGACAGGACGTAAAAAAAGAAATATAATGAATGTATCAACTATTTGTCAGAACACCGCCTCGGCGGAGAACGGAGCAGGATCAATGAAGGCTGAAGACAGGAAAAAAATAGCGGAATTTGAAGCTGACCTGAAAAAAATGCAGAAGGATCACAAAAAGACCTTTGAGGTTTTTGAGAAAAAAGAGAAAAAGAGAAGCGTTTTTACAGTGCTTGCGGAGCGTTTCGGCAAAAAAAACGGCTGAATCCCTTCAAAGGGTTCAGCCATAATATAAAATCATATATCAACTCCAAGGAGGTTGGAGGAATTTTTGGTTTGCCGCCCATGATGCTCATTGAAAAAGCCTGCGGTTGAACGTCATGGACCGCTGAGAACTGTGATATTTCAAATCCTATTGTTTCAGATTTAAAAAGGGGTGCGATTATTAAAACGACTGCACTTTTTAGCAGTGTAAATTATAATCTGCTTTGCAGCAGCTCCGGGTGATCGGGTTCGCAGGCATCACCCGGAGCGGGAGAAAAAAGGGGATGGAGAGAATGAAGATTGAAGATTGTAATATCCGATGCAAAAGGGGAGAAAGCACCGGAATTACGGAGGGATTGAAAGGATATAGCGTCCGTAAGGAGGTTTTGCTTCTCTTTCCGTCTGCTATGTCTATATTATATCGGGTAATTGTGTTCAAATCATGAAAGCGGAGAGAAAAGCAGGAAAAACATTTCTCCCCCGGAAAATTTTTGAAAGGACTGGTAAAATGTTAAGATCATTCACTCTTTCAACAGCTCACGAGGGCTTTGTCAACATAACAGGCAGGATTTCGGAGATACTGTCGGAAAGCGGAGTAAAAAGCGGTATATGTCTTGTTTACTGTCCTCATACAACGGCAGGGATAACCATTAACGAGAACGCTGACCCCGATGTAACGGCAGATCTGCTGAAAGGACTTGCAAAGGTAAGTCCCGACCGCCCCGAATACCGCCATTTTGAAGGAAATTCTCACGCTCACCTTAAAACTCTCGTTACAGGCTCCTCTGTCTGTGTTATCATCGAGGACGGCAGGCTTCTTCTCGGCAGGTGGCAGGGTATCTATTTTGCCGAATATGACGGCCCACGGACAAGGACGGTTCATGTGAAGATAATAAGCGATTAAAATGGTGTACAATATAGAAAGGTGCGTTAAAATGAAGCTTTCGGATAAAAATTACGAAGAGATTGCCAAAAAACTGTTTTTGCAGGGTTACAACTGCTCTCAGGCTGTATTCGGCGCATTTGCGGAGGAGCTTGGAATGGACAGGGATACAGCCATGAGGTTAGCTTCGTCCTTCGGCGGAGGAATGGGCAGACTGAGGGAGGTCTGCGGAGCGGTAAGCGGAATGTTTATGGCGGCAGGCTTGATGTACGGCTGTTCCGACCCTTCAGACCGCACGGCAAAAACGGAGCATTACAAGCGTATACAAGAGCTTGCGGCGAAATTCCGTGAGGAAAACGGTTCTATAGTATGCAGGGAGCTTTTGGGGCTTAATGTGAAGTCGGAAAGCTATGTCCCCGAACCACGCACCTCGGAATACTACAAAAAGCGTCCCTGCGGAGAGCTTGTCGCCTGTGCAGCACGTATTTTTGCGGAGTATGCGGAGAAAAACTGAAAAAATTAAACACAGCCTGTTCCCGACCTTTACCGAGAACAGGCTGTGTTGCTGTGTTGCTGTGTTGCTGTGCCGCTGTGTTATTATAGCGATCATGCTTTTACGGGCGAGGACTTTGGAGAAATGCCCGCTCTTTTCATCAGACGTTTTTTGCATATAAAATATGCAGGTATCAGGAATGCGTCGGCAAGTATCCATGCTGTGGGTGAGGCGAAGCATACTGCAGCGAAGCCGAACATGGTCACAAGATATGCAACTGAGCTTCGTCCGATCATTTCGAGAACTCCCGCAAGAGTGGCAATAGGCGGAAATCCCATGCCCTGAATGAGGAATCTGACTATGTTTACCAGAGCGAGGGGGAAGAAGAATGCCGATTGGGTGAGCAGGAACTGCCTTACAAGAGGGACAAGCCCTGCGCTTTCCTCGTCAAGGAATATCATTGCCATTTTATCGCCAAGAAGCAGAAGTGCAAGGAATGCGATGACCGAGTAGACCGCTCCCAGCAGAACGCATGAGCCGAGTCCCTTGTTCAGTCTGTCAAGCTTGCCTGCACCGACGTTCTGTCCGCCGTAGGTAGCCATAGTTGAGCCCATTGCGTCAAAGGGACAGCACATGAACATAGTGAGCTTGTTTCCTGCGGTAACTGCGGTAACATAAGCTGTTCCCAGATTGTTTACCGCCGTCTGCAGAATAACGCTGCCGATAGCTGTGATGGAATACTGCAATCCCATAGGCAGACCCATGGCGCAGAGCGTTCCCGTGTGGCTGAGGCTAAAACGCCATTCGTCCTTTTCGGGTTTTATGATACCGAAGCCCCTGCACAGCCGTACAAGACAGCCGACGCCCGATATAAGCTGAGCGGCAACTGTTGCGAGAGCCGCACCGAAAACGTCCATCTTGAACGAGAAGATGAAAACTATGTCGAGGACGATGTTTATCATCGAAGCGATTATCAGCCACACAACGGGAGTTTTGCTGTCGCCCAGTGAGCGAAGTATTCCTGCGCACATATTGTAGAGAAAATATGCGGGGATACCCCAGAAAATCGTGATTATATAAATGTATGCCCTATCGAAAATATCGGAGGGAGTGTTTGTCGCCTCCAGAATATTTGCGCAGAATATGACAGTCACTGCGGTAATAAGAGCCGCAAAGAAAATACAGAGCCACAGAGAGCCTGTTATGTATTTTCTCAGCTCCTTATAGTTTCCTGCTCCGTACTGCTGAGCCACGGGAATAGCAAAGCCGTTGCATACCCCCATAACAAAGCCGATCACAAGAAAGTTAACAGAACCTGTGCTTCCCACGGCAGCAAGTGCGCTTCCGCCGAGGAAACGTCCGACTATTGCCGTGTCCGCAACATTATAGAACTGCTGAAAGAGGAATCCGAGAAGTATTGGTATTCCGAAAGCGAGGATAAGCGTCATAGGCTTTCCGTTGGTAAGTTCCCGTGTCATGTTTATCTGCCTTTCTTTACATAATATCGTTGTTTTTTATATAAATGATTACTGTTCGCAATAAGAATTGTTTCCGAACGTTTCATCATTATAAAGCAAGTCTGCACAAAAAACAACGCATAATTTTGGTCAGATGTTTTAAATTTTTGTGGATATGAAAGACACAATAAAAAAATATCTCCCCCTGAAGAGCTTTATGCTCCGTAGGGGGAGATATATTGGCTCAGACAGTTAAAACTGCCTGAGATCATCTTATTTCACTGTCAGAAATAAAAGCTTTGTTCTGATCGGAAGCTTTAAGAGTAGGCTTCTCGCAGTGCTTGCTGAACTCGCTTACCTTCTTGTGAAGATGCGCATGATTTACGTTCTTGGGCAGCGGTTCGAGAGTGCCTTCGGCTTCCTTGGAGGTGTGTGCGGAAAAATCCTTGTGATTGTTTGCACCTGAAATAGAATTCATTTTCTGCCTCCCCGATGTGCCGGAATCAAACGCAGCCCTGAGCCTTCATTGCTTCAGCAACCTTGAGGAAGCCTGCAATGTTTGCACCTGCCATGTAGTTGCCTTCCATGCCGTATTCCTTAGCAGCTTCGTCGCAGGACTTGAAGATGGAGATCATGATGTTGTGGAGCTTTTCGTCAACCTCTTCAAATGTCCAGGAGAGTCTTTCGCTGTTCTGTGACATTTCAAGACCGGAGGTTGCTACGCCGCCTGCGTTTGCAGCCTTTGCAGGACCGTAGAGTACGCCGTTTGCAAGATAAGTGTTGATAGCTTCGGGAGTAGAAGGCATATTAGCACCCTCGGATACACACCAGCAGCCGTTCTTTACGAGAAGCTCTGCGCTTTCGCCGTCGATCTCGTTCTGTGTAGCGCAGGGGAGAGCGATATCGCACTTGATGCTCCAGATGCCCTTGCAGCCTTCTGTATATGTTGCGTTGGGGTGAGTTGCAACGTATTCCTTGATTCTCTTTCTCTCAACTTCCTTGAGCTGCTTTACGCAAGCGAGGTCGATTCCGTCGGGATCGTAAACATATCCGTTGGAGTCGGAGAGAGCAACTACCTTAGCGCCCATCTGTGTAGCCTTTTCGGTAGCGTAGATAGCAACGTTTCCGGAACCGGAGATAACAACAGTCTTGCCGTCGAAGGACTTGCCGTTAGCCTTGAGCATTTCGTTTGTGAAGTAGCAAAGACCGTAGCCTGTTGCCTCTGTTCTTGCGAGAGAACCGCCGTATGTAAGACCCTTTCCTGTGAGAACGCCTGTGAACTCGTTGCGCAGACGCTTATACTGACCGAACATATAGCCGATCTCACGTGCGCCTGTTCCGATATCACCTGCGGGAACGTCTGTATCAGCACCGATGTGCTTGCAAAGCTCTGTCATGAAGCTCTGGCAGAAACGCATGATCTCTCCGTCGCTCTTGCCCTTAGGATCGAAGTCGGAGCCGCCCTTGCCGCCGCCCATAGGGAGTGTTGTAAGGCTGTTCTTGAATACCTGCTCGAATCCGAGGAACTTGATGATTCCGATGTAAACGGAGGGGTGAAGTCTGATACCGCCCTTGTAAGGACCGATAGCAGAGTTGAACTGTACTCTGAAACCACGGTTTACCTGTACCTTGCCGTTGTCGTCAACCCAGGGAACACGGAAGATGATCTGTCTTTCAGGCTCAACGAGTCTGTCGAGAACGCCTGCTTCAACGAGATCGGGTCTTTTGTTTATCACAGGTTCAAGAGTTTCGATTACCTCTGTTACAGCCTGGATAAATTCGGGTTCGCCCTGATTGCGCTTCTTTACATTTTCAAGTAAATTGATAAGATATGTGTTGGTTAACGCCATTGTTAAGCAACCTCCCTGATAAAATTTTCCGATGCATTTCTCCCGATGCATTCGGACTGATTTTTATTATATCACAATATACAGAAATTTGCAAGATGTAAAGAGAAATTTTTCAAAAAAATCTAAAAAAACATAATTTTATGTTATTTGTTTGTATAAAACGGGGGTAAAAATGAAATAAAAAAATAAAATCCGTTATATTGCATCACAGCATGGCGGAATAGATCTCGCTTTTTCTGAACCCCGTGAGCTTTGCAGCCTCCTTGCAGGCGTCCGAGGGCTTAAAGCCTTGTTCTATAAGCTTTTGCGCCTGTTTTACGGCGTCTTCCAAAGTATATTCGCCCTCCTCCGACTCATCGGGGGAAAAGCCTTCCACAACAAGCACATATTCTCCTCTCGGGGAGTTCTGACCGTAATATTGCACAGCTTCGGACAAAGTTGTCCTTCTGACCTCCTCATGGAGCTTTGTCAGCTCACGGCATATGGCGACCCTTCTGTCCCCGAAATAATTGAGCATATCCTCAAGGGTTGAGAGCAGCTTGTGGGGGGCTTCGTAGAATATGAGCGTATGGCTGTCCCTTGAAACCTGTTCAAGATGAGCGTAGCGCTGCTTTTTCGTCACCGAAAGAAATCCCTCAAAGGCAAATCGTGCGGCAGGAATACCTCCCACTGCCGCTGCGGTAGCCATTGCCGTAGGTCCGGGAACGGATTCCACGGGGATACCCAGATCTCTGCATTTCCTTACAAGATCTTCTCCGGGGTCGGATATACAGGGCATGCCTGCGTCCGTTACCACTGCGCAGGATTCGCCGTTTCGGAGCCGCTCTATAATATTCTCCGAAACATAGTTAGCCGAATGCTCGTGGTAGCTTACAAGAGGCTTTTTTATCTCAAAATGGTTGAGAAGCTTTACGGTAACTCTCGTATCCTCGGCGCAGATGAAATCCACTTCCGATAATATCCTTACCGCCCTGTAGGTCATATCCTCAAGATTGCCTATGGGAGTGCCTACAACGTATAATTTTCCGCTCATTATCTATATTTTCCTTTCTGTCAGTCGGTTTTTTCGCCGTAATGTCCGTAAATTGCCGCAAGTTCGGGTGAAACCCCTCCGCTGCCGCTTATATAAAGCTGTGGGAGCACCTTCATGAACGGCTTGCCGCCCTTTCTGCCCTCAAGGAGGAACAGCCACGGAGCGGTGTCGGGCGCTTTTGAAACAAACCTCAGGGTCTTAGGCTCAATGCCGTTGTTTTTCATGGCAGTAACAGCGTCCGCCAGACGTTCGGGGCGGTTGCATATGCAAAGTCTGCCGCCGAATTTCAGAAGCCTTGAACCTGCCCTGCAAACGTCGTCTATGTTGCAGAGTATCTCATGACGTGCGATCTTCTGAGCGGTCATTTCGCTCTCTATCCCTGCGTTTGCAGCCTTGTAGGGCGGATTGCAGGTAACTATGTCGCATTTGTCAAGGGGCGCATCGGAAGTGAGCTGCTTCAGATCCATAAGCATCGGATAGATATCCTTAAGTCCCGAACGCTCAACGGTTATTTTAAACTGCTCTATCGCCTGAGGCTGGATATCTATCCCGTAAACCTCCTTCGGCTCGTAGCGAAGCCGCATGAGAACGGCAATTATTCCGCAGCCCGTTCCCAGGTCGCAGACGATATCCTTGTGACGTGCGGCAGCGAAATCCGCCAGCAGAAATGCGTCGGTGCCGAAGGTATGTTCCTTAGTCACGCATATCTCGCAGCCGCTGCCAAGCTTTTCAAATGTATCAAACATCAATATCCCACCAGATCATACATAATACTATATAATTATACACATACACGAGGGGATTGTCAAATGCAATTTCCGATTGACATTTAATTCGGTATGTGCTAAAATACATCTGTCAACAAACAACGGATTGGAGACCAGCTATGAAAAGTCAATAGAAAAGAGTGAGAATTAACAAATAATTCAA
>JBJERW010000066.1:0-35084 GCA_051882475.1 Huintestinicola sp. | reverse complement strand
GCTTTCCTAGACTGGAATTATTTCATCTGTCGGCTTTGTCTATAGAACGATTAAAAATTAGTATAAAAATGGCGGCAGAAATAATCCTGCCGCCATTTACATTAAGCGATATGATATTAATGATTAATACTTACGCTTACGAGCAGCTTCGGACTTCTTTTTACGCTTAACCGAAGGCTTCTCATAGTGTTCTCTTTTACGAACTTCGGCGATAACGCCGTCCTTTGCACAGCTTCTCTTAAAACGCTTGAGAGCTGTTTCAAGTGTTTCGTTCTTGCCAACATGAATTTCTGCCAATTTTGTTCCCTCCCTTTGCCCTGCGGCAGAGGATTATATATAAGATATAACTTTAACATTATACTATATATCTGATGATTTTGTCAAGGGGCTGCAAAAAAATCTTTCACAAACTTTTGCAAAGTTTTTTATGCAGGATTGTGACCGCATACAAATGCCGATTTATTATCCGATCATTTTGCCACGATATTTACAATTCTGCCCTTTACGTATATTTCCTTGACGATGTTCTTGCCCGAAACTGCGGCTGCAACATCGGGCTCTGCCTTTGCCTGCGCAAGAACTGCGTCCTGCTCGGCGTCGGCGGGAATGTTTATCTTCGCCTTGATCTTTCCGTTGACCTGAACGGCGATCTCTATGGTGCTGTCCACGCAGAGAGCTTCGTCATATGAAGGCCAAGGCTGCTCGCTGAGTATTGCGCCGAAGTTGTTGTTGTATATCTCCTCGGTCATATGGGGAGCGAAGGGGTTGAGTATCATGAGCAGTGCCTTGTATTCGGCATGGTTTATGGAGCCGAAGTCATAGACTGTGTTGAGGAGGGTCATCATTGAAGCTATCGCCGTGTTGAACTTCATTGCCTCGATATCCTCCGTGACCTTCTTGATGGTCTTGTGGAGAGCGGAGGTAAGCTCGGGACGGTATTCATCGCCCTCAACAAGCTTTTCCTGAAGCGCCCATACTCTGTCAAGGAATCTCTTGCAGCCCTTCATGCTGCTTTCGTTCCAGGGCGCTGCCTGTTCGTAGTCACCCATGAAGAGAACATATACTCTCAGAACGTCTGCGCCGTATACGTCAACAACGTCGTTGGGGTCAACAACATTTCCCTTGGATTTGCTCATCTTTTCGCCGTCGGGGCCTAAGATAAGACCCTGAGCCGTTCTCTTTGCGTAAGGCTCGGAGGTGGGCACTTCGCCAAGGTCATAGAGGAACTTGTGCCAGAAGCGTGAGTAGATAAGGTGACGGGTAACGTGCTCCATTCCGCCGTTGTACCAATCAACGGGCATCCAGTAATCAAGAGCTTCCTTTGAAGCGAACTCCTTGTCGTTGTTGGGGTCGCAGTAGCGGAGGAAGTACCATGATGAGCCTGCCCACTGAGGCATGGTGTCCGTTTCACGTTTTGCATCGCCTCCGCACTTGGGGCATTTGCAGTTAACGAAGGAATCAATTTTTGCAAGAGGGCTTTCTCCGTCGGAGCCGGGCTGGAAGTTTTCCACGGGGGGCAGTTCAAGAGGCAGCTCCTCATAGGGAACGGGTACCATTCCACACTTCGGGCAGTGAACGATAGGGATAGGCTCGCCCCAGTAACGCTGACGGTTGAACGCCCAGTCCTTCATCTTATACTGAACGCCCTTTTCGCCTACGCCCTTTTCGGTGATAACGCCGATCATCTTTTCAATGGCTTCCTTTTTGCTTGTGATGCCGTTGAGAATGCCCGAATTTATCATTTCGCCTTCGCCGATGTAAGGCTCTTCTTCAACATTGTCACCGCCTTTGATAACGGGGATTATCTCAATGCCGAACTTCTTTGCGAAGTCGTGATCTCTGTCGTCGTGAGCGGGAACAGCCATGATTGCGCCCGTGCCGTAGCCCATCATTACATAGTCTGAGATGTAGATAGGTATTTCCTTGCCTGTGATAGGATTAACGGCGGTCAGTCCTTCGATCTTTACGCCCGTTTTGTCCTTTACAAGCTGAGTTCTTTCAAATTCGCTCTTTTTTGCGCATTCAGCCTTGTAGGCTTCAAGAGCGTCAATATTTCCGATGCTGTCACGGTATTTTTCAATGATAGGGTGCTCGGGAGCTATTACCATGAAGGTTACGCCGCAGATAGTATCGGGACGTGTTGTGTAAATGCGCAGCTTTTCGTCCTGCTCCTTTATGGGGAAGTTTACGAATGCGCCTGTTGATTTGCCTATCCAGTTTTCCTGCTGGAGCTTTATGTTGGGAAGATAATCAACTTCCTTAAGTCCCTCAAGAAGTCTGTCGGCGTATTCCGTTATCCTCAGATACCATACTTCCTTGGTCTTCTGAACGATATCGCTGTGGCAGATATCACACTTGCCGCCCTGGGAATCCTCGTTTGAAAGGACTACCTTGCAGCTGGGGCAGTAATTTACAAGGGTCTTATCTCTGAAAACAAGTCCCTTTTCAAACATCTTCAGGAAGATGCGCTGAGTCCATTTATAGTAGCTTTCCTGCGTTGTATCAATGGTCCTCGACCAGTCGAAGGAGAAGCCTACACGCTTGAGCTGACTTGTGAACTTTACAATGTTGTTGTCGGTAACCTTCCTTGGGTGAACGCCTGTTTTGATGGCAGTGTTTTCCGTTGGCAGACCGTATGCGTCGAAGCCGATGGGGAAAAGCACATTGTAGCCTTCAAGACGTCTTTTTCTGCTTACGACCTCAAGACCCGAATATGCCTTGATGTGTCCGACGTGCATTCCTGCGCCCGAAGGATAGGGGAACTCTACAAGAGCGTAGAATTTAGGCTTGGGGCTGCCTGTTACAGCCTTGAAGGAATCATGCTCCTCCCAGTATTTCTGCCATTTTTGCTCAACGGCGGAAAAATCATATCTTTCCATTTGATGATCAGTCCTTTTTTAGAAAAACTTTTATATATACCGCTTTATCTGCATAACAGTGCGTATAAAGCTTTGATATCCGTTTAGTCAGTTCCTGTCGGCATATGCCGCAATGGATTTGTCGAATATGTAAAAATATGCGAATACTAAGTAGACAATGGAGCTGATTATCAATATCAGCTGCATTATCGTTATCAAAAAAGACATTCCGACCTCCGCAAACAAACCGTTCATGGAGTCTATCAAAAACATTGAAGAAAAGCCCTTGAATGCGTTAACAACAGACATTACGCCGAGATATATCCTTACCTTGCCGCTGCCCTTCATAAAGCATACCGCAAGTCCGATGTACAGTCCCGAAACGATCAGAGTTGAAAGGGAAAATCCCAAAAGTATGTTCAGCGCATTGAAAACGATAAGTATTGCGCCGATGACCTGAGCTTTTTTCTTGCCTGCCTGTGCAAGCTCGTACTGCTCGTCGGAGAGATGACCGAAATATTCCGAAGATTTCAGCTTTTGCTGCTCGGTAAAGAAGTCGTAGCTTTCCTTCTGCCTTCCGGTGCTGCCGGTCTGAGCGTTATATGTTGTGTAAGAACCCGATGTGTTCGCTGTCACGGGAGTATAGCCTGTGGTACTCTGAGAAGATGTACTCTGCGGAGTCTTGCTTTGCGTAGATGTACTCTGCGGAGAGGTACTCTGCTGAGAGGTACTCTGCGGAGCGGGAATGGTTTCGGAAACATCGGAAATTTTATATTCCTCTTTTTTCTGCGGCTGAGGCTTTGCAGCGACCGCAGCTGCTTCAAGCGGACCGTCAAGCATATCGCTCAGTTCGGGAACGGCGATATCGTCAAGAGAATCTGCCGAACCGCCTGCTTCCGCAAATTCAAACATATCGTCCGACGAAGCCTTCTGCTCCGCATTTTCCGCAGGTTCAGCGTCGTCAAGGCTGTCAATGTCGGGAAGGTCAAGTATATCCATGCTGTTGAGTTCGTCCATTACAAATACCCCTTTCGTAATGCTGTGTGATTCTTACGGCTCTTTCCAGTAGCCGCCCTTGTGGAAATTCTCGTTGCCGAGAGGCTTGGCTGTCAGACGGAACATTACGCAGCCGTCGGGACAGACTATGGTTTTGCTGTATTTGCCGTCGCCGCCCAGATTTTCCAGATCGCCGCCGCTCCTTACCGCTTCCATGAGCGGATAAAGCATCATCATGGTCTTGCTGCATATTCCATACCCCTCACTGTTTACGGGACAGCCGTAGGTGCAGTGATATTTATCTCCGATCTCCTCGCCGTTGCGGCAGTAATGTTCGGTATGGTCGCTGCGGAGAAAGCCTGTGACTTCGACCTCAAATTCATACTCTTCGTCATACCATTTTTTCATATACGTCCTCCTTAATCGGTTCGGAAAAAGTACCGTTACCGAGCCGCTTCTATGATGTCCATAAAAAACTATGAAACGATTGCGTGCAGGCTCAGCCTGCCTTGAAACTTACGTTTCGGATAAAGTGCCGTTACCGAGCCATATCTTTGCCGCCCATAAAAAATTATGAAACGGGTGGGTGCAGGCTCAGCCTGCCGTTACCGAGCCAAGAACTATAATGCCCCAAAAAACTAACAGAACGATTGCGTGCAGGCTCAGCCTGCCTTGAATCTTACGGTTCGGATAAAGTATCGTTACCGAGCTGTTTCTATGGTGCTCAAAATAAACTATGAAACGATAGGGTGCAGACTCAGTCTGCCCAAGGGGTTATGTCGATGTCTTCGCCGTCACGCCATAGGCGTTCAAGATTGTAGAAGTCACGCTGTTCCTTGTAGAAAACGTGTACGACAATGTCGCCGTAGTCGATAATTACCCAGTTGGAGCCGCCTGCGCCCTGAACTCTGAGGGGTTCAACGCCGCATTTCTCCTTTATCTGATACTCCACCTCGTCGGAGAGCGCCTTGACCTGAGTGCTTGATGTGCCGTCTGCAATTACGAAGTAGTCGGCGATAATTGTGAGATCCTTTATCTTGATGACCTTGATGTCCTCGGCTTTTTTGCCGTCGAGAGCCTTAACTGCGGTTTCGAGAATCTTTTCCTGTGAAATTTCAGGCATATTTTCAATGATCCTTTCTTTAAAGCTGTTATTTTTTGCTTTTTTCATTTGACTTCGCCTTTGCCGCATAGTAATTGTAAGCGGCGCAGGTGGTTTCGGGAATAAGTGACCCTTTTGCAAGAACGTCCGATATGGAGAATTTCAGCGCTTCAAGCATGGCGTCGTCAATGCTCTGATAAGCAAGCTTGCGCATTGCCGAAACGTCCTTGTAGCTTCGGTCGGCGGATATAAGGTCCGCAAGATATACTATCTCCTCGGTAAGGGACATTCCCTCACGTCCTGCGGTGTGATATCTTACCGCATTGAGAATGTCCTCGTTGTGGATATGAAGTACGTTTTCCGCATACCATGCACCTGCTGCGGCATGGTAAAGGGGAGGTATCTTCTGCTCCGTGCCGCCGAAATCCCTGCCGCATCGGAGCGCCATTAAAAGCTGTTCCTCAGAGGGTATTTCCTTGCATATGTCGTGGATAAGTCCTGCGGTGTAAGCTTTCTTTTTGCTGCCCCCGTATTTTTCGGCAAGCTTTACCGCTTCGTCCGCAACGTTAAGGCTGTGGGTAAGACGTTTTTTTGAAAGGCGTATTTTTAGGGTGCTTTTGATATTTTTCAGTTCGTCCTCCGAAATATCGAAAGCGTCCTCGGAGCGCTCTTCTGCTGTTACCAATTTATCATCACCACTGATTTTTGTAGTATTAGTATAAGTACAATTTTTCATTTAAAATATATTCTACTACATTTTGCGGCATATAGCAAGAAATATCTTCACTGTTTATAATTTTTTTACGAATTTCCGTTGAAGATATACAGACAGGCTTGGCATTTATGACGAAAACCTTTCCGCCGTCCCTGCGGACAATGCTGCCGCAGCGTTCTATCTCGGCGCTGTCGGCTTCGCTTCGGGAAACCGCCGCAATGGCTGCATTTTTGATGATGTCCTTGTATCTGTGCCATTTAGGGAGAGTCCTGAGTGAATCGCTTCCAAGGGCAAGGATAATATGCCCTCCGCCGAAGCTCCGTTTCAGATGCTCCACAGTGTCTATTGTGTAGCTCACGCTGCCCTTTTCTATCTCGTATGACGAAACCTCGCAGCAGGGGATATCCGAAAATGCAAGCCTGCACATCTCAATGCGGTGTGTGCCGTCTGCCCTTGCTCCCTGTTCCTGCTTGAAGGGGGAAACTGCCGCAGGCATTATTATCACCTTGTCGGGGCGGATATCCTCCGAGCCGAGGAGCGAACGGACAACGTTTATGTGACCGTTGTGAACGGGGTCGAAGCTTCCGCCGAAAAGTACGATATTCAAATGTATTTCCTCTTACTTGTTTTTGCTCTTCGGCAGTTCTATCTTCGGCTCTTTCTGATTGCGCTTGTAAAGCACAAGCTTGCTGCCGATGACCTGTACGATTTCCGACTTTGTGCTCTCCGCAAGCTCTGCGGCAGCCTCTTCAGCAGATACCATGGAGTTGTCGAGGACCTTTATCTTAACTATCTCCCTTGCTCTGAGGGCGTCTGTGACCTGCGCCGTAAGATTTTCGTTGATTCCGCCCTTTCCTATCTGGAAAATAGTGTCCTCGTCGGAAGCAATGCCTCTTAAAAAAGCTCTTTGTTTGCTTGTAAGCATATTTCTGATGTCCTTTCGGGATTATTATTTATCGGAGTTCTTTATATATTCGGAGAGTTTCGACAGAGCATTCGCACGGTGGCTCATGCTGTTTTTTTCCTCGGCGGATATTTCCGCAAAGGACTTGTCACCCACCATGAATATAGGGTCGTAGCCGAAGCCGTTTGTGCCACGCTTTTCATAGCCTATGCGTCCTGCACATTCCCCTCTGAAAAGGTGCTCGCCGCCCTCGGAGTCAATGAAGCAGATAACGCATACGAATTTTGCGCCTCTCTTTTCTTCGGGAACGCCCTCAAGCTCGGAAAGTACCCTTGCGCATCTTTTGCCCTCTTCGGCATAACGGGCGGAGTATATTCCCGGAGCGCCGTTCAGTGCGTCTACCGAAAGACCGCTGTCGTCCGCAATGACCGGGGTGCGGTACATATTGTATATCGCCCTTGCTTTGATGGCAGCGTTTTCCTCAAAGGTCGTGCCGTTTTCCTCGACCTCAATATCCGCCCCCGCTTCGGACTGGGAAACTACCTCATATCCCAAAGGTTCAAGTATCTCACGCACCTCACGGAGCTTGTTTTTATTATTGGAGGCTAAAATAAGCTTAGTCATTATTATCTTCCTCTTTCTTTTTCTTTCCGAAGGTTATCTCCTTGAAAAGGAATCCGAATTTGCCGTCCTTTACGCTCTTCTTTTCATCGGACTGAGGAGCGTCGGCGGTTTCGCTGTCACCCTCACCGCCTTCGGAAGCTTCGGTTTCGTCGGCCGGTTCTTCGGGTTCATCTTCCGATTCTGCTTCGGCTGCCGGTTCCTCTTCTTCCGTGATGATTTCTTCCGATTCGTCGGAGGATATCTCTTTCGCTTCTGCGGATTCCTCGGCTTCTGCGACAGCTTCTTCCGATGTTTCCTCAGATGATTCGGGTTCTTCGTCGGCAGACGATCCCATAGCTTCGGGGTCGTCCGTCAGACGTTCGTAGTTGCCCTCAAATTCCGTATCCGACGCAAACAGCGCCTCGGCATAGTCGTGAGCGGAGAAGGGCATGAGATCGTCTATCTTCTCGCCTACGCCCACAAGCTTTACTGGTATGCCAAGCTCACGGTGAATGGAAATGATTATGCCGCCCTTTGCCGTTCCGTCAAGCTTTGTGAGAACGATTCCCGTGATGTCTGCGGTTTGAGAGAAAAGCTTTGCCTGATTGACTGCGTTCTGACCCGTTGTTGCGTCAAGAACAAGGAGAGTTTCTATGGCGCAGCCTTCCGCCTGCTGAGAGCATATCCTTGTTATCTTTTTCAGCTCGTCCATGAGATTTTTCTTGTTGTGAAGTCTGCCTGCGGTGTCGCAGATGACAACGTCCGCATTTCGTGCCTTTGCGGCTGTTATTGCGTCAAAAACAACCGATGCGGGGTCGGAGCCTTCGCTGTGCTTGACTATCTCCGCACCTGCTCTGTCCACCCATACCTGAAGCTGATCTATGGCTGCCGCACGGAAGGTATCCGCCGCCGCAACGATGACCTTTTTGCCCTCGCCCACGAATTTTGCCGCAAGCTTTCCTATGGTAGTTGTCTTTCCAGCGCCGTTTACGCCGATAACAAGAATGACCGACGGCGTTGTGGAAAGGTCGAGAGCCTTGTCCTCCCCAAGCATATCCGAGATTATGGCTTTAAGCTCTGTTTTTATGTCCGCAGGAGAGGTAAGTCCCTTTTCCTTGACCTTTTTGCGCAGCTCCGTGCAGATGTCACAGGAGGTCTGAACGCCGATATCGCACATTATCAGCGTTTCCTCAAGCTCCTCAAAAAAATCCTCGTCGATCTTTGTAAAGGAATTGATGAGAGTGTTGACCTTTCCCATCATTGAATCTCTTGTTTTTCTGATGCCCTCCGCAATTTTATCAAAAAATCCCATAGCGGCCTCCTTGATAGTAAATAAGCGTTTATTTATACAATGATTATATATTATTATTTCCCGATAAAAGTTAAATTTTTGTGAACAGAAGGTGCGTAATACGTATTATTATCGGCTATTATACGGCTTTTTCCTTGACAAAATGCGTTCCTTTGCTTTAAAGCAGCCGTTAAGGTGGAGCATTAAATGCCTTGTGGCAGGCATAAGCAGCAGACCCGAAACGTCCTTTCCGCCCCAATAATCGAGAAGCATCAGTGAAGCTTCCCTTTCCGCAATGCCCCCCGAAAGGCGGATATTGTTTATGCCTTCCTCCGATACCTTGCACTTCATATCACTGTAAGAAAGAGCACCGACGATATCCTTTGTCCTCTTTCCCACAAGCCGCCTGTAGGCAAGAAGCTCGGGTATATTTATGCTTTTGCCGAAGGCAAGCTCCTCTTCGGCGGTCATGGAGTTGCCCGTGTCGGATATTCCCGCACTTATCTTTTCGGCAATGGCGCTGTCATATACCTGTCCCTCTCCCGAAACAAGAAAACCCATGGTCAGGTCCTCGATACGGGTCATGTGCCACAGATGCCATGCGGCTGAGTCATCGCTTTTCGATGGTATTATGCCGTAGCATTCGGCAGGAAAGTCCTCCGAAAGTCTGTCCGCAGCCGTATATCCGCTGCCATACACCGTTCCCTCATGGAGAGCGGAATGTATCTCGTAAAAGAGGGAAACCGCTTCGGTAAAGCATTCGGGCTTCTTGATTATTTTGCTCAGCCTGCCATGCTTTTCGCTGAGAGCATCGTCTAAATATTTCAACTGTTTTGCTCCTTTTGCAAATTATTCCGCCGCCATATCCTCGGCAGGAGGCTGTTCCATTTTCAGCAGACGTGATATGCCCTTTTCCTGCATGGTAACGCCGTACATAACGTCCGCTTCTTCCATGGTGCCACGACGGTGGGTAACGGCGATGAACTGAGTCGTGTCGGTAAAGTTGCGCAGATAATGAGCGTACTTCGATACGTTCACATCGTCCAGCGCAGCCTCGATCTCGTCAAGGATACAGAAAGGCGCAGGACGTATGGTGAGTATGGCAAAATATATTGCAATAGCCACAAAAGCCTGCTCGCCGCCCGAAAGGAGGGAAAGATTTTTGATGACCTTTCCCGGAGGAGCAACGTTTATCTCAATGCCCGATTCAAGCACGTCCGACGGGTCGGTCAGCACAAGCTCCGCACGTCCGCCGCCGAACAGCTCTACGAATATCCTTTTGAAATTGTCGTTTATCTGAACAAAGCTTTCCGAGAAAAGCTTTTTCATGTTTTCGGTAAGCTCGCCGATAAGGCGTTCAAGCTCTCGTTTCGAGGATTCCACGTCGCTTAGCTGTCCCGACATGAATTCGTACCGCTCGGAAACCTCCTTGTATTCTTCAATGGCAGCCACGTTTACCGTGCCGAGAGAACGGATCTTCTGTTTCAGCTCGTTGAGCTTTGCGGTTATTTCCAGCTTGTCGCCGTTTTCGATGACAAATGCAGCCGCTTCCGAAGGATAAAGCTCGTACTGCTCCGCCATATCCTTGACAATACCGTCATAGCTTGCTTGAAATGCCTTTCGGCGCTCGTCAAGACGGGTCTTTTCTGCGCCGAAGCGTTCTCTGCTGTCGGTGAGCTTTTTCACCTCGCTGCGTATCTCGTTGGAGCGCTGTTCCTGTTTGAGTATCTCCGACTGAGTTTCGGTTATCTTGGCGTTGATATCCGCCGTGTGCCGGGAAGCGCTTGAAAGTGACTTTTCACGCTCGCCGATAAGCCGCTGCTTTTCCTCTATGATACGCTTCTGCTCGTCGATAGCCATGGCTGTTCTGACTCCTGCGTCACCGAGGTTTCGGCTCTGCTCCTCAAGCTGAGCCACAGCGTCAATGAGGGTCTGTTTGTCCTTTTCAAGCTCCGTGCGGCGTATTTTTATATCCGAAAGCTCTGCCGCATATCCCTCTCGTTCGCTGCGCAGACGATCCTTTTCGGCGTCCTGACGGCTTATCGCCGCTTCGGCTTCCGCTATGAGGTCTGCTGTCTGCCTGAGAGCCTCTGCGGCAGTCTGAGCGTTCTGCTTTGTTTCGGCGTATTTCTGTTCAAGGCGGCGTATGTTTTCCTCGCCGTTTTGCTTTGCCTGTTCGCTTGAAGCTGCGACCTGCTCTATCCTTTTTATCTCCGCTTCAAAGCGTATCCTGTCCTGCTCTATCATGCGGATCTCGTCGTTTGCGGCTTCTATGTCAAGATGCAGCTTGTCAGCTTCCGCTTTAAGTGCGGCTGTTCTGCGGCGGACTTCTTCAAGCTGCGACCTGCTGTCTTTAAGCTCTTGTTCAAGTCTTTCGATATCGTTCTTTCTCGTAAGAACACCGCTGGAACGGTTTGCCGAACCGCCCGTGAATGAACCGCCCGCATTTACCACCTGACCGTCAAGGGTGACTATCCTGAAACGGTAGCCGTATTTTTTTGCGATAGCTGCGGCGGAGTCGATATCCTCCGCAACAACAGTTCTTCCGAGGAGAGAGTTTACTATCCCCGTGAATCTCTGGTCAAAGGAAACTATGTCGCAGGCAAGAGCCACAAAGCCCGTGCAGCCTTCAAGCCCCTGCTCGTTAAGGCGGTTCCCCTTTACCGAGGTGACGGGGAGAAATGTTGCACGGCCTGCGTTCATTTCTTTCAGCAGACGGATACTGCGCTTTGCGGCGTCCTCGTTTTCGGTGACGATGTTCTGGAGCGCTCCGCCGAGAGCGGTTTCAACGGCGAGAGTGTATTCCTTCGGCACGCTGATAAGCTGCGCCACAGAGCCTGTTATTCCGCTTATCCTGCCGCTTTTTCCTGCGGTGAGTATCTTTTTGACGGCGTTTCCGAAGCCTTCCATGCTGTTTTCAAGGTCACGCAGCAGCTTTGCACGCTGTTCCTTGTCACGAATGGAAAACTCCAGGTCGTTTTGCTCCTTTGCCGAAGCGCCGTATTTTTCCGACTTTGAGGAGTAAAGACGGTTAAGTCCCGAAATGCGGTTTGTCTGCTCGGCTTTTTTCTCGTCGAGAAGGGCAAGACCGTCGGTGACCTCCTTTTTCTCCGCTTCAAGTCCCTCGGCTGACTTTTCGGCATTTTCAAGAGCCTGCTTTTCCTTTTCTATGCGGTCGGTCATATCCTTCAGATTTTGCTCTGCGGAGGATATAGTGATGTTGTATTCCGACTGCTTTATGTAAAGCTTTCCCAGAGCGGCGCTTTTTTCGGAGTATTCCTTGTCGAAGCCGCTCTGCATCTCGCTTGCCTCGCTGAGCTTTGCGGAGATAGCTTCTATCTTTTCGTCCGCCTCGGAAATAAGCTTTTCCGTTTCCTTGATCTTTTCAAGCTTTTCTTCCGTCAGCCTTTTGTTTTCGCTGTCGGAATTTTTTGCGTTTTCCGCCTGCTCCTCAAGCTCCTTTATGGCTGCGGTGCAGTGCTCGATGTCGTTTTTGTAAACCGCAATATCCGAGTGGAGAGCGGTGTTTGACCGCTCCGCTTCGAGAACGGCATTTCTCAGCTGCTCTATGCGGATATTTCCCTCGGCGGTGCTTTTGTATACTATCCTCAGCTCTTCCTCAAGGCGTGAGATGTCCGCTTCGGTGCTTTCGTACTCTGCCGAGTTTATGAGTATCTTGTCGCCGATATCCGTCAGATTTGCTTTCAGCTCGGAAAGACGGTTCATCCATACGGTTATTTCGTAGGACTTTTTCTGCTCGGAAAGCTCAATAAACTGCTGAGCCTTTTCCGACTGCTTTCTTAGCGGTTCGACACGGCTTTCAAGCTCGCCGATTATATCTTTCAGCCTTAAAATATTGTCCTCTGCGGCTGCAAGACGGCGCTGAGCCTCCGCTTTTCTGTAGCGGAATTTGGATATTCCCGCTGCCTCCTCGAATATCTCACGGCGCTCGCCTGATTTTGCCGAAACTATCTCGGCAACTCTGCCCTGTCCGATGATGGAATAGCCGTCACGGCCAAGACCCGTGTCCATAAACAGCTCGCAGATGTCCTTGAGCCTTACCGCAGCGCCGTTTATCCTGTATTCGCTTTCGCCGCTGCGGTAAAGCTTTCTTGTTACAGAAACCTCGTCTGCGTCAATGTTCAGCAGACCCTTGTCGTTTACGATGTTCAGCGTTACGCTTGCAAAGCCCATAGGCTTTCTCATCTGAGTTCCCGCAAAGATAACGTCCTCCATTTTTGAACCTCTGAGGGTCTTGGAGGACTGTTCTCCCAGCACCCAGCGGACTGCGTCGCCGATATTCGACTTGCCGCTGCCGTTCGGTCCCACGACCGCCGTTATGCCCTTGCCGAAATCTAATGTTATCTTGTCGGGAAAGGATTTGAAGCCTTGGATCTCAAGTGATTTTAAATACATTCCGCACTTCCTTGTTTATGCTTATCTCGTCTGAGCCGAGAGCATTGTTTTCAGATATCCGCACGTCCATGGAGGCGGCGGAGAAATAATTCTTGTTTGATTTTTTATGCCCGTAAACTGCGCCGATAAGGGACTTGTTCGCTTCAACGAATAGGGGACGGGAATGGTCTGCTTCGGACATATAATATTTTATCACCGCATTTTTCACTATCTCCGAGCGGACTATCTCGCCGAAGGCAGGGTGATAAAATCCTGCAACGGCGTTTTCGGATATTCCGTCCTCGGCGTGAAGTCCCATTCGGATAACGTTTATCCCTGCGCTTACGAATGCGCAGTATATCACTCCGCAGATATTTACCGCCTTTTCAAAGGGGTACAGCTTATAATCTCCTTTTTCGTAAAGCTCTGCAAGGCGTGTGCCTTTGAGCACCGAAACGGGATATATCCTTGCGGTGTCGGGACGAATTTTTATAAATTCGGTCATGGTGTGATATTCGTCTGCTTCCGTGCTGCCGTAAAGTCCCACCATCATTTGCAGACCGAGGCTGAAGCCGTGAGCTTTTATCAGCTCCGACGCTTTTTTCACGTCCTCGGCAGTATGCCCACGCTCGTTCATTTCAAGTACCCTGTCGCTCATGGACTGAGCGCCAAGCTCTATTGCCGTAACGCCGTAACGTTTCAGCAGCATAAGAATTTCCTCGTCTATGCAGTCGGGACGAGTGGAAATTCTTATGCCGCAAAAGCCGTTTTCCCTGCGGATATATTTCTCCGCCGTCCGAAGCAGCGATTCCATATAGCTGCGGTCAATGGCGGTGAAGCTTCCGCCGAAGAATGCTATCTCGGTGTTTTTTCGCTTTTCGGGGGAGGATATATAGTCATAAGCTTTGTAAAGCAGCTTGTCCGTTTCCTCTGCCGTGGGAGCTAAGGTCGATGCGCTTATGGTGCGCTGATTGCAGAAGGAACAGGTGTGGGGGCAGCCCATGTGGGGGATAAATACCGATATGTTTGAATGCTTTGCGCCGCTCATTACTTTTCCATTCCCATCAGGGTAAGAGCTTCCTTGGCTGCCTGCTGCTCCGCCTGCTTTTTGGAATGACCCTCGCCTCTGCCGATAACGTTTGTGTTGAGCATGACTTCCACCACGAAATGCCTGTCATGGTCGGGACCCGACTGCTCTTTGAGGACATACTCCACCTTTTCTTCGGGATTGCGCTGGATTATCTCCTGCAAAATGGTCTTGTAGTCGTGGAGATTTTTTGCGGAGCTTCTGTCAAGATCCTTGGGGATAAATCCGAGGACATATTCCCTTGCAGCCTCCATGCCGCCGTCAAGGAAAACTGCGGCAATGACTGCCTCAAAAGCGTCCGAAACGATGGAAGGACGCTCTCTGCCCCCCGTGTTTTCCTCGCCCTTGCCCAGAAGGATATATTTGCCAAGCTCTATCTGCTTTGAAAATTCAAAGAGAGCCTTTTCGCATACAAGGGACGCACGTATCTTCGTCAGATCTCCCTCGGGCAGATGCTTGAAATGGGTGAAAAGATGCTCGGATATAACTATTGACAGAACGCTGTCGCCTAAGAATTCAAGGCGCTCGTTTGAATGGCGTCCCTTTTTGTTTTCGTTTGCAAAGGAGGAATGAGAAAGCGCCTCGAAGAGCAGGTTTTTATCCTTGAAGGTGTAGCCTATCCTTTCTTCAAATTCCTCTAAATTTAAGTTGTTGTTCATTTTTAACTTGCCTTTCGGATTTTTATTCCTGACCGTTCTTGACTTTTTCGAGAGCCTTCGATATCTCGCCGATAACGTCGCCCTCAACGCAGTTTTTCGCCTGTCTTATTGCATTGTAAAATGCCTTTGCGTTGGAGCTGCCGTGAGCCTTGATAACAGGCTTGGAGATACCCATGAGTACAGCTCCGCCTACCTCGGTGTAGTCAAGCTTTTTCTTGAATGCCTTTACCTTGCCCATGATGAGCAGGGCAGCAAGCTTGCCTGTCAGTCCGTCTGTGAGCATACCTTTAAGCTCTCCCGCAAAGAAGGAGCCCATGCCCTCGTAAAGCTTGAGAGCGATATTTCCCGTAAATCCGTCGGAAACGGCTACCTGACACACTCCCTTGGGCAGTTCTCTCGCTTCAAGGTTTCCGTAGAAGTCTAAGGGAGCGTGTTTAAGGAGCTTGTATGCTTCGATATCCATTTCACGGCCCTTGGTGTCCTCTGCGCCGACGTTCAGAAGTCCTACCTTGGGGGATTTTATGCCCATGACCTTTTCCATGTAGCAGCTGCCCATGATACCGAACTGCATGAGCATTTCGGGGCGGCAGTCAACGTTTGCGCCGCCGTCCATGAGGATTACATGACCGTTTGCCGTGGGGAGAATAGGTGCAAGAGCGGCACGCTTTATGCCTTTAAGACGCTTTGCGATGAAGGTCGCACCTACAACAAGAGCGCCCGTGCTTCCTGCTGAAACAAAAGCGTCACCCTTGCCCTCCGCAAGAGCCTTAAGACCCAGCGCCATGGAACAGTCTGCCTTGCCCTTGATGACCTCAGTCGGCTCTTCGTGAATGTCTATAACGGATTCGGTATGTATAATGGTTATCTTGTCAAGGCTTATCTGATTTTTCTCCGCAAGCTCTTTGATAACGCTTTCGTCGCCTGTGAGCGTTACTTCCACTCCAAGCTCCGCAACTGCCTGAGCGGCGCCCTTTATAACTTCGAGAGGAGCGTTGTCCCCTCCGAATGCGTCAACGATAATGTTCATATTGTCATATCCTTTCAATATATTTTGCAGGGACGGCTTTTATCTGCCATACTCCGTTTTCGGAGATGAAAAATTCAAATCCGTCCCGGTCCATTCGTTTCGTATCAATTTTCAGCACAGCAGGCTTCCCGTGGCGCTTGCCCACCTTGACCGCCGTATCGGTATCCGCAGACAGATGAACATACTGCCTTGTCATCGGCTTCAAGCCCTCTTCCATGATACTCGGAAGGGAGGCTTCGGCAGTCCCGTGAAAAAGAACATCGGGGGGCGCTTTTCTTTCAAGCTGTACGTCCACGTATGAAAGGGAATGTCCCTGATTTGCCCGTATTTTGGTCTTGTCCTCATTGTAGGAGTAGCGGTGCTTGTTGTTTTCTCTGACTATCCTGTCAAGGTCATCTGCATTAAAGCCGGGGAATTTTGCGGCAACGCCTTTTATAAGACTGTCAACGTCAGCATAGCCATTTTGGTCAACGGTTATCCCTGCGGCTTCGGGGTGATGGCGCAGAACAAGGCTTATAAACCTTCCTGCTTTTATATCGTCTGTCATATTATTGCTTCTTTCACTTATCTCATACGGACACGTCTTTAACATAAAGCTCAAATGCTCTCAGCGCTCTGTCGGCTATGACCTGATATCTTTCCTGCTTGTCCTTTATTCTTTCCCCGATATCGGGAAGGATACCCATGTTTGCGCCCATCGGCTGAAAGTTTTCGATAGTTTCGTCGGAAATATATCTTGACAGCGCTCCTGTCATGGTTTCACGGGGGAGAATAAGGGTGTCCCTGCCGTTTATCCGCCTTGCGGCGTTTATCCCTGCCATGATACCGCTTGCGGCGGATTCCATATATCCTTCCACTCCCGTTATCTGTCCGCCGAAGAAGATGAGGGGGTCTTTCCTCAGGGAGAAATCGCCGTTTAAGAGCTTCGGCGAGTTGATGAAGGAATTTCTGTGCATAACGCCGTAACGGACAAATTCGGCGTTTTCAAGTCCCGGGATAAGGGAGAAAACTCTCTTCTGTTCGGGAAATTTCAGATTGGTCTGAAAGCCTACGATATTGTAGAGCGTTCCCTCGGAGTTTTCCTTTCTCAGCTGAACGGCGGCATACGGCCGTCTGCCTGTGTTCGGGTCTGTAAGTCCAACAGGCTTCATTGCGCCGTACCGCATGGTCTCCTCGCCTCTTTTTGCCAGCACCTCGATAGGCATACAGCCTTCGTATACGGTGAAGTCGTCACGGCAGTTTTCGGGTCTGTCGAAATCGTGGAGAGGAGCGGATTCGGCGATTATTATTTCATTGTAAAAGGTCAGGTATTCTTCCTTTGTAAAGGGGCAGTTGATATAATCGTCGCCGCCCTTGCCGTATCTTGCGGCGAAAAAAATCCTGTCCTTGTCAAGGGAATCAAAGGTGACTATTGGCGCCGCTGCGTCGAAAAAGCTGAGATATCCTCCGCACAGCTCCGAAATGCTTTCGGCAAGCCCCCCCGATGTAAGAGGACCGCTTGCAAGAACGGTGTATCCGTCGGGAATATGGCTTACCTCTCCGCTTATAACGGTAATGTTCGGGTGGGAGAGTATCTTTTCGGTAACAGCGTCCGAGAAAGCCTCCCTGTCAACGGCGAGAGCGCCGCCTGCGGGAACGGCAGTTTTTTCTGCGCAGGGAACGGTCAGAGAACCGAGCCTGCGCATCTCCTCCTTCAGAAGTCCTGCGGCGGAATTTACCCTTGCCGCTTTTAGGGAATTTGAGCATACAAGCTCGGCAAAACCCTTGTATTTGTGGGCAGGGGAGAATTTCTGCGGCTTCATTTCGTAAAGCTTTACCTTTATCCCACGCTCCGCCGCAGCCCATGCGGCTTCGCAGCCTGCCAGACCTGCTCCTATTACGGAAAGCGTTCTGTCGGGCATTTATTTATCATTCCTTTCGGATCATTTTTCCTTTTTGATGGCAACCTCGTATCCGCAGCCTTCCTTCAGGCAGAACATTTTTCCGCCCTTTTTGAACAGCGTTGTTCCGTCATTGCATTTGGGGCATTTATCCGAAACGGGGGTGTCCCATGTCATAAAGTCGCAGGTGGGATTATCCTCGCAGCCGAAATATTTCTTGCCCTTTTTGGATTTCTTCTGCAATACCTTCTTGCCGCACTTGGGGCATACACCGCCCGTGTCCTTGACGATACGCTTGGTGTTGGTGCAGTCGGGGAATCCCGAGCAGGCAAGGAATTTTCCGAACCTGCCTATTTTTATGACCATCGGCTTTCCGCATATCTCGCAGACCTCGTCGGTCTCCTCGTCTGGCACCTTTACACGCTTGCCCTCCATGGTAACTTCTGCCTTTTTCAGCGTTTCATCGAAGTCGGAGTAGAATTCCTCCAGCGTTTCGACCCAGTCCTTCTGACCTATCTCAACACGGTCAAGGCTGCTTTCCATGTTTGCGGTGAACTTTGTATCGACTATCTGCTTGAAGCAGTTTTTCATAAGGTCGGTGGTAACGTCCCCAAGTCCCGTAGGCTTAAGCTGCTTGCCGTCACGCTCAACGTACAGACGGTTTATGATGGTCGAAATTGTTGGTGCATATGTGGAAGGACGGCCGATGCCGTTTTCTTCAAGAGCCTTGATAAAGGAGGCTTCGGTGTATCTTGCAGGAGGCTGAGTGAAATGCTGCTTGCCCTCGATATTTTTAAGCTTGAGTACATCTCCCTCATTTATCACGGGGAGGACCTTGTTTTCCTCGTCGTCCTTGCTTTCCTCGTAAAGAACGGTAAAACCGTCAAACTTAACGGAAAATCCCGTTGCCTTGAAATTGCAGCCGTTTGCTTCGATATCAACGGAAACGGTGTCCAGCACTGCGTTTGACATCTGACTTGCGATAAATCTTTCCCAAATGAGCTTGTAAAGCTTATACTGATCGGTGGTCAGGCTGTCCTTTACTCTGTCGGGAGTAAGGTCGGGCATTGAGGGACGTATAGCTTCGTGTGCGTCCTGAGCGTTTGCCTTTGACTTGTATATCTTCGGAGAGGAGGGGATATAATCCTTGCCGTAAACGTCGTTTATATACTTGTAAGCGGCTGCCCTTGCCTCGTCGGAGATACGCAGGCTGTCCGTTCTCATGTATGTGATAAGACCCACAGCGCCCATGCCCTCGATATCAACGCCCTCGTAAAGCATCTGAGCGGTCTTCATTGTCTTTGCGGTGGGGAAGCCAAGCTTTTTGGAAGCCTCCTGCTGCATGGTCGATGTTGTGAAGGGAGCGGCAGGGGACTTTCGCCTTACCGATTTTTTCACGCCCGAAACCTTGTATTCCGCATTTTCGAGGCGCTTTAAGACCTCGTTTGTTTCCGCCTCGGAGTGAAGCTCCGTCTTTTCGCCGTTTATTCCCGTGAACACGGCGTCAAACTGCTTTTTGGAGGAGGGGGCGGTCATTTTGGTTTCTATGGACCAGTATTCTTCGGGCTTGAAGCTCTGTATCTGCTTTTCCCTGTCCACGATCATTCTTACCGCAACCGACTGTACACGTCCTGCGGAAAGACCTCTTCTGACCTTTTTCCAGAGAAAGGGCGACAGCTTGTAGCCCACTATCCTGTCAAGTATTCTTCTTGCCTGCTGAGCGTTCACAAGGTCAAGGTCGATGGAGCGTGGGTGTGACATACCGTTCTGCACGCCCGATTTTGTGATCTCGTTGAAGGTCACTCTTACGGGGGCGTCAACGGGGATATCAAGAAGCTGTGCCAAGTGCCATGATATGGCTTCGCCCTCACGGTCGGGGTCGGTTGCGAGATAAACGGTTTCCGACTCGGCAGCCTCAGCCTTAAGGGAGGCTATAAGCTCCTCCTTGCCTTTTATGTCCGTGTATACGGGCTGAAAGTGGTTTTCCACGTCAACTCCCAGCTTGGATTTGGGAAGGTCACGCACGTGTCCCATTGAAGCGACTACTTCAAAATCGCTTCCCAGATATTTTTTTATTGTTTTGGCTTTCGCCGGTGACTCGACTATTACGAGCTTTGACATTTATTGCTGCACTCCTCTGTTTGGTTATATATTTTATGAGCTGTGGAAGATCAGACTATTATTCTGTAGCAGCCGTTTGCGGCAGCTGCAACGCCTTCTATCTCAAGCTCCGTAAGTATCATCAGGATATCGTCAACAGGCATATCAAGAGCGGAGGAAAGATCGTCCGCACGCATGAGATTTCCCGAATTGAATATGGTTTCCGCCACGGTGAGAGCGTCCCCCGAAAGCGCCGAAAGATCGGGTCTGCTTTCGCTATAATTATCGCCCCTTGAAACGGTTTTATGCGCAGGGGAAGCAGTCGGCTTGACGGCTTCGGCAGGGTGAGGGTATGCTTTCAGGCTTTCAAGCTCCCTTTTGGCGTTTCCGTCTTGGGTAACTGTCGGGTAGTTTTCCGTGTATTCTCCCAGAATATCACGTGCGCCGAAAAGGGGCACCGCTCCGTCACGGAGAAGCTTTACGTTTCCGCCGTATCTTACGTCGAAAAGGTCATGGGGCGGGATAACAAAAATATCACGTCCCTGAGAAAGCGCCTGACCTGCGGTGTTGAGAGAGCCGCTTCGTTCTCCTGCCTCCATTACCGCAACGCCCATGGAAAGTCCCGAAAGAATACGGTTGCGCTGTGGGAAGGAATTTGCAGTCGGCTTGGCGGCAGGCAGATATTCGGATATGAATGCGCCGTTTTCCTCTATAAGGCTGCGGTATCGGTCGTTTTCGGGGGGATAGTTATAGTCAATACCCGAACCGAGAACGGCATAGGTCTTTCCGCCGCAGTCTGCAGCGGTCGTATGAGCACATATGTCAACACCAACGGCAAAGCCGCTGACTATGCTTATGCCGTTTTTAACAAGGGAGCGTGTTAGCGCCTTTGTTACCTTTATGCTGTAATCGGAGGGCTTTCTCGTTCCTACGATGCCTATTGAAATGCTGTCGTCTATGCCCGAAATATCACCCTTGTAAAAAAGCAGGGATGGGGGCGCATATACCGACATCAGCCGTGTGGGATAAAGCTTGTCGTCCTCCGTTACTATATGTATGCCCTTTTTTTCACAGTATTCCGCAGTTTGCTCCGCCATGGAGAAGGGAGCGGAGTCGATCTTTGCGATAAGGTTTGACGGCAGCTGCCTGCGGTAGGGACTGTCCTTGTCGGTAAGGTTAAGGTACATTTCCTCCGCCGAGCCGAAGGCGTCGGATATCTCATGGATAATGCGGTTCCCTGCGCCGAAGGCGATGACCGCCCAGAGCCTGTAAAGGGTATTTTTGTCAAACTCCACGGATAAAAAGCACCTCCATTATTCTCCATGCCCGGCGCTTGAAAGCTCCCACATTATTATTCCGGCAGCCATTGCCGCATTGAGAGAATTTATCGTTCCGTGCATTTTTATTGTCATTTTAACGTCCGCAAGATCGGCGTGTTCGTCGGGCAGACCGCTGCCCTCGTTGCCTATCATAACAGCGCCGCCTGCCGAAAAATCACATTTTTTCAGGCTCACGCAGCTGCTGTCCACAACGGCGGCGAAAACAGGCACGTCCGCTTTTTTAAGAAGTCCTACGGCAGTTTCAATATCGGTGTCGAGGATATTCACACGAAAAATGCTGCCCATTGCCGAGCGTATGGCTTTGGGACTGTAAACGTCGCAGCAGCCGCAGACGAATACTGCGTCTATGCCGCAGGCGTCGGCGGTGCGGAGCATTGTTCCCATATTGCCGGGGTCCTGAATGCGGTCAAGTATCAGATACCGTCCGCCGTTCTTTATTTTATCAGAATATGAAGATTTGTCAAGAGCGGGGATACGTGCTGCCGCAAAAAGTCCCTGGGTCATTTCAGTATCCGAAAGCTGATTTGCAAGGCTGTCGGGGATAATATATGCTGCGTTTTTATATGCTTTCAGCAGAGGCTCCAAAGCTTCGCCGTATTTTTTCAGGCATGATTCCGACACAAAAACACAGTGAAGCTTTACAGCCTCCTTGGCGGCGTCCGTTACAAGACGAACTCCTTCGAGAGTGAACAGCTGCTCTCTGCGGCGGTATTTTTTATCCTCCGCAAGCTTTCTGTACAGCTTTATCTTTTCGTTGTCCTTAGACGTTATTGTTTTAAGCTCCAAGCCTTATAAGCAGCTCCTTTCGCTTTACTTATATGTATAAGCAAAAGGCTGTATTATAACATATTAATGTTACAATACAGCCGGTTTTATTTCTCGGAATTAAAGAGCAGCCTTTGCCTTTTCAGTAAGTGCAGTAAAACCTGCTGCGTCGCTGATAGCAATTTCGGAAAGCATCTTTCTGTTGAGTGTGATGCCAGCCTTCTTAAGACCGTTCATGAATGTTGAGTAGTTCATGCCGTTCATCTTGCAAGCTGCGGAAATTCTTGTGATCCAGAGCTTTCTGAAATCACGCTTCTTGAGGCGTCTGCCGATGTATGCATAGTTGCCGGACTTCATTACGGCTTCCTTAGCCATCTTGAAATGCTTGCTCTTTGCGCCCCAGTAACCCTTAGCAAGCTTTAATGTTTTATTTCTTCTCTTACGAGTAGCCATTGCTCCCTTAACACGAGCCATATCATTTTACCTCCATATGTTTATTGTGTTCACGTAAATGCGCATTGTCCTTACCGATTACTTGTAAGGCATAAGCTCCTTGAGTGTAGCTGCATTTGCGGAACCGCAAACGCCCATGTTACGAGCGATTCTCTTGCGCTTGTGATCCTTCTGAGTGAGTCTGTGCCTTTTGTTGGTCTTCTGATACTTTACAAGACCTGTTCCTGTAACCTTGAAACGCTTCTTAGCGCCTGAATGAGTCTTCTGCTTTGGCATGGAAATGTCCTCCTTAAGATTATTTCAGAACCTGTCTTCACAAAGCTATGCGCTCGTCTTTTCGGCGAATTTTACCGCAGACTGCGTTAAAAATCCTTGCCTGCAACAAAGTTATGCTCGAAAATCCGCACACATTTCTTATGAAGACAGTTTCTTACAGTCAATTTGAAAATACGGCAGTGTTTACTTTGCCGACTTGGGTGAAACGAACATGACGAGCGCACGTCCTTCCATTTTTGCCGGTTTTTCAACTACGCCTGCTTCTGCGCAGGCAGCTTTAAACTGTTCAAGCAGTTCCTCGCCAAGCTGCGGATGAGCGATGGCACGCTTGCGGAAACGAACGGAAACCTTGATCTTATCGCCGCCGTTAAGAAACTTGATCGCCTGAGCTACCTTTGTTTCAAAATCGTGAGTGTCGATGGTGGAGTTCATGCGGATCTCCTTGATCTCCACTACCTTCTGGTTTTTCTTTGCTTCCTTTTCACGCTTAGCCTGTTCAAAACAATATTTGCCGTAATCCATGATCTTGCATACAGGCGGAACGGCCTGCGGAGCGATCTTGACGAGGTCGAGATCCTTTTCGATCGCCAGCTTCTGAGCGTCCTTTGCGGACATAAGTCCCAGCTGACTGCCGTCGTCACCGATTACTCTGATCTCCTTGTCACGGATCTCTTCATTGATTTGAAGCTCTTTGCTGTCCTTGCTTGCTATGGCGAGCACCCCCAAATAATCAAATAAAACTGAAAATTAACATTGCGAACCTGTCTTGCCGACAGCTTCAAAATAAAAAACGGCAGAGCATTTTAAGCTCCGCCGATAATTCCCCGAATATCCGCACTCCCACACAGACGCACCCTTGCCGCAATAACGGAAGGCTCGCCCGAATGAGTTTGCGTGAAACTCTGAAATATTGACCGTATACGCCTTTGCGGTACGGTGAGAACGGAAGCTCTGCTTTATTTTTATATCCTTTGCCAAACATCCGCAGTAACCTTGCAGACATTCAACTTTGATATTATACAACAGAATTTCCCGTTTGTCAAGACTTTTTTTAAATTTTTTCTCAGGATTCGTCCGAAGACTGTGCAGCCTCGGAATTTTTCACCATGATCTCATAGGATTTCTGGTCGAAATACTTGTCCAGATATGTTTTTGAGATGGAATAGCCCGTGGAGGTCTTGATATACTGTTCTATTTCTCCCTTTGCGATAGCCGCCTTAACCTCGTCTGCGGAGATGTTAAGATATGCCGCTGCCTCGTCCTCGGTAAAATACTGCTTCTGAGCGGAGTTGTTCACGGTGATGGTGCTCGGAGAGCTGTAATTTGAGGCGAAGGTCTGCTCGGTAACGGCTGCGGTAAGCTTTGTGAGAGAGCTTTTTATATTGACTCCCGCAATGATTATGCATACTCCGAGAATGACCGCAGCGATAACGTTTCCGTTTATCAGCGGAGGGGAAGAGGGTCTTCTCGCAGGCTGACTGCGGTTAGGATTCCTCGGCGGATTGTTCTGATTTCTGACAGGCTCTGGCATGGGGATTCAAATCCTTTCGTCTTAGATTTATATGTTATGTTCGCCGTTTACAGTATATCGGTCTTTACGGACACGCCCAATGCAAATGAATACAGGAACGCTTCTTTGACGGGCTTGTCAAGGATAAGCGACAGTGCCCTTGCATAAAGCTTCAGCTGCCGTGAATATTTTTCAGTAAGCTGCCGGGGTGAAGAGCCTCGGTCGGTCTTGTAATCTATCAGCACCCAGCCGTCCTCTTCCTCAAAAAGGCAGTCGGCAACGCCCTGCAGCATTCCCTCTGTACCATTATAAACTAAAAGGTCGCTATCGTCAAGTGAAAGATCGGAAATTTTTACAAGAAATTTCTTTTCTTTGAGCACATTCGACGATTTTTTCAGCCTTGCAAAAAGCTCCGTTTCAAAAAAGGGCAGGATAAGGTCGGGGTCGGCGCATTTTGCCTGCATATCGGTAAGCAGAGTCTTGTCCGCAAGCCTGAGTGCTTCCTCGGTCACAGCGTCCCTGCGGCGGCCTTCGGGAGCGGCGGCGATATGCAGCAGGTCGGCATTCTGCATAAATGCATGGACAGCCGTTCCCGCTTCTGCGGCGCTCATTCCCGCAGGATATCTGCGTGCTTTGCCCGTGTCCCTTTTTCCGAGAATGTATATCCTGTCGGCAGGGGACATATTTTTCTTTGCTATCTCCGAAACGGTCAGCTTGGCGGCTGTCTTTGAAAGTGTCAGGTCATAATATGTCTGCTGCTTCCTGTGATATTCTGCGCAGAACCGTTCGATCTCCTTTGTCCTGTCCTCGGACGTGGTATCCTCCTCATGCTCTGCATCGGAACCGACTGCGGCAGCTTCGCCATTTGTTATGATCACTTTGCAATTTCCCTGGGTAAGAGTGCCGTCCGCTTCTTCAAAGCCCGATAAAGCCGCTTCAAGCCACATATCCATGGACGAACCCGAGGATACCGCAATATCCTGATTTAAGCCTCCGCAGGTGCACAGGCTCGCCGCAAGCTGCCTGTCGGACAATGCCCTTTTGCTCTGCTGCCTTGTGATGAACAGCTGTAATTTTGCTCTTGTCAGCGCCACATAGAACAGCATCATTTCCTCGTCCCGAAGCGCCTTTTCCTTTTCAGCCTTTACCGCCTCTCGAGGGAAGGAGGTATATGCAGCGGCACGGGCGGAGTCGGTTATGCTGAACGCTGCGCCGTAGTCGGAGCTGAACATGAAGCTGTTTGAAAGATCGGTCTTGTTGAAATGGGTGTGCATCTGGCAGAGGAATACAAAGGGATATTCAAGTCCCTTTGATTTGTGGATAGTCTTTATGGCAACCTTTCCGCCGCCGTCCTCGCTTATCGCCGAAGCGGCGGAGAAATCCTTGCCCTTTTCCGTCATGGCGTTTATCTTCCGCACAAAGCCGCTCAGTCCTCCCGAACCGCTTTTGTCATATTCGGCGGCGTAGACGGGGAGCAGGCGGAGATTGGCTTTCTTTTTGGCACTGTCCTTGTAGACCGACACGGCGGCAAGAAAATCCGTGCGGTCGTAAATATATCTGATAAGCTTTTCGGTGCTGTTTGAGGCGGCAAACTGCCGTATCTCCCCGAATATTTTCAGAAAATCCCTGCATTTTGCCGCAAAGCCTTCGGGTATATCCTCACCGCCCTCAGCCGCAGCAGACAGGTCAGCCGCAGCAGACAGGTCAGCGTACACAGATGTATAGTCCAGAACTCTCAGCCGTGCCATATCCTCCGCCGTGAACATAAACATGGGGGACATGAGCACTGCCGTCAGAGGGATATCGAGGGTGGGGTTATCGGCGGCTCTCAGCAGATTTATGAGCACCGATATCTCCCTTGAGGCAAGATAGCTTTCAACGGCGTCGCCACCTGCGGGAATGCCTGCTTTTTCAAGATATTTTATGAAAAGCGGTATCTTTGCGGTGTTTCGCATAAGAATGCATATGTCCGAGGGAAGGCATTTTCTCATTCCGCCCCTGTCGGGGACGGTTTCCTCGGCAAGAAGCCTTTTTATGCGGTTTGCCGCCGCCTTTGCTTCGAGAACATCATCGGCGGTAATTTTGCTGTCTGCGCTGTCCTCATTGTCCTCGCTGTCATCATCATTTTCCGAAAGAGCCTTGTCCTCCTCGGAGAGCTCAGCATCGGCAGGGGGTATCATTATAAGCTCTGTGGGTTTGTCGAATGTAATGTCCGAGCCTTTGACAAGCATATCGTCGCTGCCGTAATCTATGCCGCCGTTTTCTGCGCTCATTATCGCTCCGAACACGGCGTTTACAAAGCTTACCACACCCTCGCTGCTTCGGAAGTTTTTGTTGAGGAGCACATATGCGCTCTCGCCCTCCTTTGCTTCGGAATAGGGGACGGACTGCACAAGATTGCGGCGGAATATTCTCGGGTCGGCGTTCCTGAAACGGTATATGGACTGCTTGATATCTCCCACGGCAAAGAAATTATCTCCCGCACTTTCGGGGCTGCCGCCGTGGGATATCATGCGGAATATAAGCTCCTGAATGGCGTTTGAATCCTGAAATTCGTCTATCATGACTATGGCGAAATAATCGGAAAGCTCTTTTGCAAGAGGAGTCTTTGTTATGCTGCCGTCCTCATTGCATCGGCAGAGCAGGGAAACTGCCGTCTGCTCGGCGTCGGAAAAGCCGAGGACGTTTTTCTCCGATTTGAGCTTTTTTTCCTCCGCAAGCACGTCCGTCAGAAGGGAGAAAAGCCTTTTGCATATGTCTGCGTGAACGGCATAATCGTCGGCTATCTGCGCAAGGGTAAAGGTGGACGCTGCCTCGGAAACTATCTTTTTGTATTTATCCCTGTCCGCCTTGCACCGTTCGCTGAGAGCGGCAAAAAGGGGAGTGTGTTCGGTGGGGTCGAGATCCTTTTTGTATGGGTCGTAAAAGGTGAGCCTGTCAAACTTTACCTCAGCCTTTCTGCCGAAGTATTCCGACGGGGAACCTGTAAGCTGAATGAGCTTTGCGATAAGCTGACGGTCGGAGTTGAATATGTCTGCGGTCTTGGCTATCTTTTCGTCCGTCTTTTTGTCCGCTCCCGAAATGGGGGCGTAGGCTTTGACTATATTTTCGCAGCATCTTTCGGAGATGAAAAGAGCCGTTTTCAGCTTCTCCGCAACGCCGCTCAGATACAGCTTTATCATAGGGTCGCTGTCGGTGTCGGGCGGGTCTGCGTATGCCTTGACGCATTTTTCCATGAACCGTTCCCCGAAGGGCAGAGCCAGAATATTTCTCCTAAGCAGCTGCAACAGATTTGAAAGGGAGTTTATATTTTTTGCTCCCGGAGAGAAAAAATCCGTCAGCACATGAACATCGCCGTTTTGGTCGGTTTCCGCTTCAAGCCGACGCTCAACGGTGTTTTCGATAGCCTTTCCCACGATGATATCCTCCTCCGCAGGCTCGGCTATCCTGAAAGCAGGGTCGATGTCTGTAAGGCTGATGTTCTCCTTTATCAGGTTAAAGCAGAAGGAGCTTATGGTGGATATTTTCGCCCCTTGAACAAGTGACTGCTGCATAATGAGCCAGTCGTTGTCGGGATCGTTTTCGGAAGCCGCCGCAAGGGCGTCCGAAAGGCGCTGCTTCATCTGTGAGGCGGCGTCGTTTGTGAAGGTCACAACGGCTATCCTGTCGGCAGGGACGGGATTTTCCCTGTCGGATAATATCCTAAGCAGCTTTTCGATAAGCACAGCAGTTTTTCCGCTGCCTGCCGCCGCCGATACGACAACGGCGTGTTCCTTTGATTCAATAGCTTCAAGCTGACTGCTTGTCCATGAATTAGCCATTTTCCTCCTGCTCCTTTCCCGTATTGTCATTGTCCGAAATGAACATGTTCTCGTCGATGTCCGAAACGTCCCTTACCTTTGTTTCGGGGTAATTTCCGCATATCTCCCTGTAATCGCAGAAGCCGCAGGACAGACGGCAGCTTTTGGTTTGAAGGGGACTTGCGGGGACTTCTCCGCTGTATATGCTTTCGCCCAGCTTTTTAAGCAGCTGCTTTGAGTAGTCGTTTATCCTTGAAAGCATATTTTCCGTTACAAGGTGGCTCATTGATCTTGAATCGAACGTTCCGTCCTTTTTCAGCTTCACGGGGATATAGTTTCCGCAGATATCCTTTTCCATTGCCCCTGCAATGTCCTTTGTTCCGAGAACTATTCCTTTCAGCTTAAGCTCCTTATCCGCAGTAAGCTCGGGGGGAGGGGCATCCTCACGGTTCTTGTCAAGGTGAGGATATTTTATCGGCGCATACAGCGCTCCCGCAGGACGGCAGCCTGTGTATTTTCCGCCGTTTTCCGAGTCGGTCAGTGCGAAAAGGTAGAAAAACATCTGCATGTTTATGCCAAAGGGCAGCTGTGTAAGGTCGAAGTCCTTTATGCCCGTTTTGTAGTCGAGGATACGGATATATCTTTCGCCGTCGGGGGCGGTGTACTCGTCAACACGGTCAGCCGTGCCGATAAAGCGCAGGCTGTGCTCTCCGTCGATGTCGATAAGGATTGGCGCACCGTCCTCGGAATAGCCGATAGGCAGCTCAAAGGCGGAGGGTATAAATTCCGAAGCGTTCAGCTCTCTCTGAATGTGCATGAGGGCGATAAGGAGGGTTTCGGTCATTATATCAAGATAGAAGTAGAAGCTTTTTTTCTTTCCGAAATTATCCTTCATGTTTTCCTTGACATAGCTGCCTGACAGGGCGGTTATCTGTTCACGGAGAGCCTTTTCGTCCATGGACAGGAACTCGCTTTTTGTGTGGGAGCGCATAAGTCCGCAAAGGACTGCGTGCATGACATTTCCGAGGTTTGCGGCGTTAAGCGTATTCTTTTGCAGAGGATAGAGTTTCAGTCCCGATTTGCAGAAGAACATGAAGGGGCAGCTGCTGTGGTCCTCAAAACGTGATGCGGATATTTTCATAGACTTGCCGAAAAGCTTTTCCATAAGCTGCTTGTCGTTTACACAGTGACCTTCGCCGCTTTTCAGCGAGTCAAGATATGCAAATCTCCGTGAGTAGAAATCATTTTCCGAAAGGCATTTTTTTACCGCTTCCCATTGGGGGTCGCCCTTCCTTCCGCTTTCGATAAGAGCGGTGTAGGCAGAGCGCTCGGTGGTGCTGAAAAAGACAGTTCCAAGCTCCGAGGCGTCCGTCTTTTTTATGCCGGGAATGTATCCGCACATTCTCTCTATGACGGCGGAGGGGTAAAGGGGCTTTCCTGCCGTATCGAAGCAGGGACGGGATATGTAAAGCCTTTCCGAAGGGGAGGTCAGCACCTTGTATGCAACGAATTTTTCTTCCGCAAGACGGCTCCTTGTTCCGCCCGAAAGCTCGAAATGCTCTCTGACGAAAAATTCCCGTTCGTTGTCGGTGAAGGCGCTTTTGTCAACATCGGTGCAGGGCAGAATACCGTCCGCAGCGCTCAGCACAAATACGACCTTCGGGGAAGAAAGCCTTGCAAGGTCGGACTGTGCCGCATAAACTGCGTCAAGGGATAATGGTGGAGAAGCAAGGGTTATGTCCTGAGCGGAGAGCATGAATATCTCCCCGAAACGGTCAAGGGTCAGCGTTTCGCTGCCGAGAACGCTTTCAAGGTCGGAAAGCAGCTTGTCAAGGTCGTTTGCAAGGCGTTCGTGTTCCCTTACAGCGTCCGCAGCTTCGGCATCTGATATCCTGCTGCCCTCGATATCGCTGAGAAGTATCTCTTCGGCGTGGGTGCTGCCGATAAATTCACGTATCCCCTCGCAAATAACGCTGCCCGTAACAGGCTTTCCTCCGCCGCAGACCTCCGCAAGCTTCTGAGGAGGAGCGACCGCCGCAAGACGTATCGCTTCAATATCATCATCGGGAAAGCTTTCGTCCCACATTTTTCCGTCAATGTCCCAGCTGTAACAGTAGTTTTCAAGCTTTGATATATCATCGCCGCTTATCCCCGAAAGACCTGTTTTAAGATAACGGAGCATTGCCTCGGTGGAAATATCCTTGGCGGCGGCAAGCTCCAGCGCCGAGGTTATGAACAGCATCAGAGGCTTGTAGGAGGCAGGAGGCTTTCTGTCGGAGTAAAAGGGTATCTCATACCTGTCGAAGGCAGATTCCAGAACGCTTATGCAGTCACCCATGGAGCGGCTGAGCACGGCGATGTCGCTGTAATGAAGTCCCGTTTTTTCCTCGCAGACAAGCCTGCGTATCTCGGCGCAGACGTATTCGCATTCGGCGTACAGGTCTGCGGCTTTTACGTATGTGATGCTGTCGGCGCTGCCCTCGAATTTGTGGGGGCGGGAGCGGAAAAGGTTCTTTGCGGCGTGCTCAAGCTCGGGAGCTTTGAAGCGTTTGTTTTCGGTAAACTCTCTCTTCTCAAAGGGAACATGATATTTTTCTGCGGCGCAGTAAAGCTTTCCGCAGGTTTCCGCAACGGACGCAAAGGGCGTGTTCCCCGAAGCGGCAGGGTCGTCGGTCGTCATGCAGACGGTGACCTGGGCGCAGCGTGGGAGCATGGCGTTTATAAGCCCGAACTGATCTCCCGTAAAGCTTTTGAACTCGTCGAGATAGACATACATTCCGTCAAAAAATCCGCTTATCTCCGCCTCCGATGCGGCGTCTGAAAGGCTGAGCAGGTTAAGCAGACTGTCACGGTAGCCTTTTTCCGCCATGACGGAGGTGTATTTTGTGTATATCAGTGAGATGTCCGAGAGCTTGTCACGGAAATTCTCGGGAGCTTTCCCTGCAAGCTCCGCCATAACGTCCTCGGTCACTCCTCCGCAGATAAGCTCGGAGAGCATTGAAAGCGCCGTTCTGACAAAGGACGGCTTTTTTGCCTGTCTGCCGAAGAAAAGGAAGCCTTCGTTTTCGGCAATGCTTTTCAGCGCAAGGTACATTACCGCATTTTTCACCGTACCGTCCGCAGGGGGAGGGTTTCCCTTTCTTTTTGAGGGAAAGCGCTCGGCGGAGCAGGCGGCTATCCTTTCGGCAAGCCTTGTAAAGGAGAGCACCTCGGTATTTCCCTTGTTAAAAAGGCGGCAGCCGAGGTGGCTGTACAGCATTCGTTCATATTCAAAGGTGAACTGGTCGGGGACGATAACGCATACTTTTCCGCCCTCCGCCGCTTTTGTGCGGATATCGTCCATCATTGCATAGGATTTTCCCGTTCCGGGGTTGCCGTAATAAAGCTTCAGACCCATTTTCTGTTCCCTCCGCTGAGTGTATCGGATTATTTGTTAAAATTATATCATCTGATGGTGTGAATGTCAACGGGCAGGGCAGGCTGAGGCAGCATGATGCTGCACCCTCTCGTTTCAAAGTTTATTGTGACGACATAATTCTTGGCTCGGTAACGGTACTTGTTTTGTACCCGTTGCCGAGCTTTTTTCTGCTTGTTTTTCTGAATTTGTATAGATATTTCATTGCCCGTTTTGGTAAGTATAGTTTTTGTTCTTTTCTGTATTGTTTTTGTTATGTTAGATAATTCGTTCCCCTGCAAAGGGAAAACCTTCAGGAGAGGGGGGGAGCGCTCGGAGCGCTACGGACGCAGCCGCCTCCCCCCTCTCCTTGCGGTTTTCCCTCTGCACTCCCTTTCCCTAAACCTCTCCCCCTTTAGGCTATGCTCTTTCATTGCCCGACGGCTTATACAGCTGTAAATTTTTCTTTTTTTACCTTGGATTATCATAGTGTTAGGTTAGCTCAGTAATCGTTTTTACTCCGTAATAGTGTATACTGCGTGACAATGGGAAGAACCTTCCGTTATCTTACTCGGTACTTGTTTCTGAAACAGAAAAACGCCTTGCCTTTTTGAAATAGTAATTCCGTATCTTACCTTCGTAAGCGCAGCTTACGAACGCTGCAACTTACGACTCGCAAGAACGGAAAAATCGGCAAAGGATAATAGGTTAAAGGGAAGGGGGAGCACGAGGGGGAAACCGTTAGGGAAGAAGGAAATGCCGATTTTTGGCGGATTTTCTTTTTCCTTCTTCCATATAGGTTCCCCCCTCGTGGGCAATGAAATAACTATTCTATTTAAAATAGATACGAAAAAAATATAAAAGTATCAGTTTCTAAAAGGGTAACGAAACAACTTACATATTCAAATAAAACTAAAAGAAAAAACTCGGCAACGGATACAAAACAAGTACCGTTACCGAGCCAAGAACTATAATGCCCAAACGAACTAACAGAACGATAGGGTGCAGTATCCTGCTGCCGATTGGGTGCAGGCTCAGCCTGTCAAAAAGTAACGGTTCACTGTTTGTAACGTTACCGAGCCAAGAACTTTCAGTTTAAAAATAACTATGAAACGGTTGGGTGCAGGCTCAGCCTGCCTGCAAAAAATTAAAGGTTATGTAAAAATATCAAAAACAGTCTTGATTTTTGCGAGATTATCATGTATAATGTACGTGTATGCGAAAGATCGGATAAGAACGCAAGCCGATGACTTCATTCGGACAGGCTCGCCCGTTATGCAGCCGGTGCGTAAGATCCCTTCTGATAAGCGCAGCAAAAACTGAAAGGAGTTTGTAACTAATTATGATCTATTCTCATGAGGTTGAAACAATGTGCCCCGTGGCACAGGGCGTTGCACACGGTGCGGCTCCAATCCCCGAAGAAGCAAAGTGGGTAAAGGCTAAGGAGATCAAGGATATTTCCGGCTTTACACACGGTATCGGCTGGTGTGCTCCTCAGCAGGGTACATGTAAGCTTTCTCTCAACGTTAAGGACGGCGTTATCCAGGAAGCTCTCGTTGAAACTATCGGCTGCTCCGGTATGACTCATTCCGCAGCTATGGCTGCCGAGATCCTTCCCGGCAGAACAATTCTCGAAGCTCTCAACACAGACCTTGTCTGTGACGCTATCAATACAGCTATGAGAGAGCTGTTCCTCCAGATCGTATACGGCCGTTCACAGAGCGCATTCTCCGAAGGCGGTCTTGTTGTAGGCGCAGGCCTTGAGGACCTCGGAAAGGGCCTTCGTTCACAGGTCGGCACAATGTACGGCACACTTGCAAAGGGTCCCCGTTACCTCGAAATGACTGACGGTTATGTTACAGGTATCGCTCTTAATGAAGATGACGAGATCATCGGCTACCAGTTCGTAAACTTCGGCAAGATGATGGACTTCATCAAGGGCGGCGACGACGCTAACACAGCCTTTGAAAAGGCTAAGGGTCAGTATGGCCGTGTTGCGGACGCTGCTAAGATCATCGACCCCAGAAAGCAGTAATTTAATAAGGAGGTAACACTACAATGGCTTTATTTGAATCATATGAAAGAAGAGAAAAGCAGGTCCTTGCTGTTCTCGCTCAGTACGGTATCAATTCTATTGAAGAGGCTGCAGAGGTAACAAAGGCTAAGGGTCTTGACATCTACAAGCTCGTTGAAGGCATTCAGCCTATTTGCTTTGAAAACGCTAAGTGGGCTTACACAGTAGGCTGTGCCATTGCTATCAAGAAGGGCTGCACAAGAGCTGCCGACGCTGCAGCAGCTATCGGCGAGGGACTTCAGGCTTTCTGTATCCCCGGTTCTGTAGCAGATCAGCGTAAGGTTGGTCTTGGCCACGGCAACCTCGGCAAGATGCTCCTCGAAGAAGAAACAAAGTGCTTCGCATTCCTTGCAGGTCACGAATCCTTCGCTGCCGCAGAGGGCGCTATCGGTATCGCTGAAAAGGCAAACAAGGTTCGTAAGGAACCCCTCAGAGTTATCCTTAACGGTCTTGGCAAGGACGCAGCTCAGATCATCGCTCGTATCAACGGCTTTACATATGTTGAAACAGAGATGGATTACTACACAGGCGAGGTTAAGGAAGTATTCAGAAAGTGCTACTCCAAGGATCCCGCTTCACCCAGAGCTAAGGTTAACTGCTACGGTGCAAATGACGTAACAGAGGGCGTTGCAATCATGTGGAAGGAAGGCGTTGACGTTTCCATCACAGGTAACTCCACAAACCCCACACGTTTCCAGCACCCTGTTGCAGGTACATACAAGAAGGAATGTGTTGAAAAGGGCAAGAAGTACTTCTCCGTTGCTTCCGGCGGCGGTACAGGACGTACTCTCCACCCCGATAACATGGCTGCAGGTCCTGCTTCCTACGGTATGACAGATACAATGGGAAGAATGCACTCCGACGCTCAGTTCGCAGGTTCTTCTTCCGTTCCCGCTCACGTTGAGATGATGGGTCTTATCGGCATGGGCAACAATCCTATGGTTGGTGCTACTGTTGCTTGTGCGGTTGCGGTTGAAGAGGCTATGAAGGGCTAATCTACGTGGTTTGCTCAATTGGCTAAATTGACCGAGCGTACTCAATAACGAAAAATATCCCCTTGCGTACTCTAAACGTACTCCAATTTTGATTTGGAGTACGCGATGGAGTACGGAGGGGATTTGTTTTTGAGTACGAAATGCATTGATGTGTACTGACTAAGCGATTATTGACCTATCCAATGTTATCTTTCTGGCATATTTTGTTGGCAAAGCATCATTTGATATAATGTAGGTATCCCCCAATATTACTTTCGAAAGTGGGCGGAAGATTTTTGTTTACTATGGCTGTTACATTTTTTGTGTAGCAGCCATATTTTTATGAATATAATCTTATCCCACTGCTTTTTGAAAATACTTGTATAAAAGGAAGGCGCCCGCCCCAACTACTCATAGATAGTCGGAACGGGCGAATTTTAAATAATATAATGCAGTGGTTCAAGCAGATAAAGACGGAAAAGCATTCGAATTAGCTTAATGCTTGAACGATTTTCCAGTAGCTTTTTTTGTGTTGTGCGTTTTTCATTTTCTCAAGTGTCTTCTTGACAACAGCGTTAATTAGCTTCTTGTCGTTAATGTTTTTAAGAATCGGGCAGATAGTGTCAAGCACAAAATCTGCAGGAAAGATTTGATAGAGGTTTTGTGGAGTGATTTCAACTCCGTGTTTTTCCTCTAATGCGTGCAGCTGGTCTTTCCCGATGCGAGCAATCATCTGGCTTGATTGGTCTTGGATTTTGTGTGCGCTGGTTTTTGTGTAACGTCTTGTATTTTGCATAGCTATACTTTAAGACCTCCTTAAACTATTATTATCAATTACTTGACATTTATATTATACAAAAAAATCTCAAAACAAAAAAATT
>JBJERW010000065.1:0-8383 GCA_051882475.1 Huintestinicola sp. | reverse complement strand
TTATGAAGCTGAAAAAAGTTCTTGCAGCTTTGACAGCATCGGCGCTGGCGCTTACCACTGCGGCGGTTATGCCTATGACGGCAAGTGCAGAAGTATTGTCAGAAACGCCAACAGGACAGGAAACTGTTCTTGCGACTGTTGACCTCAGTACAGCAACAACTTCATTTACAGGCACATGGCAGAATGGCAGCTGGGTATCTGTTGGGGTTGATGAATCATGGATGACCGACAGCGATGTTTACGTTAAGGTGTCAATGAGTGGTTTAGGCACTGCAAGCGGAAACACACTTGAGGATATGGTTAGCTGGGGCTGGACAAATTATAATTGGGCAAGCGCTATCAAATGGTATAACAATACAGGTGATGGTGATTTTGAGGTTTTATTTGTACCAAACCTTTCAAGTACGTCTTCATCAGCGGTGTCCTATGCTAATATTTCCGATTTTGCACTTACAAGTTGGGGCGGAATCGGAGGAAATATTCAAGCGTGTCAGTTCACGGCAGTAACTCTTGATTCAATTGAAATTGTAAAGGTTCAGTCACAGGATCCCGTTCCACCCACAGGTAATGTTGAGCTTTCCGAATATTCCGAATCAAGCACAATAACAGCTGTTCAGGAAACATGGGGATTAAGCGGAAACACATGGAATACAAATGCTCTTTCCCTTATTTCGGGAGCTGCCGCTGATGCATATTACGGTTCAGTTGCAGACTATCTTGCTGAATTTGACGCTATAAAGTATGATGTTACGGTTTCAAGCCTCAGCGGCGACGCAACCTTTGAAAACCTTAAGATCCAGCCTTATGCTCAGGAGGGAGATCCTACATGGGCATGGACTTCCGGAACAAATGCAACAAGCGTTACGGAAGCTTCCAAGACATTCAGCGTTTATATGCTCACATCTCAGATCACTGCCGACAGCTATTCTTCTATCGGCGTTCAGATCTACGATGACGTAAACATGGTTGCAGCAGGCGACTCTGCTTCAATTTCCGCAACTATCAAGCCTACACTTATCTATAAGCTGCCCACATCTATCACTATTGACAGCACAATGGCTCTCGGAACAGATGAAACAGCCACACTTACTCCTTCGTTCTCCGCAGGCGCAACCGACGACAGCGTTATCTGGTCTTCAAGCGATGAAGCTGTTGCAGCTGTTGACGAGAACGGCGAGGTAACAGCTGTTGCCGCAGGCGAAGCAACGATCACCTGTGCTCTTGCAGCAGACAGCTCTGTTAAGGCAGAATGCACAGTTACTGTTTCCGACCACATCTCCGGCGTTACATTAACTCCCACAGCAAAGACTATCTATCTCCAGAGCGGCAAGAATACGGTTCAGCTGACCGCTGCTCCCGTTCCCGCAAATTCCGCAGATACTTATGATATATCCTTCTCTTCAAGCGATCCTGCCGTTGCTTCCGTAAGCGCTGACGGTCTTGTAACCGCTCAGAGCGAGGGTACTGCTACAATTACAGCTACTCTTACAACAGGCGGCAGCATTTTCTCTGCTGCAAGCGATATCACTGTTGAGGAATTCTACGTACCTGCTTACTACATTGATTACGGCGTATCTCCCGAGACCCTTGACCTTCCTTACACCGCTGCTTCAACTGACCCTTTTGAAATTGGAGAAACCATATGTAACGGTATCGACGATTTCGTTGTTGAGCTTGAAGCTACAGATCCTTCCAGAAGCATCGAGGATACACTTTCAAGCTTTGGATATACCATCGAGCTTCCCGAAGCTCTTGAAGAGGGCGGCGAATACGAGCTTGAGGTAACTGTAGATGTTGCAGATTACATTGATGAAGAAGATGTATTCTATCCCAACTTCACTCTCGGCGCTTCCGGCGAGCCTTCCGACAGCTTTACATTCACTCTTTATGTAACTGTTGAAGAAAACATCAATGACGATGATGACGACGACGATGACGACGACGATGATGATGACGACGACGATGATGATGACGACGACGATGATGATGACGATGACAATAACGACGATGATAACAAGGACAGCACAACCAAGGGATACACAGGCGGCGGAAACAATCCCTTTGACATTGATTACCGTCTGCCCAGCGGCGGCGGAAACGGCGGCACAGCAAGATATGCCGACAAGAACACAACAGATGGCGCACACCTTGCAACTGCACTCAAATCCGCAAAGTCCGGCGACGAGATCTATGTTCTCGACTCCGACGGAGTTCTCACAGCAGATATGCTTGAAACTCTCAGCTCCAAGAGCAATGTAACAGTTACATTTGTTTTCGAGGATCTCGGAATCAATGTTTCGGTAAATTCCGACGATATCGACCCCGATGCAAGCTTTGAGGATATCGACCTCTCTGTAACAGCATTCAAGTATGACGTTGAAGGCGCTGTTGAAACAAGAGGCTTTAAGGTAAAGTCCGCTCCTTTCAAGGCTATTGAAAAGCTTACGATCACAGTAACATTCAGAGGCGGTTCCAAGAACCTTGACGCTGTTGCAGCCAAGATAAAGAGCGACAAGCTTTCCGTTGTTGAAAACGGCACTGTTTCAGAAGACCGCACATTTGCATTTGATGTTACAAGCGGCGGTTCTTACGTTGCTTATTCGGTAAAGACAGATGTTGTTGAGGACGTTTCTGCGGCTCAGGGCGTTGAGTCCGAAGGCACAGCATCGTCCGCAGCTGAAACTGTTCCTGCGGCTGTTGCATTTGCAGTTCTTGCAGTCGGAACCATTTCCGCTGTTAAGAAAGCAAGAAACAACTGATCGATCCGTGAACATACTTAAATAATAATTTCGTACGCTCCGCAGAAGCTTTTCTGCGGAGCGGTTTTTTTCGCCACAGGGCTATGATTTGACATTTGCTGCGAATAATGATAAAATGGTACAAATGAATTTTTTCAAAAGGAGAACATTAGCTTCCAATGAATGAACGTCTGCCCTATCTCAGGGATAAAACCGCCCGTCTGACCACCGCTCCCGGTGTGTATCAGATGAAGGATAAATCGGGACATATTATTTATATAGGGAAAGCGAAAAATCTCAGGAACCGTGTGACATCATATTTCTGCAAAACTCCCAACCATACTCCCAAGGTCGCAAAAATGGTTGAGAATGTTTACGATTACGATTTTATTGTCACAGGGTCGGAGTACGAGGCACTTGTGCTTGAATGCTCCATGATAAAGCAGCACACTCCCAAGTACAATATTCTGCTCAAGGACGACAAGGGGTACAGCTATATAAGAATTTCGCCGCCGCCCTTTTCCCGTATAACCTCCGAGGTCACAAAGTCGAAGCCGGGGACTTATCTCGGACCATACACAAGCGGGTTTGTGGCAAGGCAGGCGGTGACCGAGGCTAACAGATTTTTTATGCTCCCCACCTGCAAGCGTGTTTTTCCCCGTGATATCAATAAGGGGCGTCCCTGCCTGAATTATCACATAAAGCAGTGCATGGGCGTTTGTACGGGTGCGGTTTCCGAGGAGGATTACGCAAGGATAGTTGAGGAGGCGGAGGCTTATATCCGTGACGGTTCGGGTGCGTCCGTTGAGCGCATGACCGCTCAGATGAACGCTGCCGCAGAAAATCTTGATTTTGAATATGCCGCAAAGCTCCGTGACCGAATAAATGCCATTACAAAGGCGGCGGATTCTCAGGATATCATCAAGGACAGGCTCCCCGATACCGACGCTGTGGCAATATCACGAAACGGCGGTGAGGCTTGTGCGGCGATAATCAAATACCGCAGCGGCAGGCTTTTTGACAGGGACGAATATTTCCTCGGCGAGGACGACAGCGAAAACGCCATGCTGGAGGATTTTATAACTCAGTATTACAGCGGAGGAAGGGAGATACCGAGGAATGTTATTGTGAGCGTTCCTCTTGAGGATACAGAGGACGTGGAGCGGCTGTTAAGAGAGCGTTCGGGTCATGCGGTGGAGCTTAGCTGCCCTCAGAGGGGACGTTATCTTCGTCTTGCGGAGATAGCAAGAGCCAATGCGGAGGAGTACCTTTCAATGAGAGTGGGCAGGACGGCAAAGGAAATTGCGGCTCTCGAAGAGCTTGCAAGGCTTTTGGGACTGAAAAAAACTCCCCTTTACATCGAATCCTACGATATATCCAACTTAGGCTCGTCAAGCATGGTTGCGGGAATGATAGTTTTCGAGAACGGCCGTCCTCTCAAAAAGGCATACAAGCGATTTTCCATGAAGGAAAATCAGACTCAGAACGACCTTGCCTGCATGCAGGAGGTCGTCCGCCGCAGGTTTACCCATTACCTTGACGAAAACGAAACGGACGAGGGCTTCAAGCGGCTGCCCGACCTTATTCTCCTTGACGGCGGAAGAAATCAGCTGGCGGCTGTTTCCGAGGTGCTGTACGAAATGGATATTGATATCCCCCTTTTCGGCATGGTCAAGGACAGCAATCACCGCACCAGGGCGATAACGGGAAGCGGCGGTGAGATCGCCATTTCCGACACGAGATCGGCATTCATGCTTGTAACGAGGATACAGGACGAGGTGCACAGGTTCGCCATTGATTATCAGCGGAAAAAGCACAGGAAAAATTCCTTTGAAATGGAGATAACAAAGATAAAGGGGATAGGCGAGAAAAAAGCGGTGAAGCTGTTTACCGTCTACAAGACGGTGGAGAATATGAAGAAGGCGTCCCCCGAAGATATCGCCGCTGCGGCAGGGGTCAGCATGACTGTTGCCGAGGAGGTTTATAAATTTGTGCAAAATATTTTATAAAAATTTGCGCAAGCTTATAGACAAAACGGTTTTTTTAGGTTATAATAGTAAAGTGTAATCATTTTGTAATCATTTGATTCTTAGGTCGTGCCCCGAAAAACGGGGCAGAGGGTTTTGCTTCTTCGGTATTCCCAAAGTGCAGGACCCGGAAAGGATCGGTCATAAAAATATGCGTGTTATTACAGGCTCTGCAAGAGGAAAGAAGCTGAAGGCTCTTGAGGGGAACGATGTCCGTCCCACTACCGACAGGGTAAAGGAAGCGATTTTCTCTATAATTCATTTCGATCTTGAGGGCGCCGTGGTGCTGGACTTGTTCAGCGGTTCGGGTCAGCTGGGTATAGAGGCTCTTTCGAGAGGCGCAAAATACTGCCGTTTCGTTGACAAAAGCGCAGCCTCGGTAAATGTTACAAAGGAAAATATCGCCGCTGCCGGATTTGTCAAGGACAGCGCAGTTACTACTGCGGACAGCGTCGATTTCGCAAGAGATGTGAGAATGACCTTCGACATCGCTCTGCTTGATCCGCCGTACAATAACGGACTTATTGAAAAAACAATGCCGCTGCTGGCGGATAAAATGTCCGACAGAGGTATCGTTGTCTGCGAGCATGAAACGGGTCTTGAGCTTCCCGAAAGCTACGGAAAGCTTCGCAGGACCAAAACATACCGCTACGGAAGGGTAGGGGTCACGGTTTACAAGGTCCCTCTTCCCGAGGACGATGATGACGAGCTGCCTCTTAACGGCGCAGGAGATGATTTGGAATGAGAATTGCAGTTTGTCCGGGAAGCTTCGATCCCGTGACCTTCGGACACAGGGATATCATACACCGTGCGTCACAGCTTTTTGACAAGGTCATCGTTCTGGTGGCGGTGAATGCGGTGAAAAATCCGCTGTTTTCTCCCGAAGAACGTGTGGAGCTTATCAAAAAGGTCACTAAGGATTTCGACAACGTGGAGGTCGACATCTGCACGGGGCTTATTGCGGATTATGTCAAAAAGGTCGGCGCTGTCGCCATTGTAAAGGGTCTGAGAGCGGTCACCGACTTTGAGTATGAATTTCAGATGGCTCTTGTCAACAAGCACCTTTACGACGGTGCGGAAACTGTTTTTCTTACGACAAGCGCCGAAAACATGTATCTCAGCTCAAGCGTTGTTAAACAGGTGGCAAGCTTCGGCGGAGATATCAGCAAATTCGTTCCCAAGTGTATTCTTGAGGATATTCGTGACAGATTAAGCCAAAAACAGTGACAAGGCATGTGAAAGGAATAGATATATATGGCAGTAATTGATGATTATCTTGATATGATGGACGATGTGCTGGATAAGTCAAAGGTGTGCATCTACAGCCCGAACAAAAACGTTGTGGACGTAAACCAGCTCAGGCACTGTATTGACGATATCAGGGCAAATCTCCCTCAGGAAATCAGACAGGCTACGACTATAGTTTCGGATCGTCAGTCCATAATCGACGACGCAAAGCGTCAGGCTGACGATATCGTTAGGCGTGCCGAAGCAAGGGCAAATGCTCTTGTTGCAAATAACGAGATCACAAAGGCAGCCGAGCAGAGAGCGGCTGAGCTTGAAAAGCAGGCTGTCGCAAAGTCAAAGGCGATAAAAACGGCTACCAACGACTATATTGCGGACATGCTTTCCCAGACGGAAAGCGTTCTTGCGGCAAACCTTACTCAGGTAAAGAAAATGCGCTCCACAGTCAAGGGCGGAACTCAGCGTCAGCCTATGCAGCCTATGCAACCAATGCAGCCCGTTAACCCACAGAATAATCAGGGCGGCGGAATGAACAACTGACAACAGAATTTACGCACAGATATGGCATACAGCCGCAGCGCAGTATGCGTATCCGTGCGATAGATATGCGATTTTAAAAGAAAATAATTTACGGAGGAGTATACTTATGAATGAAAACCTTTACATCGGCAAAGTACATATGGGAAAGGCAAAGTGTGCTGTAGATCTTGGCGACGGCTCCGAAAGAGGAGAATACGTTAATCAGGACTATATCCTGCACAAGATGGGTCGTCCCCACAGAAGCATAAGCCTTATGTACTGCTACTACCCCAACGACAAGGAGTGGCCCGGAAGGATCTCGGAGGTCATGAAGGACGCAGACATCAAGTTCCAGTGGGATTATCCCTACGACGATTATTTTACCTACAAGGGCGGACTTAACGGCAATACCAATGACGAGCCTTTTACCTGCATGAGAGATGTCCGCCGTCACGGTCAGGACGTTACCCTTACCCTTACCGTTGACCCAAAGGTTTCAGACGAGCACCTTATTGCGATTGCAAAGGATCTGCGCCCCTTCGGCAGAATGATGCTCAGGATAAACCATGAGGCAACAGGCGACTGGTTCTCATTCACAAAAAGAGCCTCCTACAAGGAGATAGGCGATTTCTTTGTACATTTCTCCGATATTATCCACGAGTATGCTCCCAATGTAAAGACTATCATCTGCATTGGCGGAATCGAAGACCTCAGCAAGACGGAAATGGAAAAGGAAGAGGAGTTCAAGGCAACTATCCCTGCCGCAGATATCTGGTCGGTTGATAAGTACATGGCTCTTCACTGGGGCTGGCCCTTCGATGTTGCATTAAAGGGCGGCACATCTCATTCAAGAAGCAAGGTTGCCGAAACCTATGAAAAGACAAAGGCAAGCTTTGAGCGCTACAAGTTCCTTAACGGCGGCGTGGCAAAGCCTATGGTAATGAGCGAATTTAACGCAGACGGCGACGTTACGGGTCCTTACGATCAGGCTGCAATGGTCAAGGAATTCTGCGATATCCTTGTAAATGACAAGGCTGACTGGTTCAGCGGCTTTACAATGTATCAGTTCCGTGACAGAGGAAGACTGGGTCTTGAGATAGAAGACCCCAACAACCCTGAAGTGGGTATCGAGCAGCCTGTTATGAAGACCTACAAGGAGATAATTCACAGCGAATGGTTCATGCCCGAAATGACCGAGGACAAGGCTGAGATAAAGCTCCCCGTTACACTCAGATGGGGCGGAGCGGAGGACGCTGACGGAATTGCGATCCCTCTTCACTTTGAAAAGAACCCTCATTTCTGCGAAGTGGTTTTCGAGGACGACGGAAACTACATGATGGAGATAAACGGCAAGTGGTTCTACAAGTCACCCGAAGCAAAGACTATCGACCTTATGAGCGCATTCTTCGAGAAGCCTGTTGAAGGTCCATGCGATATGACACTCAAGCTTTTTGCGCCTCCCGCAAGCGGCGAGAACGACCCCTCTCAGGGCGAGGACTGGGCAGAAAACTACTACTGCACAATGGAAAAGCTGCCTAAGATCAGACTTGAATTTGAGCCTGTTGAGCTTTGATTTTTTGTTAACCGAATATGAGTAAGAGCGGCGGTTGCATTCCGCCGCTTTTTATGTTATAATACATTAGGAAAGCGCTGAATAAATCGTTTCAGCCGTTTTTCGTCACACTCTCAGTGACGGAATTTCGAGCGTTCCTCAAAACGGCGAAACGATTGCTTCGCATTATTCAGCGTTTCCTTAGTGTTATAAAACACTATACAAATATTATACGAACGGAGAAACTCTATGAGCTATGCTGACGAGATATTCAAGGAAAATATAAAAACTATCCTGAACGA